>JABURQ010000057.1 GCA_014762625.1 Planctomycetaceae bacterium | reverse complement strand
CGAATTGATGAGACAATACGAACCGACCCGAGAGGCGGCGACCGAGACGGCGGAGGGAGTTTTCAAGGCGTTGAAGCTGGCGGGCGAGGAGATGCTGACCGGGTTCGACAAGATTCGCAAATCGTTGTGAAGTATTGAGTTGAGTGCGTTAAGATTGCGAGAGCGGCTGTGAAGCATCGCTCAAACGTCAACTCTGAAAACTCCCCGCTCAACATGGGATCCTCCATGAGTATGCCCGGTTTAGTGCCGATGATCCGCAATGTGGGACGGTTTCGCGAAATCGTCAACACCTTGATGAAGTACGGCCTGGCGGACTGGCTGAAGTCGGTCCCCGGCGATTGGGTGAAGCAATATCTATCCACGGTGGACGGCGAGAAGATCGCCGATCTGTCCTACCCGGTGCGGGTGCGGTTGGCGTTGACCGAACTGGGAACGACCTTCATCAAACTGGGTCAAATCCTGAGTACCCGTCAGGATCTGGTCGGTCCGGATTTTTGCGAAGAGTTGACCAAACTGCAATCGCAGGCTCCCGCCGACGATTACGAGACGGTCTGCCGCATCATCGAAGAGGAATTGGGAGAGCCACCCGACCAACTGTTCGGTCGCTTCGAGCGCGAGCCGCTGGGATCGGCGTCGATCGGACAGGTACACCGAGCGATTTTGGTCGATGGATCCGAGGTGGTGGTCAAGGTCCGGCACGAAGGGATCGAGCAACGGATTCAGCACGACCTGGAGATTATGGACATTCTCGCGCAGCTTGCGGAGAAGCATTCCTCGTTGTTGCGTCATTACCGACCGGTTGAAACCGCCGCCGACTTCCGACGCATCCTCCTCGATGAATTGAACTACTCCAGCGAGTTGCGAAATATGATCCGGTTTCGGGGGAATTTCGAGGAGAGGGAAGAGGTCCGGTTCCCCAAACCCTATAAGGAATACTCGACCGCTCGCGTGCTGACGATGGAGGAGTTTCGCGGGACGAGCGTGGCGGACGCGCAGTCTGTCGCCGATCAGTATGATTTGACCGAAATTGCCCGCCAGGGGGCGAACGTCTATCTCGATATGGTTTATCGGGACGGGTTTTTCCACGCCGACCCACACCCCGGCAATCTGATGATCCTGCCGGACGGGACGATCGGAATCCTCGATTGTGGGATGGTGGGGAAGATCGACGAGGAGTTGCGCGATCAGGTCGAGGATATGCTGATGGCGATCGTTGAGAAGGACGGTCGCTGGTTGACGTCGATTGTGGTCGATCTGGGGCAGGTGCCGACCGATCTGGATCGGGATCTGCTCCAGCGGGACATCGTCGATTTTGTGGAGGAATACGTCGGTCTCGAGTTGGATGATTTCGATTTGACGGGGGCGTTGGAGGATCTGATGCGGATCATCCGGATGCATCATATTCTGTTGCCGCCGAGAGTCTCGTTAATGGTGAAGGTGATGGTGATGCTGGAAGGGACGGGGCGTCTCCTGCAAACCGACTTCTCGCTGCTGGCCTTGATTGCCCCGTATCGGTATGAGATTTTGAGACGCCGGTTGTCCCCGTATCGGTTGTGGAGAAACTCCAAACGCGCTTATCGGGAGTGGTCGCAACTGTTCGAGATTCTGCCCCGCGACACCCGAGAGCTCCTGCGTTCCATGAAACGCGGGAAATTCGAAGTTCATCTCGATCATCGTCGCCTGGACAAGATCGTCAATCGGATGGCGTGGGGGATTCTGACGGCCGCTCTGTTTGTCGGTTCGTCGCAAATCCTTAGTATGAAGGTGCTTCCGACGTTGTGGGGGGTTTCGGTTCCCGGCTTTCTGGGGTGTAGTTATTCGCTGTATCTGGCGTGGCGTTTGTTTCGTGCGATTCGGAAATCGGGAGATCTGGGATGACCGGGATTCCTCTCGTGAATATCCGTGATTTTCACTAGGATTCGCGGCTGTTGAGATTCAGCCGCAACTCCCTCTGTCACGGATGACAGCATGCGATATCAATGTCGATTCCTCCGAGTCTGGAGCCTCGTTCTTCTGCTCGCGGTTACCGCAGATCCTGTTCGAGCGGAGGTCAGGTCAGCGTGGAAGAAATCACTGCTCGACGACGCCACCCTGAACGATGTCACCTTCGTGGGGCAGACCGGTTGGGCCGTTGGCGAACAGGGAGTGATCCGTCGCACGACCGATGGTGGACGTACCTGGACGCTGGAGCAAGCTCCCAGAGAGGCGTCTTTGCAAAGCGTCTGCTTCCTGACCAATCGGATTGGCTGGATTGCCGGGGGGTATATTGAACCCTACACACAGGCGGAACGAGGCGTTCTGTTTCTCACCAACAACGGCGGCGAAACATGGCAGGATTTAACGACTCCCGATCTCCCTTATTTGCACAAAGTCAAATTCTTCTCCCTCGAAGAGGGGGTCGCCATCGGATCGAAAATGGGGCCGTACGGCAGCGGAGTTCTGACTACCGAAGACGGCGGCCTGACGTGGCGCGACACTTCATCGGAAGCGGAGATTACATCAGCCTGGCGGACGGGGGATTTTCTTTCTCCCGTGCGAGGCGTCATTGCCGGTCGTCGCGGAGCACTATCCAGTTGGGGAGGAAACCAGCTTACTCCCACACAGCAGCTTTCTCTGGGACGCGGCAATCTGCGGGATGTCCATCTCGATCCGCAGGGGACGGGTTGGATTGTCGGTGATCAGGCATTATTAATGCGATCGCCGAATGCCGGTGTAAACTGGGAATCTCCTGCGGGAAGACTTCCACCCGAATTGCGAGATGTCGTGGATTTTCTCGCCGTCGAACAAAGAGGCGATCGGGTCTGGGTCGCCGGCAAGCCGGGGACGGTCATCTGGCACTCCCCCGATGACGGACAAACATGGCAGGCACAACCGACTCACAATCCGACGCCATTGCGAGCGATTCATTTTCGCGATGGCCAGGAAGGTATCGCCCTCGGTGATTTTGGCGCAATCCTCTGGACGTCCAACGGCGGGAAATCCTGGCAGCCGTGCGAAAACAACTCTCGCAGGGCGGGAATGCTGGTGATTACGGCTTCTCCGGATGCTCTACCGTTTCCTCTTTTGTCCTGGTACGCGGGAGAGAACGGTTATCGCACCGTAGCGTCCATTCCCGTCGAACGAGAGACAGAAAATGACATTCTTCAGACCGATTTGCGTCTCTCTTCAGCATTGACATCAATCGGCGGTAATGCCGCGTATGCCGGACATCGTCTCCCGGTCGGTCTCCCCGATCTCGACGTCCACAGGGCGGATCTGATTCGTGAATGGAACACCCGCACGGATGGTCGCTTGAACGAGGTTCTGTTGGGAGGTCTCGTTGCCGAGATACGACAATGGCGGCCTGAAGTGATCGTCCTCACTCACACCAGCGAAAACGATCAGGTGACACAGCTCCTCAACTTCGCCGTCGAACAGGCAGCGAAAGCGGCCGCCGATGGAACACGGCATGTCGATTTGATTCAGAATCTGGGATTGCTTCCCTGGAAGGTCTCACGCGTTGTTACGCTGCAACCTCATTCGGGACCAACACGATCGTATCTCTCTCCAACACGACCTCTGGTGCGAATGGGGTTGTCACTTGCTGAAGCGACCGAACTTTCACGGACAAAGGTCTCTGGGTTAGAGGGAGGCTCGTTCTCCGGAGTCCTGCGGGTGAACGAAACCGCCGAAACATTGCAGGTGGCGGAGCTGTTTCGGGACCTTGATGTCTCTGCAGGAGGGGACGCCCGACGAAAACTGATCCCTCTCACCCAGGAGATGGTCGAAGGGGAGGACCCGAATCCCCACCACGCCCGACAAGTTCAAAACATGGCGATGAAAGCCCGCCAGCAGTTCGGGTCGGCGGAATCGGTCATCGGCCTGCTTCCACGACAACTAGAAGGGATGAACCCGGAAGACGCGGCCCGCATGTTGTTGGAAATGGGAAATGACGCTCTCGCAGCGGGAGATCTCACTTCAGCCGAGGGGATTTGGATTCAGCTTGTGAATGACTATGAAGAGACACTGACCGGCCAACTCGGGATGCAGAAACTGATTCAATTCTGGTCCTCCGAGGAGCTGGCATGGCATCGTTCGAAGCAGATCGGCTCCCACCGTCTCAACGTTTCCACTAATGAAGAATCAGTACTGAAAATGCTCGAGAATCCAATCATCCGGAGATTCAGCAGTAAAATTTACGAGCAGGATCAGTCACAGAATCTGCAAAACAGTCGAAAATCGCCCATTGTCCAGGCATCCGCCGTCGAACGGCAGCCCCAGGATTGGCATACCGGAGTCCGCGAGCAGTGGCTGCGACAGGCGGGCTTTCTGGGAGTCGTGCTTTCGCAACGGAATCCGGCCCTGTTGCGAGACGAAACAACGCAACGCTCGCTCTCGGTCGTCAATCGTCATCCGGTCATCGCCGGGGAACTCGACACGCTTTTTCAACAAGTCCACCATCTTCCCAAAGGTGTCCCGACGAACTGGTACATTCCTCCTCGGGAACCGACTCTCAAGAACGCGCTTTCTGCGACACAAACCGCATCTCGCCCGGAACTGGACGGCCTCCTTAACGACGATTGCTGGCAAGCCGTCAAACCGGAAGTCCTTAAAAACGGAAGCGGTCGCGTTTATAATGAAGGCTCGTCATTCGTGAAGGTGACCTACGATGCTGAATACCTCTATATTGCAGCTTCTCTCCTCGCTCTGCCTGATGTCCCTCTGGAAGGTCCCCAACCTGCCGGGCGCCATTATGACGGAGATCTGACCGGACACGACCGCCTCACGTTTGCCATTGATGTCGACGGAGATCACGAATTCTTTTACGAACTAACCATCGACGAGCGAGGTTGGACTTCGGAAACGGTCGGTGGATTGCCGGTCTGGAATCCGAAAATGTTCATCGCCACTCATCAGGAACGCGGCTACTGGCGAATTGAAGCGGCGGTTCCACTGATAGAATTCGCACCGCCCGCATCTGTTCCCGGTAACAGTTGGGGATTGGCGGTTCGTCGGACGATCCCGAATTTGGGGTGGGAAAGCTGGCAGTCGAAAGTCGAGACGGTCAAACCAACCGTCGCTGAGTTCGGTCGTTTGCAGTTTAAGTAACGCGAATCAAATCAACTCGCGAATCGGGCGAACGCCCGGTGGGAGAATCTGCAATCGAGCTCCAGCAGTGTCCAGCATACGGTCGTCGGGACTGATGCCGAGGGTGTGGTAGGCGGTCGACAGGACATCGTGGAAGTGAACCGGCCGGTCGAGAGCTTCACCCCCTGTTTTATCGGTGGCACCGATGATCTGTCCCGGCTGCAAACCGCCTCCCGAGAAGAGAGCGTTACTCACGCGAGCCCAGTGGTCGCGGCCTGCTTTGTCGTTGATCTTGGGAGTCCGACCGAACTCACCCCAGACCAGCACCGTAACGTCATCCTGGAGTCCTCGCGAGTGGATATCTTCGATCAGTGCCGAGATCCCGGTGTCGAAGAGAGGGAGATGCTTACGGAGATGGCTGAAGTTATTACCGTGTGTATCCCAGAACCCGTAAGCGACCGTCACCACACGGACGCCGGCTTCCACCAGGCGCCGAGCCTGCAACAGTTGATCGTTCCACATTGGGGCTCCGTCGCCGAGATGCTTGGGGGAGCCTTTGCCGTATCGTTCGCGAACTTTGGGATCTTCCTGCTCGACGTCCAGCGCCGTCACCAGCTTGCTGGAGGTCAGCACGTCGAAGGCTTTGCTGTAGGTGTGATTCATGGTCACCAATGACTCGGCGGCGTCTGCCTCACGACGAAAATCGTCGAGTTGTTGCAGCAATGAACGGCGTCGCGAAAACTGATCCGCCGAAATGTACCGCAGCTTCATACTTTCCAGTACCTCGCCGTCTGCTTTGATTGCCTGATATTTTGGGCCGAGCAGACCAGAGTCAGGACTGTTATACGGCTGATGTTTCATCGTCGGGAAGAGATCGACGAATGGCGGGGTGATGGAGTCCAGCGGACCGTTCAACTGCGACACGACCGATCCAAATGTCGGTTTGCCGTCTCGTTGAGCTACTCCCATCCGGTATCCCGTCAGATTCTGAAAGCTGCTGTGTTCGTCGCTCAAGCCGACAACGGAGCGAATGACCGAAAACTTGTCAGCCGCTTGAGACAACTGAGGCAGCAGTTCGCAGAATTGCACGCCGGGAAGTTTGGTGTCGATCGGTTGGAACTCCCCGCGGATTTCGTCGGGAGCTTCCATTTTCAGGTCGAAGGTGTCCTGATGAGAGATCCCTCCGCTGAGATACACCATGATGACTGACTTGGAAGATTTGGTTCCCTGCCGTTCTTCGGCGCTGAGCAGTTGCGGCAGAGTCAGTCCACCGACTCCGAGCGAACCGACCTTGAGGAACGAACGGCGGGAAACACCGTCGCAAAAGCGGGAATCAATGGAAGGTCCAGTCAGATTCAGCATATCTGCTCTCGCCATTTTCTTTTTAAAGGGCTATGGCACATATCGTCCAATATTGATAGAAATCATAACAGATTCTGTGATAACCGCATAAGGGAAAAAGACTTCTGAATTAGAAATCGTGTGGCGGAAGGGGGGCATCGTACAGCGAAAGCCTCCGCGAGAAATATTTCCCGACTCACACATCGGGTGCTTCTGCTGACGCAGAGCGCACCCGCCACCCGTCGCATACGGGAAATAGGGAAGTGAGGATTTCAGTTTCACTGGAAATCAGTTACCGACACCGCCACCAGTCCGATTCCGCCAGCCCCAGAGACTGGCATTCGGCTTCGATCTCGGCGCGGAAACGTTTTGCATCCTGAGGATACCCTTTCGTCGGTTTGAGTTGCGGGAAACGCGTGGTCCAGAATTGATTGAACAATTCCATAGAGGTCTCTCGCAGATACTTGGCGATCATCGAGGAGACGGCGACCGGGAAGTGAGATTCTGCTTGCATCTGAAATCTCAGTTCAGAATTCTCAACTTTGTAACGACTGATGCTCTTCCCTTCCTCCAGCCGAAAAATGAAATCCCCGTCGCCGATCTCATCGATCAGGGCATCGTAACGATTGCGGGCACCGTGCTTGTCGCAGACGATGAGCGTCTTTTCATCCCGATTCCATAAACTGTCGAGGAGTTGCAGGCTCAGACGTGATAGCAGGAGGGACTTACTGTCCCACAACTCGATGCATCGATTGAACTGACGAGTCGTCACGATCTGGGCACGAACAGTTCGCAGTTTTAGGCCAGCGTTCTTACACGCCGAGAAAACATCGGCTGGCAATGATTCGGAGACCTCGGCATTCTGCTCCATTGGCAATGCTAGCTCCGCGTCATCATACCACGGTTCACCGGTCGACTCTCCATAATGAGGATCGAGAAACTGCGTGAGCGAGTTCCAATCCGACAGCGAGTGCTCCGCAGCGTCGAGTAGCACGCGGACAGAACGTTCCAAAGGGCCGATCCCTTTGGAGGATTGATGGACTTCTTTGGAATCGGCGACGTGAATCTGGTTGGGCCCAACCTTCCCTGACTGTGAGATAGTCGGCGTTAGAGATTCCCACAATAACTCCGGATCGTAGTCATCATCGATCTCCCAGACGCTTGCCGTGATAACCAGCGGCCCGAGATTCGGTCCGAAGCCGGCTTCATCGATGCCAATGAGAGTGGTCATGCGCAGAAAGCCTCCAGAAACCGTTGCACTTCTCGCGGCGCGGTCAGATGTACGAAACGAATGTGTTCGTAATCGGATGACTGCATCGTCTCTAGGTATTTCTTTCGGTTACGATGGTAGGATGTGAGCATCCAGAGGATAATGGAATCTCGACTGAGAAGCGCCTTCCGCAGAGTCTCCCGGTTTCCGGTTCCGGGCCAGATTTCCTGGTTCGAGAGTGAGCGTTGAAATACGCGCTTCGTGACGCGATAGAACGTTCTTGCAAACGACATATCCAACCAGACAACTAGCTCCACACGTCGCCATTTGATGGGGGTTGTTCGCGTATAATTACCGTCCAACACCCACTTATCCTGTATTGTGACCTCATCCACAGTTGGGAAGAACTCGTCGTCGGTTGATTCCTGCCAATTCTGTTTCCAGAAGAGACGATCCATTTCGAAATACGGGATTTGAAGCCCGTCTGCAAGCTGTCGGGCCAGCGTCGATTTCCCGCTTCCCGAAGTGCCGACAACATTGATTCGTCGGCAGTCTCGTAGCGAGGGATAATCAGTGGGAGTAACGATCACTTCCCTGTCTTACTCCTTTGGGGATCGAGCCTGAAAGAGTCTTCTTCAAGATCGTAGTGCTTTACTTTTTTGATTACCACCGGGGAAGGGTGCTGGCGGTTGTGAATCGTCTTGTCAGTTCTGGCAGCTTACGGTAGGGTCATAGTCGAAACAAAACTCTTTTTTCGCCCGCAGGAGTCAGGGATGAAGTCTCGATGGAGTGTTGCAGTGCTGGTTGTGGGAGTCATCGCCGTGACTGTGGTGATCGTGTCACACGATCTCCAGCGTGCGCGATCCGAGCAGGACGAGCCATCCCAGCTTCTCTCGTCAGGTTCTGCGAATCTGGATTCAATCCCCCCTCCAGCTCCGTCCTATCTCGAACAGGAACCTGTCACCGGAGAACCGCGACACGCCTTGCTGGAGGATGGTGTCCAACCGGAAAGCCTGCTCGATCTGGTCGCCGACCGTAATTCCTCCCCAGACTCGAAGGTTCCATCTGAGTTACCGCCTTCTAAAAATCTCGATCCTGTTCCATTGCTTTCCCCCGAGCGTCGGAAGACAAACGCGGCGATCATCCGAGAAGTGATCCCCGACGTTTCCGACGAGGATTTGGAGTTGTGGTTGGAAGAGACTCGTGAACTCCCACCGAACGAGATTCGGAACATGCTGAAAATTCGTCAGCAGTTCGGCGGGCTTGCAGAAACCTTCGATCCTGACAGCGAACAATCGCTCGAAGATGAGCCTGCGATGTTGAATGTGCCGGAATTCGACGCCACGTTATTGTCGCTCAATAAGGCACGCGCTCTGGTGCTCCAGAATATGTTGAACGAAAAATCGATCGGCTATCTGTCAGTAGAACTACGCTGGGTGAGCGATGCTCCTCAGGGAGTGCGACTTGCGGGAACGACGCTGCTCACCGATCCGGGAGACAATCTCAGAACTCAACGTCCTCTCGATGTGGCCGTCAAAAAACCGAATCTTTTTCTGGTTGTCCAATCCGGCGATCAAACCTGGCTGACTCGTTATGGATGCCTCGAAATAGGTCCACACCGAAAATTGCAACTGGCTATTCAGGGAGCTGAACTGATTCTTTCTCCCGGCATCACTGTTCCTCAAGGTGTGGGTGAGGTTTCAATTAGCGCCACCGGAGAAGTGGCCGGCGTGAATGGACAGCAGGAGCCTGTCACTCTCGGACAACTGGAATTGCGCGAAGTCGCCTTTCCCGAGTATCTGCAATCGGTGGGAACGGCCTGTTATCAACTGACGGATCGTTGTGGAAAGGTTCGCTCAGGCACAGAATTGGAGAATCAGGAGTTACTCTTTACTGGAGCTCTCGAACAGTCAAATGTCAATTATTCTCAGCAGGATACGAACTTGAAAATGATCGATCGCCTGTTGAAACTCCGCCAGGATCAGATTCAGTCCGCCCGCTGATTGCTTCTAAGTCTCAGATTAGACGGTGTTTGGGAAAATCTCGATTTGTTTTGCGTTTTCGGACAGATTCGGAAAATAATCGTCACGGTTCAGGCATCTTAATTATGTGTCTCATTGGAGAGACTCCGTGACTGAGGAGAATTCCGATCGGCTGACGCGTCCAGAACTGGAAGCTCTCTTTACCGAATATTCTTCCGAATTGCGGGCTTTCCTAAGAGGCGTCCTGCGGGATCGAGATCTGGCGGCGGATGTTCTGCAAATGACGTATGTCAAAGTTGTGGAGCGTGGGGAGTCGGCCAGTCGGGAGACCTTCAAAGGGTGGCTGTTCAAAGTCGCTCTGAATGAAGCCCGCGGACTTCGTCGTCGTCTTCGAAGAGATGGGGAAGTTTTCCGTAAGATTCAACGAACCGACGACGCCAATAACACAGAGACTCCGGAGGAATCACTGATTCGACAAGAATCGGTCGCACGACTCCGAAAACAGATTAAGGAACTTCCACGGGAACAACGGGACGTTCTGGATATGCGATTGGGAGATGAGATCACGTTCGCGGAAATTGCTGAACGACTCGACCTTCCTTTGGGAACGGTGCTCACACGGATGCGAGCTGCCCTGAAAACATTGACTGCCCGATTACGCGACCACGACTTATGACTCATTGGACAAAACCATCACTTCCCGGACCAGACGACGAGTTAAACTGGCTCGCGTTTCAGTATGTTGCGGGAGAAATGACCGAGGCAGAGAACGAGGCGTTTGAAGAACGTCTACTCGACGACCTCGTTGCCTGCGAAGCGGTCGCCGCGATGTCCGGCCTGTACGATCAGTTTCAAGACGCTGTTGCTTTATCATCCGCCGCCAATACCCCCTCTGTGGTTACGCCGATCTCTGGTTTGCGGTCCTGGGCCGCGGTCGGTTCGACTCTGGCTGCTCTTGCCTGGCTGTTCGCATTACTCACTGGGACAGAATCAGATTCAGTCTCTTCTGTGGTTCTAAATGAATCAGAAGATGTGGCCAGTCTGATTGCCGGCTGGACGGGCAGTGACTCGGAAGAAACTTTGGCGGATGACTCAACGCTCAATCTGAACGCTTTCGATCTCAAAGACGGTACCGATCCGGAAATCCCGGGTTGGATGATCGCCGCCGTCTCTCTGGAAAACGCTTCGCGCGAGATGGAAGAGATAATAGACGAACCTCTGGAAATGAAAGAGAATTGAATCCCGTGAAATCGACCTGGAGACAATTCGTTATCGGTTTTGGGATGTTGCTCTCGCTGGCGGCACCCGCGTTGAGTCAGGAAAGCCTGACCGCAGATCAGGAAGCCGCGGCCATCAAATTTGCCCGCACCCATCACAAGGAACTGGCCGAACTGTTGAATAAACTCGACGAGGACATGACGTCGGAATATGAGAAAGCAATCCGACAGATTCATCTGGTTCGCGAACGACTGGAGCGAATCAAAAAACGTTCTCCGGAAGATTACAAACTGCAACTGTCTGTCTGGAAGGTGGATTCCCGCGTTAAATTGCTCGCCGCACGGATGACGATCTCCTCCGACGAAAAACTGGTGAGTGAAATGGAACGTCTCCTACAACAGAAAATTAAACTCAAAGAACAATTACTGGTTCTGGAACGGGAACGAGCCCAGGCTCGTATCCAGCGGATCGATGGACAGTTGGAAACGATCCGTAAGAACCGCCAGGAATATCTGGAAAAGGAATTGGCACGCTATAAACGGCTGCAACGTTCCAAAACCAGTCCGACAGCGACTAGAAATTCCAACAATCAATGACTTTTGATCCTCCGACTTATGACCCTCCATTGACACAGTGTGCCGAATTCACCAGCGGCACAGACGCTCTCCCGGAAAGGTGTATCTGATGAGATATTGTCTGACTTTTTTGATTCCCGCAACGTTCTGTCTAGCGGATATCGTCAGAGCTGACGACATCACTCCTCCCGCGTCTCAGCGGTATCAGGCTGCTGATGCGGAAGAAACTCCCGAGTTTCGTCGCCATGTTGTCCCCCTGTTGAGCCGACTCGGTTGTAACGGGCGTGCCTGTCACGGTTCGTTCCAGGGGCAGGGGGGCTTTCGTCTCTCTCTGTTCGGCTATGACTTCAAAATGGATCACGAAGGTCTCTTCGATCGCATTGATACCGACGTCCCCGCCGACAGTTACGCCATCCAGAAACCGACGCTCGTGGAACCACACGAGGGGGGTAAGCGTCTGGAGCCGGGAAGTTGGGAATACCGGGTGTTCATGAATTGGATCAAAGCGGGAGCCAAGCCATTCGATCCCGAGCAGCAGGCCGAGTTCGTCAAGCTCGATGTCGAACCGAAAGAAATTCTGTTCCGCAAAGCGGGCGAATCCGTCCAGCTCAAAGCAGTCGTCACCTGGAGTGACGGCAGCCGGGAAGATGTGACGCCGTTGTGCCGCTTCCAGAGCAATAACGAACAAATCGCGATGATCGATGGCGAGGGGCTCGTCACGGCGAACGAACCGGGCGACTCTCATGTGGTCATCTTTTACGATAACGGAGTGGTGCCGATTCCCGTCTTACAGCCGGTCAGCAATCAAGTGGGACCGAAATACCCTGCCGTCGCCACCCCGACGAAAGTCGACGAATTGGTCGTCAATAAACTTTCGAAGCTGGGAGTCGTCCCCAGTGATGTGTGCACCGACGAAGAATTCCTCCGACGCGTGACTCTCGATATCACAGGTACTTTACCGACCCCCGCGGAAGTCAAGCAATTCCTGGCCGATTCCTCCTCGAATAAACGAGTGAAGAAGATCGACGAATTGTTGGAACGTCCCGCCTATGCAGCATGGTGGGCGACCAAGTTGTGTGACTTTACCGGCAACAATCCTTACGAACTGCGTAACATTCTGCCTGACCAAAGAGCCCCTGGTTCTCAATGGTACGAATGGGTTTATTCGCGCGTTGAAAACAATACGCCGTACGACGAACTCGTTGCCGGCATTGTGACAGGCAGCTCTCGTCTCGGCGAGGAATCCTACCAGGAATTCTGTGAGAAGATGACGAAGGTTCTGTACAAAGACGATCATCAATTCTCCGATCGCGAATCGATGCCGTATTTTTGGGCGCGACGAAATCTGCGACAGCCGGAAGAAAAGGCACTCGCTTTCGCCTATTCCTTTATGGGCATTCGGATTCAGTGCGCTCAATGCCACAAACATCCGTTCGATCAGTGGACTCAGGACGATTACAACCAGTTCACGAATTTTTTCACACGCGTTCAATTCGGACGCAATCCGGAAACCGCCAAGGAATATCGCCAGATGATGGAAGACCTCGGCGTCGCCGAATTACGAGGTGGAGAACAACGTCGTGAACTGGCAAAACTCGCCAAGAAAGGCAAAGTGATTCCGCTACAGGAAGTTTACGTTCGCGAAGCTCCCAAGAATCTGAATGAGAAAGCTCGCAAACGAAACCGGAACCTGGCGCGACTTTATCCGGAAACGGCTAAACTCCTCGGTGATGAAGAAGTGAAGCTGGAAGACGCTCCCGATCCTCGCGTGGAATTGATGGAATGGCTGCGGGCGAAAGACAATCCGTACTTCGCGAAAGCATTCGTCAACCGGGTCTGGGCCAACTACTTCAACGTCGGGATCGTCGAACCGCCGGATGACCTGAACCTCGCCAATCCTCCCAGCAACGCCGAACTTCTGGATTGGCTGGCGGCGGAATTTGTCAACCAGAATTATGATATGAAATGGCTGCATCGCACGATTGCGAACTCAGCCACCTATCAACGTAGCTGGAAGCCGAACGCGACGAACGAACTCGACGAGCGAAACTTCTCGCGCGCCGTCCCCCGACGTCTGCCGGCGGAAGTGACCATCGACGCTCTGAAGATGGCCGCCGCCAACGACGAACGCAACGAGCAGTTTGTCCGTTCCATCGAGGATCGTTCGATTTCGGGCTTTAACTACGCCCGTACGGATTATGCCCTCGACATCTTCGGGCGTTCGACTCGCGAATCGAACTGCGATTGCGATCGCTCGATGGAAGCGAGTCTGCTGCAGACGATCTACCTGCGCAACGACAGCGAAACGCAGCGATTGTTGCAGGACAACAAAGGCTGGATCGAACAGATTTACCGTGAATACGCTCCCCAAGGTAACAATCGCAGTGTGGATGAGGCCGTTGCAAAACGACTCAAGACCCGTTTGAAAGCCGCCGAGCAGCAACACGCCAACATGCTTAAAAAGTTGACGAAACTGAAAGATCGCGACCCCGACAACCCCAGAATTCCAGAAGGGGAAAAACGGATTGCACAAATGGAACAGCAGATGAAAAAAGTCCGCGATCAGCTCGGCCTCAACAAACCGCAGGAGAAAAAGACAGAAGAGCCCAAGTTTGATGCCGAAAAAATCGTGACGGAGGCGTACCTGCGGACGCTCAGCCGTTATCCGAAATCGGAAGAACTGGCAACCGCCTCGCAATATTTGACGTCCAGTGAAGACCTGCGTGACGGTCTGGAAGGACTAATGTGGGCGTTGCTGAATACCAAAGAATTCATCGTCAATCACTGATATTGATCGACTGACAAGCTTATCCACACCAACAAACACCATTCCCGAAGAAGGAATACAAAGATGCGACAAACTCAAACCTGCGATGGGGTGACCCGCCGCGACGCCGTGAAAGTCGGCGTTCTCGGTGCCACTGGATTGACGCTTTCCGGAATCCTGCGAGCCGAAGCCTTCGCTGCCGCCGAAGGGAAAGTTCTTCCCGGCAAGGCAACGTCCGCCATTTTCATAAACCTGACCGGCGGCCCATCCCATATGGACACGTTCGACCTGAAGCCGAACGCCCCCGCCGAGTATCGTGGAGAATTCAACCCGATCACAACCAACGTGCCGGGGATCGAAATCTCCGAGCATTTGCCGAAGTTGGCCCAATGTGCGGACAAGTTCTCGATTCTGCGAGGGGTTTCGCACACGCTGGCGGCTCACGCGCTTGGGCAGGAATATGTGATTTCCGGTAATCGTCCGTTACCGTCATTGCAATATCCGTCGATCGGTTCTGTTGTTGCGAAAGAACTGACCGCGCCGACCGACCTGCCGCCGTTTGTCGCAGTTCCACGTACCAATATGGCCGGTGGTTTTCTCGGTGTGAAATACAACCCGCTCAACACCGCCGCCACTCCACGAATCGGTCAGCGATTTACCGTTCGCGGGGTCTCGATCGACAGTGAAAACGCTTTGAACGAAGCCCGCCGTCGCGAAAAATTGCTCGGCAGTCTCGACGTGACGTTCAAAGGCTACGAACAATCGAGCCAGTTAATTGAGGGGCTCGATGAGTTTGGTCAGAAGGCCTTCGATGTGATGACCTCGCCGACTGCCAAACGGGCCTTCGACATCAGCCAGGAGTCGGATTCGTTTTCCGAAAAATTCGGCGAGACACCGCTCGGCGGATCGGCTTTGTTGGCGCTGCGTCTGGTGGAAGCGGGAACCCGATTCGTTACCTTGACTTACGGCGGATGGGATACCCACAACACGAACTGGGAACGCCTCAAAGACCGACAGTTGCCTCCGCTGGATCAGGCACTCTCAGCGTTGCTGACCGGTTTGGAAGAACGTGGTCTGCTTGAAACGACTGCAGTGTTCGTCACCGGTGAGTTCGGACGGACTCCGAAGATCAACAATCGAGACCCCAGCCCCGGACGCGATCACTATCCCCGCTGCATGTTCATGCTGCTGGCGGGAGGAGGCATCCAAGGTGGTCAGGTCATCGGAGAATCCGACGATAAAGCGACTGGGCCGTTGAACGATGCCATCACTCCCGACGATGCCGCTGCGTCGCTCTACCAGAGCCTGGGTATCAATTACGAAAAAGAATATCATACCGCCACCGGGCGTCCGATTATGATCGTCCGCAACGGCACACCGATTCCGCAACTGTTCTCTTAAGAGAGCAGCGCGGGCCAACACCTAAAGCCGGCTTTCTTCTTTCGGGAAGAAGGCCGGTTTTTTTGTTGCGCGGTGTCGGTAATACTAGAATGGAACACGGATAAAACTGATGAAACAGAGAAACACGGATTCAGATTTAGGGTAGAATAGGCGAACTCAGACAAACTACGAACAATCTGTACGTCATCAATTGTCATATACCTTATGAATCCTGGCTTTCAAACTATCCTCGACGAAATCGAATCCCTTTATCGTCACCAGTCAATGTTCTACCAAGAGCTGGTCCAGAATCACCCGAACCTCTGTCAATTCTTTGACTCCTATCAGCCTTCAATTCTTAAGAAATTTCGCAATGCGCATGATGAAGAGAAAAAGCGGGACATCATTGCTGAGTTGAATGTTGTTTGTTTGATTGCAATGGCAAACAACCGTCTTCAAATTCAACGAGGGCCAAACGTCAACAGTTCTAAAAAGAACCCTGAGTTTAAGCTGATATCAAAAAATGAAGAATACTATTGTGAGGTCAAACGTCTAAGGGATTCACCACAAACCCTCACGATGTTCGATGCGTACAAGGAACTAGAAGAAGAGATCAAAAAGACACACTCGGGACTCGGCTTCCAATTGACTAATCCGGACATCGGCTATACAGAAGACTATGCTGAGAAATTTCATCGAGCTCTACCACAACTCATCCATGAGGCTCGCCATCAAATTTCCAAGGCTGGCAAATCTCTCAGCAAGGGAGGTTCCATCGAATATACATTCTCTTCTTTTCCGGATCTCATGCTTATATTGATCGATCTTCCAGAGAAACCGGAAGACTCACCGACATCTCATTTTGGTGGCGCACAACCAGTTCTTTACAGGCAGAATGAACATCTGAAAATTCGAAGCAGAATCATTCAGGCAGCTCAGCAACTAGAACAAAATGAGATTGGGATTGTTTTTCTGCAAAATGACAGTGAAACGGTAGAAGAATTTGATCTCTACTACGCAATGAAATCAATTTGTGAAGTAGCAAATAGAACAATCCAATACCGACCCATCGAAAAAATTGAATCTCTGGATGAATACAGGAGTATCGTCGCCAGAGTGAGTGAGATCGTTCTCTATCGCTTCGTTCCTGGCAGATTAGAAGTGATCGAGAATATCTCGAACCCCTTAGCTCACAAAAAGAGTAACAAGGCACTGCATGACCTCATTTCGAAATTCCCCAAGGTCCGACCATTTATCTGATTTACGTTTTTTTATATCCACTCCGTGAAAATCCGTTTTCTCCGTCTTCTCCGTGTTCCTACTGATTCCCTCGACTCTCCACCTCTTTCCGCCACCAGAAGACAATCTTTGATCGGTCTCTGCTCGCTGGGTAAGATAAAACCCCACCACTTTCCCGCACACTCAGGACTCCGTTATGACCCGGCTGCTCTCCGTTTTTCTGATTGCCTCACTTTCGCTGTCGCTGTTTGCGGGAGATGAGTTCTCAATTGCTCCCGATACCCAGAAACCGGGAGAGCGTCCGCCGACGCCGCAGGAATCGTTGGAGATGATCACGGTTCCTGAAGGATTTCAAGTCACACTGTTCGCCGCCGAACCCGACATTCGCCAGCCGATCGACATGAAGTTCGACAGCCGGGGGCGGTTGTGGGTCGCCGAATGTTATGCCTATAACGGCGGCAGCTTTGATGACGACGTTCACGACCGGATCCTGATTCTGGAAGACACCGACCGGGACGGCCAGCACGATACCTCGAAAGTCTTCTGGGATCAGGGACACATTCTGACCAGTTTCGAGTTTGGTAATGAGGGGATTTACATTCTCAATGACGGCGAATTACAGTTTCTCTCCGACAAAGATCATGACGATCAAGCGGATGCGAAGATCGTCACGCTGATGAATGGTTTCGACACCGAACACATTGGACACAATATCGTCAGCGGATTGATGTGGGGACCGGACGGTTGGATCTACGGGCGACACGGCATCAAAGCGACTTCCTACCCCGCACCGCCGCACGTTCCGATGGACGAACGGGAGCCGATGAATACCGGCATCTGGCGTTATCATCCGGTCAACGAAGTGTTCGAGCCGGTCGTCCATGGGACCACGAATCCCTGGGGACTCGATTACAACGCGGACGGAGAGTTCTTCTTCACAAACAATGTCATCGGCCACATGTGGCACGTGATTCCCGGAGCCCACTACAAGCGTATGTTCGGCCAGGATTTTAATCCACACGTCTACAGCTTGATGGATCAGCACGCCGACCACTATCACTGGGACGCGTCTCAAAAGTGGACCGATTCTCGCGAAGGCGCTGGTGTGCACGGTGAACTGGGTGGCGGTCATTCGCATTGCGGCGGCATGATCTACCTGGGAGACGATTTTCCGGTCGAATACCGCGGTCGGATGTTTATGTGCAATACGCACGGACGGCGGGTGAATCAAGACATCATCGAACGCGAAGGGTCGGGGTACGTCATCAAACACGCCCCCGATTTCATGTTTGCCAATCAGCCGTGGTTCCGGGGAGTTTCACTCGTTTACGGTCCCGATGGGGCGGTTTACGTGAGCGACTGGTGCGACTTTGGAGAGTGCCACGACCGAGACGGCATTCATCGCAGCAGCGGCCGCATCTATCGGATCAGCTACGGAGAACCGAACCCGGTGCCCGAGAATCTCGATATTGCCACGATGAGCCTTGATAAGCTATTCGAGCTGCAAAAGCACTCCAATCACTGGTATCGAAGAACGGCTCGTCGTGAATTCTGGAATCGTCAACAACGGGGAGAAAAATATCTCATTCCGGAATGGAATACAGCGATCACGTCGAAAGAAGATCGGTCACTTAGTCTGGAATCAGTCCAGACCTTGGTGACGCTTGGACTTTGGAATGAAGTGACCGTCAATAAACTCCTGCTTCATTCCGACCCGGCTCACCGGCACTATGGATTGCGCCTCGCCGGACAACTTCCTCCCGAAAAACTTGATGGTGTTGGACTGTTGCTGGAGGCAATCGCAAAGAGAGGCTCTCCAGCAGATCGTTTGCATCTGTTGTCCACAGTTCAAAAACTTCCCCAGGAACATCGTCTGAATTGTCTTCAACTCATGGCGACTTCCGAAGTCGATCCTGACGACCACAATCTGCCGTTGATGATCTGGTACGGACTGGAGCCGTTGGTCGTCGATCATCCTGACGAAGCGTTATCCATTGCCCAGTTCACAAATTTGCCGCAATTACAGCAGTTTCTTGCTCGGAGGCTGACGTCCGAAATCGCCGAGCATCCGACGTATACCGAACAGTTGGTCGCGATTCTGCAAAGTGGGGACACAAACCGACAACGGAATATTCTGCTGGGAATGTCGGAAGCGCTTCGCGGCTGGCGGAGAGTTGATGCTCCGCGGAACTGGTCGGATGTTGCGTTGCCACTCAGCCAATCGAAAGACGCTGAAATCCGCAAACTCTCACAGCAACTCTCCATAGTCTTCGGCGACGGACGGGCGATGGACGACCTGATAACACTCGCTTTGAACTCAGAGGCGGACTACGAATCGCGACAACGAGCCGTGTCGCTTCTCTCGCAAGCGGGAAATTCCGATCTGGAGCCGCTGTTGCTGAAACTGTTGCCGGACCGAAATGTGACACCCGCTGTCCTGAAAGCGATGGTCGATTTCGATAATCCCGCCTTAGCTCGTGAGGTTGTCAAACGCTATCTCTCCTTCCGGGCGGAATGGAAGCCGCTGGCGATTCAGGCATTAACGTCACGGGAGGCGTTCGCGAGTGTCTTGCTGGACGCCATTGCCGACGGAAAAATTCCTTCCGGTGAGGTCTCCGCCGCACAAGCACGAGAAATTCAAAACCTCGGTAACCCGGATCTCAATCAAAAACTAACGGCGATCTGGGGCACTTTGCGACAAACTCCCGCCGAGAAACAGGAACTCATCGCTGAATACAAGGAACGACTGAGTCAGGTTGACCTCACGAGTGTCGATTATGCGAGGGGACGAGCCTTATTCAACAAGTCCTGTGGGAACTGTCACAAACTGTTCGGAGAAGGGGCCGAAATCGCTCCCGACCTGACCGGTTCCAATCGCGATAATCTCGATTATCTGTTGATGAATATTCTCGATCCGAGCGGCGTCGTTCCGCAGGCCTTCAAGGTTTCGGTCGTGGTACTGACGGATGGTCGTGTGTTGACGGGCGTCATCGGTCGCGATGATGGGCAGACCATCGAAATTCAAACCGCGAAAGACAAAGTAATCGTCGCTAAGTCCGATATTGAGGTCACGAAGGCGTCAGATCTATCACTTATGCCGGATGGCCTATTTGAAAAACTGACGGAAGCCGAGATCCGAGACCTGATCGGATATCTGCAATCGCGGCGAGCGCCGACAAGATGACTGGATTCCAGAACGCCGACCGACTAGGCTCAACTCAATCATTCACCCGCTGATGAAGGACCTTTTGATGAAATCAGTCATACTAGCACTCACTGTGGCCATGGCCTTGATGACCAACTTAAGCGTCGCGGAAGAGATCACACCTTTGAAGGACGGCGATCGCGTCGTTTTTCTGGGCGATTCGATTACCGCACAGGGAGGACGACCGGGCGGTTATGTGGAGTTGTTCAAAGCTCAGATTGCCGAACGCCTGAAAGGCAAAAACATCGAAGTGATTAACGCCGGAATCGGCGGACATAAGGTTCCCAATCTGCAAGCGCGTCTCGATAAAGATGTTCTGGCTCACGACCCAACGGTGGTCGTCATTTACATCGGTATCAACGACGTCTGGCATTCAATCCGCGATCAGGGAACACCCATCGACAAATACGAAGCAGGCCTGATCGATCTCATCGAACGCATCCGGGAGAAAGAAGCTCGTGTGATTCTGGCGACCCCGAGTGTGATTGGCGAGAAGCACGCCGGTGAAAATCCGCTCGACGGGATGTTGGCACAGTATGCCGGCGTGAGCCGTAAAGTCGCCTTTGAGCACGATGTGCAATTGCTCGATCTGCACGATGCGTTTCATCACAAGTTGGAAGAACTGAATGCGGAGAATGTCGAAAAAGGAATCCTCACCACCGACGGCGTTCACCTCAACGCCGCCGGAAATCAATTCGTCGCCGAACAAATATTGTCCGCTTTTGGAGTCTCCCCGATGAAATCCGGAAAAATGTTGCGTCATGTCGTCTTGTTTAAGTTTAAAGAAGAAATCACAGACGCTCAGATTCAGGAAGTGGTTGATGCATTCTCGAATCTCCCGAATCAGATCGACACGATTGTCGATTACGAAACAGGAACCGACGTCAGCGTCGAGAACAAGGCCGCCGGTTTCACACACGGCTTCATCGTCTCGTTTGCGGATGAGAAAGGACGTGACATTTATCTGCCTCACCCCGCCCATCAGGAGTTCGTCAAACTGGTTGGTCCTCGACTCGACGATGTGCTGGTGTTTGACTTTTATGCGAAGTGATCAACGTTTCGGCTTGGAGCAGGTACTGCCTACACCTGCTCCAATAGCCGGATCTTCTGGGCTTCCAGTTCCTGCAATCTCTGTTTGAGTGACGACATTTCGTAATCGATATCCGCGAGAGTGGCTTCGATGTCGCCGTCTGTGATATCAACCTCTCCCCGACTGAGACGGTGGAGGATGGGGATCAGTATCGAGACGGCGGCGATCAAAATTGCATCGACGCCGATGAGTCGGAACATCCAGTCTTCGTCGAAGCCGTAATCCCACCAGATCAGATACGAGATCAGTCCGCACATGGCGAAATCAACGACATAGCCAAACCAGATTGCGGTTTGATAAAGCCTCGTCAAACGAGCCATCTGTAACAGGCTGAGATGGGCGAAAGCGGTCGCAAAGGCCGACATCGTCCCCACCATCTGCCAGTAAGCATCCCAACGGACTTCCGTCCAGATACCGAACAGGAGCATCAGGGCGGTCACGCCGACCAGCAGAATCCCGGCGAGTGCAAAAAACGGGACACGCCGCGCTTCGTACGCCGCCCCGCAGCACAATCCTCCCAGACTCGCTCCCGAGATTGTCAAACTGGTGAGGATGACCTTGATTTGCAGCTCCCCGAAATCACCACTCAGAATCGCGATGATTCCCAGAAATGCTGAGAGGCACACAGATACGATCAGCGAGTACAAAAAGACGTTTTTAATGGAGTAGCTGCGAGACAACATCTTGAACGCTCCTTCAACGAAACTGACCTGTTTTTTCAGTCGTAGACGAATCCAAATTCTCACGCACGATTTACAGGAACTGTTATGAATCCTGCGACGCCGTGGTTTTCGAGAGTCTCTGGGCCAGCATCAGGCGATGTCCATCCGCAGTTCGTACGCCAAATTCTCGCATTCCCCACGGTTCTTCGCGCAGGGATTTGGTGATTGTCGCTCCATATTTTGAGACGCGTTCGAATTCCGCTTCAATGTCACTCACGACCAGATAAGCGAAGTAAGAGTGATCGCCGAGTTCCGCCGGAGGAATCGCATCTCGACATTCTCCCGCCATGATCCGACACTGATCCCGAACATACATTCGCCATCCCGGATCGCCCATGTCGTGAATCTGGAATCCCAGAGCATCGCGGTAAAAAGGAATCGAGGTCTCGAAATCGGGAACGGCCAACACAAATTGCGTCTGTTCGATCATAGTTCGATCCTTGCCAGAGGTTGAATGGAAGACTCAAGATAACAATCCCAGAACAGGGACACAGCAGGAAATCCGAGAGTTGCCTGGAGTATTCGCGAGAGACCCGTTTTCCGGCTATGATGGAGCGGTCTTCACCAACTACATCGGAGAGAGTCATGCGTTCCTTGATCTGCGTTTCTGCAACCGTCATTTTGACTGCCGCAACAATCTCTGCAGCGGATTGGACGATTTCGTCTCAAGAGGACTGGCAGCAAGTCGTCGAACAGAAAGAGAATCTTGTTCTGAAAGATGGCCTCGCGTCTCCCACCGGCAAAATGGCCACTTTTCGCAGCAAACTGAAGCGATTTGACGCTCCGAAATCCGCCAAGTCGATCGTCATCGAGCAGTCTCCCGTTTGGCAGAACTGGAATCCGGTTCCCAATGTTGGTCCGTCCAATCTGGGAGATGCACCGGTGATGCTCTCCATCGCTCCCGGGAACTACTGGATGTTCGGTCGTTACAATGGAGGCAACAAACGTAAAAACTTTCAATCGGAACCGGCGACGGTGGAAGGATATGACGTTCCTCTCGTCACGACTCCCTTCCCCCATCAGTTCGATGCTCCCGGTGGGTTAAAGCCGGGTAAGGGAGGCTATCACGCCTGGCAAAGCCACGATATGAAAACCTGGGTCCATCACGGGCCGGTGACCGAAGGATTCTCGAAATGGGTCACCAGCGCTGAGTATGTGGACGGAAAAACCTACATCTATTACGACTACCCGAACGATCAGGATCCCCACGTATATGTCGACTCCGATTTGACGGACGGACTTTTGGGAGACAACAAAGGCAAAGCATTCGACGATCCTTCGGACGGCTCAGATGCCGGTTTCATACGTGACGAGCAAGGAAAAATGCACGTCATCTACGAAGATTGGAGCCCCATCAACGCGAGCAAGCGTTCGTGGGACTCGCCCCTCGCAGGTCACGCTGTCAGCAAGGACGGTATCAGTAATTACCAAATATTATCTCCCGCCATCGACAATCGCACCAAAGCGACTGGGGAAGTCAAAACCTACAAACATCCTCACTGGTTACAACACCCGGATTTCAAAACCAATATTGCGAAGTACAACGTCCACGAACCGGAGCAGGAAGCGTACGGCGACTGGGCTCCGATCTGCATCGGTGGTCGCTATTATCTGTTCGGCGACTACGATCCGATCGGCGGTCACGCGATGAGCGTCGGCTGGTTTACCAGCCCGAGTCTCGATGAAGAATTCGTCTGGTGCGACCATGTCGGCAACGGTCATCCCGACCCCGATATCGGATTCGCGGAAGGACGGTTTTATCTCGTCACACAGCAGCAGACGGACTTCGTCAGTCCCGGCCCCTGGGTTGATGGTGTCAGTGTGCGTGTTGGAGTTGATAC
>JABURQ010000092.1 GCA_014762625.1 Planctomycetaceae bacterium | reverse complement strand
GATACCAGATCGCTCCCTTAATGCTGAAAGGAACGAGACCGTGAACCATGCCGTTGTAGAGAGTGGTGGGGGTTTGCTGATTGAATTTTTCGCGATTGATATTCTCGGGAATGTTTTTCACCGCTTCCACGGCGGCAAAGCCGACGGGCGGTGTCCAGGGTTCGATGCGTGTCCCTCCCCAGTTGGTACTGATCAATCCGATCGGAATATCGAGTTCCTGATGCAGCTTACGTCCGAAGAAATAACCGACCGCTGAGAAACGGGGGATCGATTCGGGAGTGCAGGGAAGCCAGGGAGCATCCAGTTCCACATCATCGACGGGATCGATTTTGGGAGTCTTTTTGACGTCGAAGAGACGAATTTGAGGCCAGTTCGCGTTGGCGATTTCGGCTTGTGAATTGGTGGAAGCGGCCACCGACCACTCCATATTGGATTGTCCGCTACAAACCCAGACGTCGCCGATCAAGACATCAGTCAGAGTGATTTCATTACTTCCCTTGAGCGTGATTTCAATCGGGCCGCCCGCTTTCATTGGCTTCAAACGCGTCATCCATTTTCCCTCGGCATTCGCGGTCAATTGTTGACGTTCGAAGGGGGTTTGAATTTGGACGGTCTCTCCCGGATCCGCCCATCCCCAGACGGCGACTTTTTGATCGCGCTGGAGCACCATGTGATCATCAAACACTTTGGGAAGTTTGATCTCGGCGGAAACGCTCGAGGTGAACGAGAGCGAGACAATCAGTGGCAGTAGAGCAGTGATCCGTTTCATGGGAGTATCCCGAATATCAGGAGTGGAAATGATGGAGGTTTGCAGACCTCGATTGAAAGCGGATTAACAACCCCAGTCAATCATCAATTCTCTCTTTTGCAGTCTTCAAAAAACAGAGGCTGATTTTTCCAAAGCGCTGTGGAGCCAGAGAGGGGGCTTGCCGACTGCCGTTGGGAACCTATTATTGTGTGTGAGTGAGCAAAAATTGTGGCGGCGTTCACATTACGTTCACTTAAAACTTGGTCGAATATAGCCATAATAGAGGCTAGACCTTCCGCGCCACTGGACTTCTCAGGGCCAACGAGTTTCCGGTTCGCAAGGATTCCTCCCTCAGCATTTCGATGCTTCGGAGTTTTTCACACACATTTTTTTCATACACGAGGTAATTCCATGATGAATTTTCCACGCAGAGTCCGCGCGCAACGCGGGTTCACACTCATTGAATTGTTGGTGGTCATCGCCATCATCGCCGTTCTTGTCGCTCTGCTTTTACCAGCTGTCCAGCAAGCTCGTGAAGCCGCACGTCGCTCGAGCTGCAAAAACAATCTGAAGCAACTGGGCCTGGCGCTCCACAACTACCACGACACATTTACTAAATTCCCGCAGGGACAATCCTGGATCGTCGGCGCCAACTCATGGCACGGTCATGGCATCTTTGTCGACTTCCTGCCCTACATGGATCAAGCTCCTCTGTACGGACAGTGGAACATGAACCAGACCTACAACTCTGGGAACAATAACACTCTCTCTCGGAACAAAATTCCGGTTCTCAAATGTCCGTCGGACCGGGACTACCAGGGAGCCGAGCCGGGCGTCAACTACGCTGGTTGTGCGGGTTCTTCCGTCAATCTCTGGTTCCCCCAGTCGGGTGGCGGCCAAAGTAACGGAATCTTTCCTCAACGACAAAGTCTCAGTATGGGGGCGTTGCTCGATGGAACGTCGAACGTCATCGCTTTCAGCGAACAACTGGTCGGAGACAACTCCCAAAGTGGTGTGAGCGATTCCGATATTGTCGTCACTTCGAATCCCGGATTTGCCGATCAGCATTTCCCGACTCAAGCGGAAATTAATAATGCGGAAACGGTTTGTAACGCAGCCGATCCGACATCGATTCCTTCTTTGAGTCGAACCGGACGAAACTGGTCCGCTCCCTATCCTTCGCAAAGTCGCTTCAACACCGCCGCTCCTCCGAACTGGAAGGGACGAAGCTGTGCGATGGGCGGAAACTTCGGGCTGGCTGCCGACCGTAACGGAATCTTCGCCGCTCGAAGCCGCCACACCGGTGGTGTGCAAGTTTGTCTGGCGGATGGTTCCGTTCGCTTCATCTCCGAGAACATTAATCTGCAGACATGGCAGTGGCTCGGAGCTCGAGAAGACGGCAATCCGATCGGCGAATTCTGATCGCCGACTGACATCCATCTGATATTTATACGACAGAGGCATCCAATTTGGATGTCTCTGTTGTTTTCAACAATCGTTATAGGAGTCAATTTCCATGAACTCTTTAAACCTGATTTCCAAGTTTTCCTTCGTCGGTCTGTTGGTGTTCGTGACGGGAACCATGCTGGGCTGTGGCGGTGGATCGGCTGATTACGAATTTCCCGAAGCCAAACAAGAAGTAACGCAACTCCAAGCTTTCCGTGACACCGTCAAGAGTTACGCCGACTCAGGTCAACTCGATTCCGGTGCGGAACTGCTGGTCGAGGAAGTGGATCAACTTGCTGATGCCGGCGTTTCGAACGTCAGCGAAGTGAAAGCCAAAGTCCAGGAATTGGTGGCTTCGAAATCCTCCGCTGAAACCAAGAAAATTGCCAACGAAATTCTGGCGATGCTTCCCGAAAAAGCAGCCGCTCCCGCCGCGGAATAACTGGGAAACAGCAACGCTTTCTGGCTTTGCGTCCCAACTCGCCTCTCGGTACACTCGTCCTCAAGGCGATCGGGTGATGGACAACCTCAATCACCCGGTCGCCGTTTTTTTGGGCATTGATTTGTATCGAGGACACACACCATGGCTGAGTATTTCCCGGAGATCAGTAACATTGAATTCGAAGGTCCGGAAAGCAAAAACCCGCTGGCCTTCAAACATTACAATCCCGACGAGCAGATCGAAGGTCGGCGGATGGAAGATCTCCTCCGCTTCTCCGTCGCGTACTGGCATACTTTCCGCGGGACCGGATCCGATCCCTTCGGCGCGCCGACGCTCAATCGCTCCTGGGATGACGGTAGCGACTCAGTCGAGAACGCCCTCAAACGAGTCGACGTCGCGTTTGAATTCATGTCGAAACTCGGTGCTCCGTACTACTGTTTCCACGACCGCGATGTCGCTCCTGAAGGGGGAAGCCTCGCCGAGTCGAACGACATTCTCGACACCGTCGCCGCCAAGCTCAAAGAGAAACAGGACGAGACCGGTATCAAATTGCTGTGGGGAACGGCGAATCTGTTTTCCAATCCCCGCTTCATGCACGGAGCCGCCACCAGTTGCAATGCCGACGTCTTTGCCTACGCCGCGGCGCAAGTGAAAAAGGCGATCGAAGTGACCCACCGGCTCGGCGGCGAAAACTATGTCTTCTGGGGCGGTCGTGAAGGGTACATGAACCTCTACAACACCGACATGAAACGGGAGCTCGATCATCTGGCCCGCTTCATGCACCTCGCCCACGAACATGCCAAAAGCATCGGATTTGAAGGACAGTTCCTCTTCGAACCGAAACCGAAGGAGCCGACCAAGCATCAATACGATTTCGATGCCGCCGCCTGCCTGAACTTCATTCGCGCCAACAATCTCGAAGGAATCGTGAAACTCAACATCGAGACGAATCACGCGACGTTGGCCGGTCATACCATGATGCACGAACTGGAGTATGCCCGGATTCAGGATTCCCTCGGATCCATCGACGCCAATACCGGAGACCTGCTCCTCGGTTGGGATACCGACCAGTTCCCGACCGACATCTATCTTACCACGCAGTGCATGCTGGTGATTCTCGAACAGGGAGGCCTCACTCCCGGCGGTATCAACTTCGACGCCAAAGTCCGACGCGAATCGATCGATCCGGTCGATCTATTCCATGCCCACATCGGCGGTATGGACGCCTTCGCTCGCGGTACCAAAATCGCTGCCGCCATTCGTGCTGACGGCGTTCTCAAGGATTTCGTCAAAGATCGTTACAGCAGTTACGATGCGGGAATCGGTGCGAAGATCGAAGACGGCTCGGCCTCGTTTGCCGATCTCGAAGCCTATATGCTGGATAAAGGGGACGCCGATTCGAATCAGTCGGGACGTCAGGAAATGCTGGAAAACATTGTGAACCAGTATCTCTGATTTCCAGAATAGAAGCATGACACTCCAAGCCCCGTTCCCTGGAACGGGGCTTTTTTGATGGCAGGCTGATTTTCGGAGTGATGTTTTTCGACAGATCACGCCTACATTCGATAGGGTAAGCATCTTTCAGTACCGGAATGTCGCCGTGAGACCAACGCAACAATACTTCAATCATCCCACCGGCCCCGTGGAATACCTCGTCGCCGGAGAAGGCCAACCGGTCCTCTGCGTCCACGGCACGGGGGTTTCCAATGAAACGGTGCTGAAGATCGAAAGTCGCATGCTGGAGGAAGGCTTTCAGTTAATCGTTCCGCATCGCCCCGGCTACTACGGCACACCTTTGGGAACACGAACGACTCCGCAAGCGGCAGCCGATCTTTATTCAGCTCTCCTCGATCATCTCGGTCACTCGGTTGTGAAAGTCGTGGGGACTTCAGGGGGGGGACCTTCTTCGATCTGTTTCGCACAACAATTCCCCGATCGCGTGGAACGTATGGTGCTCCAATGTCCGGTGACGCATTACTGGGACGATCCCGAATGGATACCCGCTCCCGATCGCTGGTCGTTTCCTCTCCTCAAGCGTGCCTGGCTGAGAAAAGCTGTGCGTCCTCTCTATCGTTATCTGGCTACAAAGAATAGCGGGAAACGAGACCGCTGGTTACCTCGATTGGCGGGAGAGCGTTACGAAGAAATCAAGGACGATCCTGCAACGCTCGAACTGGCCGAAGTCTTGATGGCGGCGAGTCTCGACGCTCTCCAACATCCCGCCGGCATGCATAACGACATCGATATCTTCTGTCGATCGTCGTGGACCGAGCCCGCGAAGATTACCTGTCCGTTGTTGTTGCTTCACGATTCGGGAGACACCTTCGTTCCCTATCGACACTCGGGCTGGCTTCATTCCCAGGTCGCCCATTCGGAGCTGCAATCGCTCCATTGCGCCGGGCATTTGCTTTGGTCGGGAGCCGAAGTTCAGCGTTTCGGCGATCTGCGCCGAGACTTTCTGTGTTCGTAACTACTGACGAGGTAGTTACTTGCTGTAGCCTGTTGAAGTTCTTTGACGAGGGATCTAGGATAATGACTGAGGCGAATAAACGTTACTATCCGCGCCAACCCACTAGTTTCAAGGAGATACCTCTATGAAGAAGCTTCTCACTGCCACCGGAATTTGCCTGCTGGCTCTGGTCACTCTGACCGTGAATGCCGCCGAAGAGAAAAAAGCGGAGCCGAAATGTCCGGTCTCCGGTAAGCCATGCGTGAAAGAACACTCTGTCGCTTACAAAGGGGCCGATGTTTATTTCTGTTGCCCGAATTGCCCGAAGGCTTTCGAAAAGAACCCGGAAAAATTCGCCGCCAAAGCCAATCATCAACTCGTCCTCACCGGACAAGCCAAGCAGGTGAAATGTCCTCTGGCCGGTCGTCCCGCCAAAGATGACAAATCGGTCAAGGTGGAAGGCGTGACTGTCAACGTCTGCTGCGGCAACTGTTTGAAGAAGGCCTCGGGGGCCGATGACAAAGTCGCCCTGCTGTTCAGTGACAAAGCCTTCGAAAAAGGATTCAAAGTCACCGAGTAGTGCTCAGTTCTACTGAGTTCTCGGAACACGGGAAGGACGCTTCGATTTCGGTCGGGCGTCCTTTTTTCGTGCGCCGCGAACGTTTCCCTCTACATCGGTGCGATTCGCTTCGATCCCATATCAGTGGTGAGGCAGACGTGGGCGTTGAAACTCTCCTCGATCAAGCGATGTTTGATCTCCTGATGTGCGGGCGAATCCCACAGATCGTCGAATTCCCACGGATCGGCCTCCAGATCGTACAGCTCTCCCAACTCTTTATTGTGATACATACAGAGCTTGTACTGTTCCGTGCGATACATCGTGCCGAAGGTCCCCGTCCCTCCGGTGAAGAAGGGATCGAGCGCGTCGAAATATTCGCTCCGCACGAACTCGCGAATGTGATGCGTATCGGCATCGCCTCTCAGAATCGGTATCAGTGACTGCCCCTGCATATAGTCCGGCTGCTCCAGTCCCGAAAGCTCCACCAGCGTGGCGGTGAGGTCGAGCATCTCGACGAGACCGTCCGCTTGCTGATCCGTTTGAAACTGACCAGGCCAGGAAAAAATAAGTGGAATCCGGACGAGTCCTTCGTAGAATCGGCATCCCTTATACATCAACCCGTGATCGCCGAGCGATTCGCCGTGATCGCTGGTGAAGATGATGACGGTGTTCTCGCGCTGTCCGGTCTCTTCGAGATACTCCAGAATTCGCAAAAACTGATCGTCGATCTGTTTGATCATCGCGTAATAGTCGGCTTGCTTCCGGAAGGCGTCGTGCTGTTCGGGAGTTTTTATTTCGTCCTGAAAATCGAGCGAAGCCAGTTTTTCCTGGTGCTTGAGATCCGAATCCCGAAAGTGAGGCCCCGGCATCTGATTCGGGTCGAACTGGTCCGCGTACACTTTCGGGGGAATAAAGGGAGGATGTGGGTCGTAGATGTTAACGTTCAACAGCCACGGCTCGTTCTTTCCCTCCTGTTGACGCAGGAACTCCAGCGAGCATTCCGTCCCCCAGGTGGTCTGATGCAATTCAGGCGGCACATGTTCGTCGCTGCTGCGGAGTGCATCGAGATCGCCCCCCCGTTCCCGGACCCATTCCGCATAATGGTGCCCCTCTTCCCAATCGTCGCGCGGAGCATGCGAGAACTTCCAGTAACTGAAGCCGTCGCCGTTCTCCAGGCGCGGTTCCGTCCGATGCCCCGAGCTTTGCAGATGAAACTTTCCGATCAGACCGCAAGTGTATCCCGAGTCCGCAATCAGTTTGGTAATCACCGGAGGGTAGGGGGGAAAGGTGTCATTCCCGTTCCGTGTATTGTGCAGCCGCGACGGGTAAAGACCCGTCATGAAGCTCGATCGGCTCGGCGTGCAGATCGGGCTTTGGCAATACGTTTTCGTGAAAGCGGTACCCTCGTGAACCAGCCGATCGATAGTCGGCGTGCGGACGTGAGGATTTCCGAGCGCTCCGATGGTGTCGAAGCGTTGTTGATCGGTGCAGTACCAGAGAATGTTGGGGCGTTCGTTCATGGAAACATTGTCGCGGAGAGCCGCACAATTCTCAACTCTGCGTCACTCCACTGAGGGATCCTGATCGGTAGACTCGGACGGTTGTTCCGGTTTCAGCACGCCCCGCACCGACCAGATGAGTAAACAAATCGAAAGCAGACAGAACGTCAGCGAAATCGGTCGCGTCACCAGCGGCAGATAACTCCCTCCCGATTCCATCAATCCCGCCGAAAGGTGTTCCTCCGCGATGGGACCGAGCACAAAACCGATCACAAACGGAGCCGCGGGAATCTTCCAGCGATCCATCGCCACCCCCACCAGGCCGAATCCCAACATCACCCAGACGTCGAACATCCGGTTCGCTAACGCATAAGATCCCACCACGCAGAAGGTCAGAATTACGGGGAGCAGGACGTAACGGGGAAGAGACGCCAGTCCCGCCAGACGTTTCGCGAACAACCACAAAAAACCGAACATGAAAAAGTTCGCGAGCAGCATCGTCGCCATGATCACGCCGACCGTTTGAGGATTGTTCTCGAACAGAAACGGTCCCGGCTGCAATCCGTGAATCACCAACGCCCCCAGCAGAATAGCGTCGATCACACTACCGGGGATCCCGAGCGCAATCAGGGGAATCAGAGCGCCGCCGACAGTCGCGTTATTGGCCGCTTCCGAAGCGATGATTCCCTCTTCGCTACCCGCGCCGAATTTCTCCGGCGTTCGGGAGGAGTTTTTCGCCGTCGAATACGCGACGACGGATCCGATGTTCGCACCGATGCCGGGAAGGATTCCGATGAAGGTGCCGAGCAGAGAGGAGCGGAGCAGATTGATTTTGTAGCGTCCCCAGTCGCTCCACCGCCAATCGAGCCGCGATTGTCCCGCATCGATCCGCGAGGCGGGATGATGCAGCGTTAGTAATTCGTGGACGATCTGGCTCACCGCGAACAGGCCGATCAATACCGGCAGAAGTTTGAAGCCGTCGTCGAGGGCGTGCAATCCGAACGTCCAGCGAATCTCGCCCGTCGCGGGAGACGATCCGGGCATCGCCACCAGAATCCCCAGCATCCCGGCGAACAACCCCCGCACCAGCGACTTCCCTCCCACCGAGGCAATCAGCACCAGCGCCATCAACACCAGCGCGAAAAAATCAAACGCGCCCAATTTCGTCGACCAGAGCGCCATCGGCCGCGCCAGCAGGATCAACACCACCCACGACACCAAACCTCCACACAAAGACGCCCCGATCCCCAATCCCAGAGCACGCCCCGGCTGTCCCTGTTTCGCGAGCGGATAACCGTCGAGCGTCGTCATCATCGACGCCGGAGTTCCCGGCATTCGCAGTAACGTCGCCGTAATCAATCCCCCACTCACCGATCCGACATACATCGAGATCAACAACACCAGAGCCGGATCGCCTCCCATCGAAAAAGTGAGCGGCAGCGAAAGTGCGATCAGCATCGCCCCTGTCAGACCGGGAATCGCACCCACCACAATCCCCAGCGACGTTCCGAAGGCCATCAACGCGAGGGCTGTCGGCGTCAGCATAAATGAGATCAGTTCGGAAAGTCCGGACATGGAGAGTGCTTACGGGTCAGGGGAGGTCGATGACAAAAATTCGAGTAAAGACGGCATGCAGCCCGACGCTCATCACCAGCGCCGTGACCAGAAACGTCCACAAATGACGTTTCGGCGTGGGTGATATCACCGCTGCAGCGAACAGGACAAACAGAAACGTGACGATGCGGAAATCGAACCTGCCGGTTTGCAGGAGCCCGACGTACAGAATCGTGAGCAAAGCCGTCAACAGCGTCGAACGCAGGCTGTGAGGAGGAGGTGCTTCGGTCGCTTCGGGAACTGTATTCGGCTGCTGCATCCACGATTGACCCGCGACGATCAGTCCCAGACCGCACACGACCATCAAGGTCATCAGCGGCAGGTTCGGCAAATCGACGGTCGGCCGCTGCGAGACGGACGCGATTCGTTCTGAACGCGATTCGATTTCCGCCTGCAATTCCTCTCCCGCCAGAAAGACGGGATCGATCTGTAACTCCGCCAGTTGAGCCCGCACCGATTCTGATTGCATCGCCCGTTTTAACACATCCACCACAAAGTTGATCCGGTCGGCGGACGTCCCTTTCGGAGCCCACCAGAATTGCATGTTCCGACTGACGATATCGTAGTCCTGTGAGATCGCCGTCGGGGCATCGACCGCCGGGTGAGACTCTTTCCCGCAATACGCAATCGCCCGCAAGCCCCCTTCGCGAAACTGTTGATACTCGGCCACGGAAAACGCCGAGACCTCGGCATGTCCGCCGATCAGTGCTCCGTAGCGTTTCGCGCCGCCGCCATGTTGCACGTATCGGAAGCGGACCTCTCCCCGAGGCTCGGCCGCTTCTTCCAGCATCAAACCGGTAAAGTGAACGGGAGCTCCGAGGTTCGCCGAAAACAAGACCTCATCCGGTTTCGCCAGCGCGGCGTCGATCAGATCGTCGAGCGACTGAAAGGGGGAATCGTCGGCGACCGCGATTACCAGTCCCACATCGCCGGTCCCCGCGACCGGTTCGAACGCTTCCGGTCCGTACGCCGCCTGTCCCGAATATTTGGCGGTCAGGATGCCGTCGTGTAACAGCAATAATGTGTAGCCGTCCGGTCGGGCATCTTTCACCCGTCGCGAACCGATGGTCCCCCCCGCGCCGGGAACATTCACTATCACCAGCGGCTCGTCGAGAAGTTGTTGCTCGTCAATCGCCCGTTGCACGATGCGGGCAAACGTATCGCTGCCGCCCCCTGCGGAAAACGGCACGACCACCTTGATCGGTCGTCGGGGATAAGCAGACCCGGAATCGTCCTCCGATCCACAGCCGGGGCAGACCACCCCCGCCAGTAACAGTAGCAGAGATAAGAATTTGCGAGCGACGTTCATGGTTTCGAGTGTACCGGCTGGAACGCCAGGTTGGGAGCACTTTCGACCGTGCCGAGCCCACAAAGTGATCGATGGTACCCGCTGTCCCGAGGTAGACCTGACGAACCGATCTAAATCCCTACAATCGTCGTAACCGTTATATGTTAACACCCGCTCCTCGAAAACCGTGCGGGTTCTCTCTCCACGTTCGCGAGCGTGAGCTAGGGTCAGCTATCTCCTTACGAGTCGCCCTGTCCGGGCGGGTTGGACACCTTCCGAGATTACTTGGCGACTGATCCCACAAAGGGGCGTTATGAAAGACTTCTTCGAAACCCGTTTCATTGAAACGTGCGATCGCAATGGAAATATCCATATCATTCGAGCTAAACGATCCGTGAATATCGCCTTCGGAAAAATCCAAGGGTACGGCAATTGGATTTATAAAACCGTGGACGGCCATAGTATCAAGGCCAGCACCACGGATGACAGCCTCATGCTCTATCCCGGCAACATCCGCTTGATGCCGATGAAGAAAAACGCGGAAGTCGCGGCGAAGTAAAACGTCCTCTGACGCTATTGTATGCGTATCGGACAATTTGTGATTGTGTCTCTCTTCGGATGATGGGATAATGGAATGCCTCCTGGAAGGGGCATTCATGAAATTTCTATCGCTGCCGACTATCCCATTTCTCGCGACCAAAGTCCCTATTCTCAACGCCAAGAATTGACCGCAACCTGACGGTCTTAACGCGAACAGGACCATCGACGGAACTCTGCCGACAACATGGTGCGAAACAGTATGAACTGGATTGAACCTAGGGACGTTCAGGAGCAAAACTCATTGAGCACTCAAGATCCTGTACCTGCCTCAACTCCTACTAAAAGTTTCCAACGAATACGAGCTTTCGTTCTAATTGCAATCTTATTGCTTGTCGTGGGTTTCTCCGGAACTTATGCGGTCTATCGCAACCGCTTTGAATCCAAAATTGCCAGGATCGAGGAGCTCGGCGGCACCACATTCGTTGGGACATCGAAATTCCATTACGATCTCCGGCATAAGACGAAGTATCCCAAATGGATTCGCGAACTTGTGGACACTAAAGCTGGCGAATGGATCTTCAAGCGTTTCCCCAGGCTTTATTCTATTGATATTCGAGGATTGAAGAACCCGGATGCAATCCAAGAGGTTCTAGAGATTGGAGCCAGTTTCGGAACTGTCAATTCTCTCGTCCTTTATCGTTCGGCCGCTGAAGACCACCATCTACTGCTGATTTCAGAGAATTATCCTGAGCTTACGACATTGAAGATCAACGAAACTCAGGTGACTGACAGTGGAATTTCACACCTCACAAGACTGAGGAGGCTAACGCAGTTGAATGTTCAGCGAACCCTGATAACTGATGCTTCCACTCCCGATCTTTTAAAGCTACCTCGATTAAAAGAACTAAATATTGCTGAGACGAAAATCGAAGCTTCAATACCTCAGCTGGAATCAAACATCTATGACGTCACAACAACTCTTGTGACTCGCAAAACAACTACCGACAAGCTCCGGCGACAGAAACGACTGGCACGAACCTCTGGCACTGGAAATGGGGCTACTTCTTCTCAAACAAACCGCGAAGCCCCACCGCTAGTATCGAATCCTGCTTCCGCGCCGTAACCTCTGAATGTTTTGTTGATTCCATTGGCAAGGGGTATAGAGGGGGGCATGCCGTCTTATTCAAGGTCCAGTAGGGTCCGCTGTGCGGACCGTTCTGTTCGGTGACCGTTTTTTCTGACGGGTTTGAGTTGATGGAACAATCAGGCGTTGCATGTTTTTTGAAGTCAGGCAAGTCGCACAGTGGTCCGCACAGCGGACCCTACAGACTGTCACCTGCAAGAGGTCTCCCTGCTGATGGATCTGCCGTACGTGACTTATTCGAACGGTTGGTTTTGTGTCGGTCGAGCGACAATTTTTTCTGCTCCGCGTCGATACATGGCAATCCACCAGATGATCAATCCTAAGTTCATTCCAAGTCCAATTAGAAGGATTCCCGTCGGTCCCAGAAAGTCAAAGAGTTTGGCCAAATCATCGGCCTTTCCTCGTCTTGCAGATGCGGGATTCGGGCCATGTCGATCGAAGTAAGAGGCAACAGCAAAAAGTCCACAAAGGAGACTGTTAATGATCGCTAAAATCATTGGCCAAATCCCCAAATGCCAGAAACTCGCTTCCTCGACATCCATCTCCCATTGACCTATCAGAGATTCGAGACTGATCAGAAAACGAGTTCTTTCCTCTTCATTGATAAAATCATATGACCGGGAACGCAATTTTTTATTCTTGTCGTCCTGATAGTAGAAGGCCAAGCCGCAGTCATCTTCGTGGTATTCAATACGTTCTATTTGATCGACAGGGATGTTTAGAAATGTTTGCCCGAAAGGGACTTCCGGTTTCAAAGTTTTCGCAGCATCCGCGCCCTGTTGAAGTGCGCTAAGGATCTTCATTCTCGCTGAAATTTTTGTGGCCCCGGCAATGAATGCCTCATCTGAGAGGATTGTGATATAAAACCACCCCGGAAGTTCGTAGTAGTGAATGTCGATGATGTGATCGGGAAAGTCTGAAGCATCTGGAATCGATTCGTCCATCGATCGTTTCTTTCGTCAGTGAATCAGGCTGATTATATGCGAGCGATTTCGTTTTCTCACTTCACGTTCACACCCAGTTGATCGAATAGAAAGGCCAGCACATCCACTTCCTCTTCAATCCGCTCATTCAGAGACGCATCGGCACCGTGTCCCGTGCTGGCATTCGTTCGCAGCAGAATCGGAGAATCTGAGGCATTGGCGGCCTGGAGTCGCGCCGCCATTTTTCGTGACTGCATCGGATCGACGCGGGGATCGTTCTCGCCGGTGGTTAACAAAATCGCCGGATACTGCGTCCCCTCTTTGACGGCATGATAGGGAGAGTACGCGTGCAAAGCGCGAAACTGTTCGGGATCTTCGACCGTCCCGAATTCCGGGATATTGAACGCTCCATTCGGCGAGAGTTCGACGCGCAACATATCGTAAATTCCCACCTTGCTGACGACCGCCCGCATCAGGTCGGGATGCTGCGTGAAGGTTGCTCCCATCAGCAGGCCTCCGTTACTGCCTCCGATAATGGCGAGTTGTTCGCTGGAGGTGTAACCCTGCTCCAACACGTGCTGCAAGACCGCTGCAAAGTCATCGAAGACGTTCTGCTTGTTGGTCAGGTTTCCTTCGAGATGCCACTCTTCTCCAAACTCTCCACCCCCGCGAATGTTGGCGATCACATAGATGATGTCGTGGTCGGCGTAGATTTTGTTGAGCGGTCGAAACCGCGGAGGAATACTGATCCCGTAACCGCCGTATCCCGTCACGATGCACGGATACGTTTTCCCTGCTCGATAACCGGCGGGCAATAAAATCGTCAACGGCACCTTCGTTCCATCTTTGGAGGTTGCCCGCTCGCGGACAACCTGGACGTCCTCCAGGTTCACGGCAGCCCCGTCCACCAGCGACGTCGGTTCTGTCGTCCCGGCCCCCGATCGATAGCAGAGATATCGTCCCGGACGCGTGAAAGACTCGGTATGAAAGAGTACGTCTTCCTCTCCGATGCGCGTCATACCTCCCACCGATGAGATTGGAGCCAGTTCCGGGGCCGGTTGCGGCTTTCCCGTGAGATCGAAGACGCGGATTTCCGAAGGCCCTCCGGTTTGATAGATGACGAACAGTTTCTCTCCCGCAAATAGGACCGACGGAGTTCCCCAGAAACTGCTGACGATGGTCTCCTCCCCTTCCGGAATGAGAACGTCTGCGCGGGACGGATCGAGATGCGAGGTTTCCAGCTTCAGCAGCTTCCCCCGCGGAGCATCGGCTCGTGAGACGAGACATAACGTTCCCGCAGGACCGAATTCCGCCTGTACGATCCGGTCACCAAATTCCGAGAACTGACGCCACTCTCCCGATGTGCTGCGCAGGAAATGCGCGAATTCGCCCCCGTCACCATCTTGCACAGTGGCGAGGATTTCGCCGTTCGTCGGGTGCGATCGAAGTTGAATTTCGGCAATCCGTGGTAACCCTGCCCCCAATTCGTAGCGGTCTTCGGAAGTCGGTTGTCCGAGTTGGTGATAATAGACCTGCTGATAGAAGTCGCGATCTTCCGGAGGACGCTCCTCGCCCCGCGGGTAACGCGTGTAGAAAAATCCGCTCCCGTCCGGCGACCACGCCAGATCACCGCCCGCGGTTCCGCCATTCACTCGTGGAATCACTTCGTGGACTGTCTTGCCGGTTTCCGTGTCGAAGATGTGAACGTCTCCCGATTCGGTTCCCATCCGGGAGAGAGAAACCGCGACGAGCTGACCGTCGGGAGAAGGCACGAACCAGTCGATTTTCGTCGTTCCGTCCCGATCGATCTCGCTCGGATCGACCAGCACCCGTGCATTCTCAACATCATCCAATCCCGACATCACGATTAAAAACGGTTGTTGCTTCGGCGGCTGTCGCTTGATCGCAAACAGAAGATCGCCGCGGGCCGCGACGCCGCCGTAACTCTCCGAGTCGTCGGCGAGAATCTCGGTCACCCGGTCGCGAATTTTGTCGACGTTCGGCAAATCTTTCAAATACGAACGCGCGTGGCGATTTTGAGCGGCCGACCATTCGCGGACACGTGGGTCCTCAAAATCTTCCAGCCAGCGATACGGATCGGTCACTTCGACGCCGTGATATTCATCGGTGACGGGGTGTTTTGGTGTTTCGGGAGGAGCGGCCATTGGTAACCTGGGCATGCTAAATGTCAGTAACAGAACAATGAGAATGATTCGTGCAGACATGGATGGAATTCCGAGCAGGTTCGGAGTGGAGTTTTTCAGTGTAGACGAACGCAGGGGGGCGAAACCACGATCATTGACACGATTTTCCTTCGTTGACGACTTCCGGAAATTCAGTCGTTGAGTTCTCTGCGGACCGGCCTCATGATGAAGAGACCTCCCGGAAAGGACGCTCATGAAATCGCTCTCGCTGTTCCCATTGCTGTTCCCTTTGCTGTTGCTCACTCTCACAACCGCCGACGCTCAGGACTGGCCCCAGGCCGCCGGTCCGAACGCCAACTGGATCGTCGCAGGAACACCACCCACCAGGTGGAGCGTCGTCCGCGACGAAAATATCCTCTGGCGTACGCCGATGCCCGAAACCGGCATGAGTGCGGTGACCGTCTGCGGCGATCGTGCATTCACCACCATTCACCAGCCGATCGAGAAACTCGAACAGCAGGAACAGGCCCGCGACGTCATCGGTTACTGTTTGAATGCCAACACAGGGGAAGTCCTCTGGACCGTCGATCTTCCCGGCACGATGGAAATGGCACTGGCGGACGGCTTCACCGACGGAACGGTCTTCGCGCCGATCTGCGACGGCGAGCACGTCTGGTTCTTCAACCGCTGCGGATCGATGGGCTGCTTCGACATGACCGGCCACCGAATCTGGCTCCGCAAATACACCCCTCGCTTCAAACACGCCAACCGACAATGCGAACCGATTCTGGTCGGCGACATGATTTTGAATGTCGAGGTGCGCGATAAAATCAACGGTGCGAAAATCCGTAAACGGGGGCCCAATCGCGAACTTCAGAAGGCCGAAATTCCCCCGGAAGTCACCTTCGAAAGAGACGTCTGGACCTACATCCATGCCATCGACAAGCGGACCGGCAAAGTGGTCTGGCAGGAACGAGCCGGCACCTCGGTCCATAACACCCCCATCTTCGGTATGACCGCCGACGGCAAACCCGCCGTTGTCCATGGACGCGGAGGCGGTCACGGGCCGCTCGAAAAACCTTACGGCATCAGCCTCACTCTCATCGGCGGACGAACGCTCTGGTCGTCCCCGCTTCCCGGTTTCAGTCCCGAATTCAGTCTGCACTGGAATAGCGACGAAGTCTACGCCTTCTATCGAGGAGAACACATCGTCCTCGACGCCCGATCCGGCCGCGTCCTCCGCACACAACCCATCCAGCAACCCGACTCACTCTGGACTTACGACCGCAATCAGGAGAGTTGGGTCTTCTCGAATTCCGCCACCGTCAAACCAACTAAAAAAGGCAAAAACGCTCCCAACACCAATCAGGCGAACCTCGTCTACAGAGACTGGCACTACTTCCTCTGCCACGACGAATTCTATCTCGGTCGCGTGCATGTGAAGACCGGAACCGTCGAGTATCTCGAACTCCCCGCCCAGATGGTCGCCAGTCAGAAGAATCGCGATGCCGACCTCTGGCTCTGGGGGCAAGGGCAAAAGAATACGCCCGTCAACGCCGCCGGTCTCGCCATCGGACGCAAAGGACATAACGGCACCGGCTGGGGACATATCTCCGCCGCCAGTCCGACGGCCGTCGGACCCTATCTCTTCATCCCGGTCGTCACGGGGACGACCTACGTGATCGATACCCGCGTCGAGCAACTCTCGCCCGACTCGCTGGTCGCGGTCAATGACCTCGGCCCCGGCGGAGAAACCTGGTCGCTGGCCTCGTTTTCCTATGCCAACGGACGACTCTATCAGCACACCATGCGGGAAGTGATCTGCATCGGCGAGTAGACTCCCGCCCAGCTTTCTCCTGCCGGATTTGTCTGGACTTGGGTGCAGGCACGATTATGCTATTACCATTCTCGTTGTGCACTCTGTCCCTGTTGAATCCGGTGGAAACGCCATGAACCTCGACGATCCGATTGCCATCTTCACGGCGCAATCGAACTCGGAAGCCTTATTTCTGCAACAGCTTTTGGAACGGGCCGGCATTAACGCCGTCTGCGTGGAAGACAATTCAGGTACTGGTCCATCGATCGTGGGGAGTATCTCCTGGATCGAGCAACCCCAGGTCTGGATCAGTCGTGCGGATTCCGAGGTGGTGTCGGGGATACTCGCCCGGTACGAAGAACTGCGAACCGCCAAGCAGGCGCTGAAGTGGGCCGATGATGACGAACAGATCGTGGTACTCTGTGACGAATGCGAGGGAGTCTCTTCCTTTGCCGTCTCTTTGAAGGGGACGGTTCAGGAATGCATCCATTGCGCCACGTTTCTGGATGTGGGAGAAGAAGAGGAGGACTCGATGGGAAACGAATGGAACGTCCCCCTCGACGAAGAGGAATGAAAGCGTGGGACCGGCCCTCCGTGACTGCAAGGACACCACTACGGTCTACGTGAAGACGAGGGGCTTGCGTACGGCTTATTGCCCCTGCCGCTCGAAGAGACGCACCTTGTCCGAAAAGGGAGCCAGCGGCTCGATCGGCGGCGGAGCCACGAAGCGATGACGCAGCTTCAATCTCTTCGTCGCCGGGGCATAGAACCCGACCGGCTGTTTCTGAAACGACCGGTCGTGTAACCACGTGCGGACCAGCACCTCATCCTTGCCGTCGGTGAGCGTCAGCAGACGACTCAACGGATTCCCGCCGGCGTGAAACTTCGTCAAGCCGGCGGCTTGCAGGAAATGGACGCCCCACTTCGTCTCGGTGATCGTTTTGTCGCCGTGGTGGTCGGTCGGGCCGCGCATGTGCGTATGCCCCCCGATCCAGAAGTCGATCGCCCCGCGTCCGTGCTCCTTATGAAAGTCGGCGAGAAAATCCTCGAAGACGTGCGCGTCGGACGTAAACTGGAAATCGTCGGGATCATCCTTCTCGATGAGGTAATAGAGATAGGACGACCCGTCCGCACCGCCGGTCGAGCCGTGATAGCGGGGATGTCCTTCGCCGTGTCCCGAGCCGGTCGTCGTGTCGCGCAACGCGTGATGATGCATAGTGATGATCAGTTTGTCCTGATTGTCGAGCACCTGCCGCTTCCACCACTCAAACGTCTCACGAGTGACGGCACCGGGGGGATAGCCTCCCTTGTTTCTCTCGCGGCTGTGTCCCCGACCGACGGGCGACGGAGCATCGTTCCGGTCGGCCAGCATCAGAAACAGCAGGTTCCCCGCCTGAAAGCGATACCGTTCCCAATTCCCCTCGACCGGAAACGGGCGGCGTTTCGGATCGACGCCCGAGAACTCGGTGTGTTCGCCGAGCGGATCGCCCCACTTCCGAAACCACGACCCCGGCCCCTGGTCGTAGTACGGCGCATCGTGATTGCCGGGGACGTTGTAGATCTGTTCGCGGCGATGGGTCTTGAGGGCCCGATATTGAATCTGCAGTTCCTCGCCGTCCTCATCGGTAGGCGGGAACTGACTCGCAGAGAGATCCCCGGCATCGATCATGACGTCCCAGGCGAAGCCGTCCGGTCCTTCCGATTGACGGATCGCGTCCCCCAGACTCTCGCGCCCCCGTTTAATGTCGGCGGGGACATGGCTGCAACTGGTGGCCCAGACGCCGAAGGTTCTGGGTTTGTCCTCGGCATAGGCCGACGCAGCGACACCGACGACAGAGAGCAGCACATAGATCAGCGAGCGCGTCATGAGAGAAATTCCTATCGATGTAGGGACCGCTGTGAGGACCGTTCTGAACTGACCCCGTCAGCCCCGCGGAATTTTGCCCCATATCCTGTTGATGGGGAGGAATGATTCAGGGCCACCTGCACGATTCTTCTACAGCCTATCGTTCTCTCAAGAGACGGTCTTCTTCCTGCTCTAGTGTCTTTAGTCGAGCTTCTAGGACTTGAAGTCGTGAATGTATTGATGTGGCGGCGAGCAAGGCGTTACTGTAAACGAGTGTCGGGTCACTGGTAAGCCCGGATGACCAGTATCGCGCACTTTGAATGTATTCTTGTTCAATCTCTGTCGGGCTGTATTTATTGATTCGTTCGAGCACTGCGAGTGTTTCTCTGATAAGTGCGTCTTGTTTAGGTATATCTTGAAGTAATGTACTGAATTGCATTCGAAAAGCTTCTGGATACTCCGACTCCAGTTCACGTAGTTGCTTGAGATCATCAATGATTCCGCTTAGGAGTGCTGATTCGCTTTTTAAATCTGTGATCTGTGATTGCAAACGGTCTAATTGAATTTCTCGAGCATTTTCCAGCTTTTGATCGATTCTACTGTCAAGCCATGAAGCCAGTGTGATAACTAAGGCGACGATACCAATCACGCCACTGATGCCGGACCATGCAGGATGAGCCAATATCCAACTTGCCAACTTAGGAGTAGGTTTGGGAGTAGCAATTGGTTCTGATTCAGCCGATGACTCAGTACCAGTGTCATTCGGCTCGGGTTTCGAATTCATTCTGTTATGCTTTCATAAATATGTCTTAGGCTGGACTAAATTTATATTTCCTCGGGTGACACTGAAAGCTCTGCTTTCAGTGTGCTTGAGCACAAGAGGTTTGTGATTGGTCAATCAAATGATGTTGTTATGTGGATTTTGGTATCCACACCGAACTGTTGCCTCTTGCAGCTTCGCTGCCCCGAAAGGATCTTTCGGGGCCACCCGCGAGAGCATGGCACCCGGCAGTTATTGCAATTTGATAGAACGAGCACATTGCCCTTGATTATTAGCGCCAATCTTGAAAGTAACAGAAACTCCCTTATCAAGATTTTCCCATGCAGACTGCGGAATGACATCGTTTTTATGGAAAAAATAGTCTTCACCTGATGAAAAAATAAACCCATAATCCTTCCCATTGTCTTTGAAAGTGATTTTTATGGTACCGTCATGCTGTGCGTTATCCTTTGGCATACTTACACCAAGAATGTCGCTTGTCCACTGAAGCATGCTGATTGCATTTTTCTGCAGTTGCCCTTGTACATGCGGAAGGATAATTCGCTGTAAATCTAGATGTGCGCTATTTATGACATCCCGTGTGCGGTCATCAACGAGTCGCGGAGGGCACCTCTCAAAAGTCTGTTTCATGACCTGATACTTTTTAATTGCATTTATTGCGTCATTTCTAGATGCATATTCTTCAGCCCACCTTCTAAACATATCAATATGCAACCCCCATAACTTTCTCAGTAACCAATCGCCGTCAACTAAGGAATGATCTATTGAACTCAGAATGGAATCTGCTTTGTCATATTCTCGTTTGAAAACATATGCTGTAGCCAAAGATCGCAATACTTCAGGGTGTTTAGGGTCCTTCTTTTTTGCTTCTTCAAAATGTGTTATTGCATAATCATGGTCATCTTCATAGCGAATTAAGAAACCACCGTACCAAACACGTAAAGGCATATGTTCGGGGTCAGCTTCAATGGCTTTTTCGTATGCGGTGTGTGCAGCCGAGTAATTGCGTTTTTGCACATGGAGAAGAGCTTCCATACGATATACCTCGGAATAGTCAGGCGTTAACTTTGAAGCATCTGCCAGTCGGGATTCTGCTTCGTCATACTTTCCTGCTCTTATGTCCTGATAAGCATCTAATACGTACTTCGCAGATACGTAATCACCACGAGAGCGTACTGTTACTGACTTAAATGAATAAGGGTTCCATTGTTTTTCAGCAGAGATGCTTTCTCGCATTGTTGTTAGGGCACGTTTTCGTTTGATATACTCTCTATAAGAATCTTCCTCCGTAGGGTGTCTTTTTTCAAGATATTTTCTTGTTAAGGAAGACAGCTGATATAAAGATTCATAAGATGACCCAATTGTTTTGTAATTTATATCAAGCATGTTAGTGCGCAATATTTCGTTCATTGCTTTTTGTAGTTGCAAATGATCCAGTTGCGTTAAGTATGCTATTTCGGAGTATGCCTTATATCCTGGTACGCTCAATAAAGAATCTAAAACCACCTTGCTATCACTCGATAAGTACTGAAAGACATTGTCCATCGCATAGTCTAAAAACTCAGAAGGGTCTGCAAGAATCTCTTCAGGCCTCTTCCCGACACTTACTAGGGACACGAACCATTTAATAAATAAAGGATTGTTACCCATTCTATTGAGATAGGGCTTCAGTTGCTTATTATTGAACTTAGTCAATACATTTACCTGGCGTGATACACTGAGCATTCTCATCAAGGAAAGTGCATCCTGATTTGACATTTGCTGTAGTGGGACTCTATATTCGTATTGGCCAACACCAATACGAGAGGTGATAAGTATTTTACTGCCAGCGGGTATGTTGCCCAGAAATTCATCAAGTTGCTTGTCTAAAACAGTTTCTAAATTGTCAATAATTAATAATATGGAGAATTCTTTCATATAGTCATGAAGCACAGCTATGTAGTCCTCTGTGCCGTCATCATAAAGACTTTGCGATGCGGTTCTAATCAAAGACAATGTGTCGGTGATGGAGTTTGATATTTCTTCAGTGCCGCTTGTAGTTAATTTGCTCGTTTTGCAGCTAACCCATACGATTGCATCATACCCAGAGCTGATGTCATCTGCTATTTCGTAGGCAACTTTCAATGCAAGCGAGGTTTTTCCTATCCCCCCTTCTCCAACAATCGTAACAACAGGGTATGCACCTCTGATTGTTTTCTTTAAAGTTGCGATGTCATCTTTTCTGCCCAAAAAACCTGTTTCATCAAAATCGGGTAACGGTAAATTGTTTTGAATTTCGTTGATCTCAGACTTGTTTGCTTCAATTGATACTCCTAAGACAATGGATGGATCTTTAGAAATATCCCTTAATGCTTTGTCGACAGATCCCCAGATATCTGGCATTTCATTTGTCAACTCATTACATATGTCGTAGACAAGAGGCAGATCCTCATATTCCAGAGGCCTCGAATGCATTACGCGATTTCTAACACTAGTTGCTTTCGCTAGTTTATTGGTTTTAGACTTTATATGCTCATGTATATCTGGAGGAAAGTATTCCTTATTAGCGCTCACAAGTTGGTATGCATCCGCAAAATCAACATACTCTAGCAATGCTGCTATATCCGAGCTGTTTGCAACGCTGGTGTCATCATCCATTCTTTTTGAGATCCTCGGAAGCAGGTCTTCATTAAATACTAGAGAAGTATCTTCTAGAAAACCTAGATATTTTTTGGATAGACTGCGTAGGTCCATCTCTATTGAGCTAAGGAGATAGTAAAGAGTAAGGCGAGTTAGATTATGGTAAGAATTCATTCTAATGTCTTTCACGCTAATCTGTTGACTATTGTTGAAATCTATTTAACCCCCAGTTTATCCAGCAAAAACTCATTCGCGCTGGTGTACTTCTCCGACTTTGAGACGCCGTTGATTAACAAATGGCATTCCACGCCCACCTTGTCCGCCTTCTCCTTCATCTTCACGCCGTACACCGGATGGTGGATGCCGTGGCCTGCGTTCTTGCTCGGCAAGGTCATGTCGCTGCCGTAAGTCATCAACAGCGGCGGATCCCCTTGGCTCATATGGTTGTAGGGGGTGAACTCTTTGTAGAGCGGCTTGTATTCCTCGTACTTCGCCCAGGCTTCCTCCATGCTCTTCGCACCGACCGACGTCCAGATCATGCGGTGTTGCAGCACGCCGTCCCCCAACCATTCTTTCGCCTGCGGCGGATCGATCGAGACCTGACCTCCGGCGACGGCGGCCGCCGTCACGCGGGTCAATTGACGTTTGACGGGGTCTTTGGCGCTGGGGTCGGCGAGATCGTCGTGACAGAGAATCCACATGGAGGTACACGCGCCGGCGGAACCGCCCGAGAGGACGATGCGGTCCGGGTCGATGTTCCACTCCTTGGCTTTCGAGCGGATGTACTGAATGCAATACGCGGCGTCGTGGACGGGTGCGGGGAGCGGCGCTTCGCCGGTGAGTCGATAATTGATCGACGCGAACGAAACCCCTTTCGACAGCCAGAAGGGAGCCTGCGCGGCGGCACCCTTTTTGTCGCCTCCGGTCCAGCCGCCGCCGTGAATGTGGACGTGCAGCGGACGGGGCGTGTCCCCCTCGGCTTTCCAGAAATCGAGGGTGCACGATTTGTGCTCGGAGTACTGGTGGTCGGCGAGGGTCGGTTCGGGGGGTGCGGGTTTCTTCTGCGCGTGAGTGACGGCAGGAAGGAGGATTAACAGGACAACGGCGAGTGAGATGGTGTGACGCATGGTGGTTTCTCCGGTGAGTCGATGCGGATGTTCACACTGTAATGGGAGGGGGAGGGGAGATCCAAGGGTTTTTTTGGAGGAAACAGGAGACAGGATTCGGGAGTCAGGGGGGAGTGAAGTTTTCAGTTTTCAGTGTTGAGTGTGATTTGTTGAAAGCCTGATGGGTGGCCCTGACGAACCGTCAGGGTGACGCCGTCACAAGAAATTTCATCATGATCGGGCAACAAGTGAGGAACGAGAATTCTCGATTCGCAGGCGGCTGGTGTCAGTTTCCTGTCGCTTCGCGACACGGACCGCTGGTCCGTGCCACCCGAGGTGGAGCGTTTTGGAATTTCGATTGGGGATTGGTGTGGGACGCAAAGACGGTAAGTCGCAGAGAAAACGCAAAGAGGTGTTGAGTTTTCAGTTTCCTGATTTCGTCGCTTCCTTTGTCTCTGCGTCTCCGCGCCACTGCGCGAGTCTTCTTTTCTTTTCTTTTCCGTGGGTCTCCGTTTTCTCCGTCTCACCTGTGTTCCAATTCATTCCGGGCCCATTCAAGCACTGGCGGACAAGCCGCACAGTGCCACCCGACCTTGATTCCCACACCCTGGCGGAAAAGTCGCCAGTGGCACCCAAGATTGGTCTTGTTCTCGGACTCGTACCAGAGTTAGCGTTCGG
>JABURQ010000005.1 GCA_014762625.1 Planctomycetaceae bacterium | reverse complement strand
CTATCGTTTGAAAGCCAAAGCTACGCGATAAATCTTTCGGTGGCGAATTCTCATTCGTATTTCCGGATCACAATACGAGGAGTTCACAGATTGCTGATCACCTCTCACTGTCCCTGACAAACCGGCGGCCTTTGAGTTCAAACCGCGGCAGCGAATCGACGGGAACCGCGACGATCTCCGCCTGAAAATTCATGCGATCTTTGATGGCTCGGTTGATGTCGGTCAGCAATTCCTGCTCGGCGTCGGTGCCGGCGAGGGACGCCAGCGGCTCGATCTCGATCTTCAGATGATTCATTTCCCGTCTGGTGGTGAAGTGCATCCGATATTCGGCCACGCGATCGAATTCGCGCACGATGGCGTCGATACTCGACGGGAAGACGTTGTTGCCGCGGATCGTCATCATATCGTCGGCGCGGCCGAGGACGCCTCCCCGGAGACGTTTGAGACACAGGCCGTCGGGCGACTCCGTCAGATCCTCGCGGACCAGATCGCCCGTACGATACCGGATGACGGGACTCCCCCAGCGTCCGAGATTCGTAATCACCAGTTCTCCCGTCTCACCCGCTTCCACCGGTTGTCCCGATTCAGGATCGGTGATCTCGGCGATGCATTCGGTCTCCAGCAGATACAGGCCGTCGGCGTAATTGACCGACTCGACGCCGAGCGATCCGATCTCGGTCATGCCCCAATGGTCGAAGACGCGGGCTCCGAAAGCGGATTCGATTTGTTGCCGGATGGCGGGAATATTGCCGCCCGGTTCTCCCGCGACGATGATCCCGCGTACGGAACTGTCGGCCATGTTGAGGCCTTCCTCTTCGGCGACGACCGCGAGTCGCAAGGCGTAGGTCGGCGTGCAGCAGACGAAGGTCGCGTCGTTATCGAGAATCATCCGCAAGCGGGCCTGACTGCTCATGCCGCCTCCCGCGAGGCAGAGATTTCCCAGTCGCTGGGCTCCTTCAAACGCGGCCCAGAACCCGATGAACGGTCCGAAAGAAAACGGAAACGCGAGCCGGTCTTCGGGCGTCAGTCCGACGAGGTGATAGATCTGCCGCCAGCATTCCATCAACCAGTCCCAACTGTCGGGGGTATCGAGCCAACGGAGCGGCTTGCCGGTCGTTCCCGAGGTCTGATGCAAACGCGAATAATGCACCAGCGGGTAGGTCATGTTGGAGGAATAAGGAGGATTGGCGGCGTGACTCTCGACCAAGTCCGCTTTTTGCAGGAATGGAATCCGGGAGAAAGCATCCCGACTGTCGATCGCGGCGGGATCGAGTCCGACCCCTTCCAGTCGTTCCGTCCAGAAGGGATTCGCGTGCGAGAGCTCGCGACACATCTCGCGCAGTTTCTGCAACTGGAGACGTTCGAGACTCTCCCGGTCGGCGGGAAAAATAGTTTCGGAATCGGTCATGAGATCAGGTTCGTCGATCATTCCACGGAGGATAATTTTTCGGCGGTCGGGAAATTTTTGGGGAGCGGTAAGGTGACTTCGCCGGTCGCCGCCCATTCGCTGCCGCGTGCGACAACCGATTGGAACCCGACGCATTGCATCGAGTAGTCGGCGTGTCCCATGAGGGTCGTGAAGACTTTCCCTTTCCCATACGGAATCCACCAGATCATCGGTTCGTGAGCGTCGGTTCCGCCGGTCTCCGGATCGGAATAAGCGGTCGCGAGGATATTCATTGATTGACCCGGTCCGCGTTGGCCGTGGTAGAGTTCGTCCTTGGTATGCAGCCATTCGGCGGGCATTCCGTGGGTGACGGGATGTTGGGTATCGCGGACCCGGATCGCATATTCATGTTGGCGTCCGTGTCCGGCGCCCGGTCCTTCTCCGGCGGGGACGAGGACTTTTTTGCCGTTGTCGTCGATAATTACCCGCTTGCCGTACTTGTTATTGCGCCAGCCGAGTCCGATCATCTGGTTCCAGGCGGGCCAATTCGGGAAGGCGTTGTTGGCGGCGTGGACGATGACGAGTCCTCCCCCTCCCGAGACGTACTGTTCGAGGTTTGTTTTGACGTTCTCGGGCCATTCCTCGCCGTTGTAGTTGCTCAAAACGACGTCGTAGTCGGAAAACTTCGGATTGAATTTACTCCACGCATCGGCGGGAGAATTCTTGGGAGGAGTGGTGGCGACCGAGACGTCAAACCGTCCGGTTTTGGTCAGGAATTCGGTCAGGATGGGAGTCGTCGCCTGCCAGTTGTGATTGTTTTGTCCGTCGATGATCAGGAGTTTCAGCTTTTCGGCGGCGTCAGCGGAGTGAGAGACGAACAGCGACACACTCAAGGCCAGCGCAAGAAAGAGATGTCTCATAACAATGTTTCTCCCAATGGTGTTCGAAATGTTTTCGGGTGTGTGAATGGCGTTAACAGGGCATCGATTCGGTGGACGCGGCAGTCGTTCGGCTCGCCAGCGGCGGGAGCGGTTCTTCGAGAACTCCTTTGACCTTCGGCCACAACAGAAGTCCTTCGACAACCATCCACGCCTGAAGGGCCAACGTACCGATACCGATGGCGAACAGGAGATGCGTCTGCTGCCAGGCCCATTCCTGCTCGCCTTGGAGCATCGCCGCCAGAGGCCAAGCCCATCCGTTATTGGAATTGAACAACTGCCAACTGAGGGCCCACGCCGGCATGATCAGCATGGCGATCATCGGCACGACGGCGAACCAGATCGGCTTGCCGCGTCGCCAGAGATAAAAAACAATCACCATAAACGCCAGGCCGGCGAGTAATTGGTTCGTGGCTCCGAAGAGCGGCCAGAGAATTAGGCCGCCGGTTCCGGCTCCTTTTCCGGGAGCGGGGAGCATCGCCATCAGTCCGCCGAGGAAAACCGCGAATCCGGTCGCCGCGTATTTGTTGGTGAGCGGTTTGATGTTGAGAGTATTTCCCAGTTCCTGAACGACGTAACGCTGGAGTCGGGTCGCCGTATCGAGAGTCGTGGCAGCGAAACTGGCAACCAGGACCGCGATGATGCCGATCCCCAGACGCAACGGAATTCCGATCGAGGTCAGGAAATTCGCTCCTCCCTCGATGAACGCGCCGACTTTGGCTCCGAGACCGAACGCGCCCCAGCCTTTCGTCAGGTCGTAACGCGTGTTCCAGGCATCGCGACCGATGAGTGGCTCGCCACCCGCAGACATCGCCGCCACGTATTCTCCCGTTTCCAGGCGGTCGAACTTGCCCATCCCGACTCCCGCACAACAGGCGAGAATCACCAGCACCGCCAAGCCTCCTTCGAGAAGCATCGAGCCGTAAGCGACGTACTGG
>JABURQ010000147.1 GCA_014762625.1 Planctomycetaceae bacterium | reverse complement strand
CTCGGCAGCGAACATCTCTGGAAATCGTTACTCGATTTGATTCCGGGTTTTGAGGTGCATAATATAGAGAAAGGATGTTCCGGCATGGCAGGAGCCTTTGGACTCACCCGTCAAAACTTTGAGACGTCGATCCAAATCGGCCAACCGTTATTCGATCACCTGGAATCCAGCGAATACTCCTTCGGAGTGAGCGATTGCACGAGTTGTCGAATGCAAATGGAACAGGGCTCCTCTCTGGCGGGCGTTCACCCGTTGAAGATACTCGCCCTGGCGTACGGCTTGATGCCCGAACTCGAACAGAAACTGACTCCCTCCCCGAACCGACTGATCAGCACTTGACCGATCCTGAATTGACAATGAATCTGACCGTCAAACTGTTCGCTCGCGCACGCGATCTCGCGGGCACGTCCCACGCGGACGTTACGCTGTCGAATCAACAGACCGTGGAAGAGATGCTGTCGCAGTTAGTGATTCATTATCCACAACTCGCGTCGATTCGAGAGTCTCTGCTCGTGGCCGTGAATAACGAATACGTCCCCTCAGAGACAGTGATCCCAGCGAATGCGGAAGTCGCGTGCTTTCCTCCCGTGAGCGGCGGATGAGACTCCTTCGCCACAAATCCGCAACTACGAAAGTCTTCACGTCATGACTGTGCGACTGACTGACAAGCCCATCGACTACCATCTGGTCACGGAATCCGTGCGGACGCCTCGCGCAGGGGCCGTGGTTCTCTTTCTGGGAACGGTCAGAGAATTTACCGACGACCAGCAAACCACCGCGCTCGATTACGACGCTTATCCTGAGATGGCAATCACCAAAATGGAAGAGCTGGTTGCGGAGGCCGGAGAAAAATGGCCGATCCTGAACGCGGTCATCGAACATCGCGTGGGACATCTCGAACTCGGAGAAGTCTGCGTGGCGGTCGCGGTCAGCTCTCCTCACCGAAAAGAAGCCTTTCACGCGGGACAATTTCTGATTGACGAATTAAAAGTCCGCGTGCCGATCTGGAAAAAGGAAAACTGGATCGACGGACAGTCGGAATGGGTTCATCCCGGCGAAGAAGAATCGGTCCGCTCGAATACTCCCTCCTCCTGAAAAATACAAACACCGTCTGGCCGGCGAAGAAAGCCCTACAAGATGAGTTCACCGTTCGTTGACAGTTTTGGACGCCACCACGATAACCTGCGCATCAGCGTCACGGATCGTTGTAATATCCGTTGTTTCTATTGCATGCCGGCCGACAACGTGGAGTTCATGCCGAAATCGCATCTGTTGACGTTCGAGGAAATTGTCCGTTTCGTCAAAGTCGTCGTTCAGCGGGGAGTGAAAAAAATACGACTGACGGGAGGAGAACCGCTCGTTCGACGAGACCTCCACAAACTCATTGAACAGATCGTCGCCATTGAAGGCATCGACGATGTGGGACTGACTACCAACGGTATTCTGCTCGCCGATCAGGCACAGAACCTGTACGAATCCGGTTTACGCCGCATCAATATCAGTCTCGATGCTCTCGATCCCGTGAAGTTCAAGGAAGTCACTCGACGCGAAGGTTACGAACAGGTTCTGGCGGGCATCCGGGCGGCTCAAGAGGTCGGCTTCGATCCGGTCAAAATCAACGCGGTTTCCATTCGCGGGTTGACGGAAGATCAAATCGTACCGTTTGGAAATCTGGCCCGTGAGACCGGCGTCGAAATTCGTTTCATCGAATTCATGCCTCTCGATGCGGATGCGACCTGGCAGCGAGAGAAGGTTTTGTTCGCGTCGGAAATTCTGGAAAAACTCTCCACCGAAATCGGCCCTTTGAAACCGCTCCCCACTCAGGATCCGTCCGCTCCCGCCACCGACTTCGAGTTTGAAGACGGTCGAGGTCGAATCGGGATCATCGCCTCCGTCAGCCAGCCGTTCTGCGGTCAGTGTAATCGCTTTCGATTGACGGCCGACGGGAAAATCCGGAACTGCCTGTTCTCTCTCGAGGAAACCGACATCAAACAACTCCTCCGAGAGAACGCCGACGACCAGACCATTCTCGCAGCGGTCGAGGCCTCCATTCAGGCCAAAAAAGAAGGGCACGAAATCAATACCGCGCGATTCATCCAACCCGACCGGCCTATGTACTCCATTGGCGGGTGACGGAGATGACTGATTCCCCCCAGCGCATCTATCTCGACAATGCGGCGACCTCCTGGCCGAAGCCTGATTCCGTCTACGACGCCGTGGATCAGTATCAACGTCACAACGGCTCCCCCTTCGGTCGAGGCAGTCATGCTTCCGGTTCCGAGGTATACCGAATCGTCAATCGCTGTCGTCAACGTGTCGCGAATCTGTTGGGGGTCTCCGCCCCCCAACGAGTCATCTTCACATGCAACGCGACCGATAGCTTGAATCAGGCGATTCATGGTTTATTGGTACCCGGTGATCACGTCATCACCAGCGCGTTGGAACATAACTCAGTGCTCCGTCCGCTGCATGATCTGGCCGAACGGGTGGGCGTCCAGTTGACGGTCCTTCAACCGAACGCCCAAGGCGTTCTCTCTCCCGACCAGATCACTCCCGCGATTCGTCCCGACACGCGACTGATCGCCCTCACGCATGCGTCGAATGTCACTGGAATCGTTCAACCGGTTCTCGAAATCGGAGAGATTGCTAAAGAGCACTCCATCCCTTTTCTGGTGGACGCCGCTCAGACCGCAGGCGTGGTTCCCATTCAATTCGACGAGAGCCCGTTTGAATTGCTGGCGTGTGCGGGGCACAAAGGACTGCTGGGGCCGCTCGGAACGGGTATCCTGTGTCTTTCCCCTTCGATGGCCGAGAAACTCCGTCCCACGCGTCAGGGAGGAACGGGAACTCAAAGTGAGTCCGCCACTCAACCGACGTCCCTGCCTGACCGTTTCGAATCGGGAAATCACAACGTTCCCGGAATCGTAGGGTTGGATGCCGGGGTCGATTACTTACTCGACAGAGGCATTGAGGAGATTCGTCAGCAGGAGGAGCAGGCTCTGGGGCAACTTCAACGCGGGCTCTCACAGATCGAAGGAGTGAAGCTGATCGGCGGCGACGATGTCCCCAAGATCGGGGTCGTCAGCGTGACCAGTGACCTGTACGACCCACAAACACTCGCCGCGCTACTCTCTCAAGAATTCGGCATCGAAACTCGGGCCGGACTTCACTGCGCTCCCCAGACTCACGACTGGCTGCAAACCACCGCGACGGGAGGCACCTTGAGGCTGAGCGTCGGGCCTTTTACCACACCGCAGGAAATCGATCGCACCATCGAGGCGTTTGAAGCGTTACATCGATCCGAATGAACCGGATTCAGGTCTTCACACCCAAACGGTCGAGACAGAAGAGCAACACCCCGGACCCGATAATGGCGGAGACGGCGGGTTGGACGACCAACGGGAAGTTGACTTCGATGGATTGCATCAAGTCCAAGTATTCCGACATGAAGCCACCCACGATCGCACCGAGTATGCCAATCACGGCGTTCCCCGCGATGCCGTACCCCTCACCTTGTCGAAATTCCCCGACAATCCAGCCTGCGATGATCCCAATACAAACAAACAGCAGATAATTGTTGGAAGCCATTTGGTGCAACATGATTTTGTTCCTCACTCGACAAGCGATACAGCAGCCCCGCGGATGAGAGATCGCTAACTCTCCGCACGAATCTAATTTTACCTCAGTCCTCAATCCGTCAAATGCGGATATTCCTGAAACTGAGGTGAAGAAATCCCTCGGGAAAATAGCTGGGGTAATTTGCGGATTGTAGAGCCTGAAAGGAGTAAATCACTTGTTACAGGGAACTTACGGCTCTGATCTACCGCCCTAAAACGTGCCTCAAGCAGTCTTCCAGTTGCGGAGTGCGAAACTCATAGTCGGTGGAGTCGAGAACACCATCTTTGACGCGAGTGCTGGCGAGGAGCAGTGCTTCCGCCATTTCACCGAAAGCAAGCTTGGCCATGAAACCTGGGACCGGAAAAATCGTCGGTCGGTTGAGGACTCGCCCCAGCGTCTTCGTGAATTCATAATTCGTTACCGGACTGGGGGCGACGCAGTTCATGGGACCGGAGATCGACTCGGTCATGAGAGCGTGATAGATCGCTCCGGCGACATCGTCCAGGCTGATCCAGCTCATGAATTGCTTGCCGTTCCCGAGTATTCCTCCCGCTCCCATTTTGAAAGGGAACAGCATTTTGGCGAGTGCGCCGCCTTTAGGGCTGAGGACGATTCCGATCCGCGGATTCACCACTCGTATCCCGGCTTCTCGAGCCGGATGAGAAGCATCCTCCCACGCTTTACACAAATCGGCTAGAAAGCCTTCACCTGCCGGAGCCTGCTCGTCAACGCATTCATTTCCAGTCTCACCATACCAACCTATCGCGGAGGCGGAGATCAATGTCCGGGGAGGATTCGAAAGCGAGCTCAGCGCCGTCACCAACTTTTGCGTGACATCGATGCGGCTATCCCACAGGCGTTTTTTGAACGCTTCCGTCCACCTCTGGCCGGCGATGTTTTCACCCGCTAAATGCACCACCGCATCCGCTCCCTCAAACCACGCCGGATCGAAAACCTCCGCGGTGGGATCCCACTGACGTAAATCGTCCCTGGTTGCGGAACGCCGCGTTAATGAGATCGTCTCATGTCCTCCGGTGGAGAGCAACGATTGCAGCTCCTCCCCCACCAGTCCGGTTCCCCCTGTGATGACAACTTTCATGCGAGGCTGCTTTCTATATTTTTCGTGACAGGACAGATCGTCACGTGTGCGTCGATGACGATATCGGAACATCCGATCGAGTTTTCGTCGAGCAATGCCGGCTCCCAACAGATTTCCGAGTGAACCTCCCGGTAATCGATACTGAATGGAATCCGTCAACTGCGACTCTCGCTCGGCAATTGGGGACATTTTATGCGTGTGTTCCCATTTGGCAAACGGCCCGGAAATCTGCACGTCCTGAAAGGACTCGCCGGATCGAAACTCCGAATGTTCGGCAACCCACTTCCGCGTGAAGGGACCGAGCTTCATTGAGATGATCGCACGATCGCCGTCACGAATCCCCTCGTGAGAAACGAGCTCCACCGGTTCCCAGGGCGGAGTCAGTCGATTGAACGCTCCGGGCCGCTCGTGCCAGTGGAATAGTTCTTCGGCGGAGGCAGGAATCAGCGAGCTTTTTTCGAATTTCAAATCAGCCATCGTTCACTCACTGTCCGGGTGCTGTCTCTCCGGGAGACATCACCAGCCGGCTTTGAATATTGAGAATCGCTTTTTGAATTAACTGGCGTACGCGTTCCTTACTCAATCCCACAAGTTCCGCGACCTGTCGGTAACTGCGAAATTTTCGTTCGGGATCCAACCCGAACCGCAACTCCACCAGTTCGCGCTCCCGCTCGTCGAGTTCCTGGACGATCATCTCGGCCATGGCTCGCGATCGGTCCAGTGAGTTCACGTCGGCATCTTCCTCGTGAGTCTCGTGCGGCTCGTAGGTCTCTTGATTCAAGGATACCATGGAAGGTTGCCGGGCACGCGTGCGAAACAGTCGATACAGCCGGTTACGGATACAGGTGGTGGCATAGGTGCTGAACTGAAATCCTCGGTCGGGATCGAATTTTTCCACCGCGTCCATCAAGGCGAGACATCCTTCCGAGTAATACTCTCGCTCGTCTTGCCAGTTACTGGAAAATTTGTTGGCCATCCGGTGTACGAGTCCTAAGTTCAGTTCCATGATCTCATTACGAATCTGTAGCTTCTGAACCGGTTTTTTCTCGCCGTGATAACGTTTGAGAAGTTCCAGGTTTCGTTGGCCTCGGGATTGTTTCGTCGACTTTGAGATTCTGGATATCATGATATTTTCAAGGTCTTGTGGAAAGTTGGCTGTTTCAATAACCGTTCTTCCACTGACTTTTTAACTCGTTTGTCATCACTTGGTTGATTACATTGAATCTCAGTGATTTTGTTTAAGAGCGTCTCTTCGTCTTCACCATTCGTCGTCGAAATGGAATTGGAAGATAGCACTCGAGAAAGGAAAGTTCCGTCATGAATTCCACACTGTCTCGGACATTCTGTCTGGTGGTGATGCTGCTTATCGTGACCCCTCAAACGCCGGCGGCTGAGTGGGAAAAAATCATTGTCGATGAGGGAGAGCATTGCACGACTGCCGTCACAGATGATGTCAACGGCGATGGCTTGCTCGATGTGTTCACGAATAGCGGGAATGAAACACATCTCTTTCTGGCCCCCGACTGGAAAAAAGTCTCACTTCACAAAGGGGTGGGATGTATCCATTCCGAATTGATAGATGCCGATGGAGATGGAGATCTCGATTGGGTCGGGGCACGCTATAACCCCGGTTTGATCATTTGCCTGTTACGACCGGACAATCCGTTGACGGAGCCCTGGCCTGTGAAACTTGTCGATGATCGGGTACACGGGATCCACGGACTCCTGACGGGCGATGTTGATGGAGACGGGGTCGATGATCTTCTAGCAACCAGCGCTCAACCGAAAGACCCTTTTCCAAATTCACTCGTCTGGTATCGGAGGCCAAAGAATGCTCGAACGGCGGAACGCTGGCCTCGTTTCGTTTTTGCCGATCGAGACGCTCCCGGTCTGACACACTATCTCGGGTTGGGCGATATCAACGGAGATGGGCGCGCCGATGCGGCCACCGGCGCGAAAGGCGGGCCTCAGGCCGAACCGGGATCGGGAGAATGGTTTGCCTGGTGGGAAGCGCCCGCGGACCCGACAAACACCTGGAAGAAACACCTGATCTCGGATCAACAGCCGGGTGCCACAAATATTCATCCCGCCGATGTGAACGGCGACGGAAAAACCGATCTCGTCGCTTCCAGAGGACACGGTCAGGGTATCGTCTGGTTCGAAAATCCCGGCTGGAAAGAACACACCATCAATGCGGAACTGAAGGAACCACATTGTCTGGTTGTAGTGGATATGGACGGGGATGGTGATGTCGACGCGGCGACATGTGCGTACGGCTCGAAGATTGCGGCCTGGTTTGAAAACGATGGTCGCGGACATTTCCAGACGCACATCGTCGGTCGCGATCAGGAAGCTTATGATATCCGAGCGGCGGATATGGAGGGGGATGGTGATTTGGATTTACTGATCGCGGGTCGCGGAAGTCGCAATGTGGTCTGGTATCGCCACCCCGGCCCTCCCCAGAGCAATTAAGTGGAGGAGATGATGGCTCATCCGTTGCTTAAAAAACTGAAGAGCCCCTTTTTCTGCTTCTTGGGAGCAGCCACTTCACCGCTATCTTCATTAAAGACTTCCGCCACCGCTTCGATCGCTTTCGTAATCCGGGCTTTGGGAGCTTGTTCCATCAAAGGAACGCCGTTGTTTCGGCTTTCCACCATCGCTTGATAATCGTTGGGGAGCTGGCAAAAGATCTCTCGTCCGATCGTTTCTTTGGCTTTGCTCAGACTTATCTGCGAATCCTCGATACCCATCCGATTCAGGATCACGCGAACTTTATCATTGATCCCCTCATAGTCTTCGAAATACTGATTCAATCGAACCACATTTCTCAATCCGGGTAAGTCGAGTTGGCTGAGAAGAAGGATCGTATCCGACGCCTGCAACGCGGCCATCTCCAATTCGCCGTAATTCTTACTCAAATCGAGAATCAAGTGACTGAAGGTTGATTTCAATAACGAGATGACACGTTTCAAAGTCTCACCGTTCACAGACGATCGATCGTTCATCTGAACCGGTCTCGGTAACAGATAAGCACCGCACTCGTGCTGAGTGAGGGAACGTTTGAGTAACGAGTAGTCGATCCTGTGAATATTGTCGGCGACGTCCTGAACCGTATAGTCGGGAACCAAATCCAGCCAGACATCCGCATCTCCCAAAGAGAGATCGAGATCCATAATGGTGACGCTATTCCCCTCGTGTCGCGCCAACATACATCCCAGGTTCACCGCGAGCGAAGTACAACCGACTCCCCCCTCAACCCCAGCCACCGCGATCACTCGACTCGATCGAATCCGGGTCTCGGTGGAGGCGGACGTCATTCCTGACGGCGAAGACCGGACGCGGTCCATCGCGGCAAGAACATCCTCCAACTGCAACGGTAGATTGAGAAACTCTCGGGCACCGTTTCGCATTGCTTGCAGAATCAACGAACCTTCCTGAGAGCCGCTGACCGCCAACACCGAACAGGTTGGCAACTGCCGACTGACCTGCTGGATCAGGGAGAGCCCTTTGACGTGATCGGCGTCGAGAGAAATAATCGCGATATCCGGTGTTGCCTGCCCCAGCACGTCGATGAAGAACTCATAGCGCGAGCAGTCGGCCTCCAACCAGAGAGAATCGACTCCTAGAAGGAGGTTTTTCATGGATGCGCGCGACACATCGTCAGGATCAACGATCGCGACTTTGAGTACGTTTGCATCTCTCATACAGGCATCCTTAAGGATTGATACCGCTCGCTTGAGGGAACGATCCGGTTGACAGTGGACTCTTATATTATCGGGAAGATCTGTCTCAAGTCTAATCTCATCAAACGATTTCCTGGAAATTCATCGCGCAAAAAACGAGAGGCTGACGGGTTATTCGTCAGCCTCCCCTCGATATTCAGACATCGCTGCCGGGGCTCCGCGTTATTATCGTTTCGTCGATTGACGAGTTGGAGTCCACGGATTCCGACTCCGAGTTGTCTCGGCGGGAGCCTCATAATCGTTATAATTCGTCTTCTTGAAATCCCCGTCGGAATAACCGGACGGTTCCCGATACTCCACCGTTTCCATCCCCTGAGCCCAGAAGTCATTCGTAGGGAAAGGAGCCGCCTCGGTTCGCGAAGATTCCGATCGCGATTGGGCGGGAATCTCTGGCGATTCCGACTCGAAGGCCGGAGCAGGAGGAAGCCTCACGTCCTCAGTGGTCGGAGGAAGCTCCAACGGACCCGAGTCGTAAGGTTGCGACGGAGGAATCATATACGGGCTCATGGGAACCGGTTGTGGTTGTTGATAATACATCGGTGGCAGAGGAGCCCCTTTGGCCGGATCTCCGTACTTGGGAATTTCCAACATGCCGTCCAGAAACAGTTCGCGATCTGTCGGCTTGGTGGTCGTCTCACCCGGTCCCATCGGGATCGGATCGTTCGCTTCCAAAGGACTCACATATTCGGGAGTCACCATCACCACAAGTTCGGTTTCCGCTTCCTCGTAACGTTTGCGACTGAATAAGGCACCGACTCCCGGGAACTCCCCCAACCACGGCAGTTTCGAAGTACTGCCTGTGTCTCGGCGAGAAATCAATCCCGCGATCATCAGCGTCTGTCCGAATTTCATCTCCACCTGTGTGTTGACGCGGCGAGTTGTCAATCCCGGAACCTGCAAGCCGTTCACCTCGACGGCGTTCGCAAAATCCCGTTCGCTGACTTCCGGCTGAAGCTCCAGACGCAAGCGACCGTTACCCAGAATGATCGGGACGGCTTCCATATTCACCCCAAATTCCCGCCATTCGATCGTCGCCGTTCCCAGCCCTTGAGGAACCAGAATCGGGAATTCACCACCGTTCAACAGTCGCGCCGGACGTCCGTTCGTCGTCACGAGAGACGGCTCGGCTTTGATTTTCAGAAGACCTTCTTCTTTTAATGCTTCCAGAAAGCCGTTGAAAATATCCCCCGAGTTAATGACGCCAAAGGCCACGGTCGGGTCGGCAAAGCCGCTCAAGCCGACTCCCGGATTGCCAATGCTGGCGACGGGAGTCAACGCTCCCGGCGTGCTGGTCAGAAAGCTTTCCTGTCCGGAGAAGAAGAAGTTGAACCCCATCGAACGAACTTTCGTTCGCTGTACTTCCATCACTTTCACCTTCAGCAATACCTGCTGAACGCCGCCGACCTTCATTTGATTCAGGACTTTGGGGTAGAACTGTTCGGCGATCTCCATCATCTCGGTGATATGTTCGGGTTGAGTCACCCACCCACGCAGAACCACGCTTTCCTGGACTTCGACCGCATCCACCGAAGAACTGGGGAACAACCGCGTCAGATAAGCTTGCAGATGGCGAACGTCACCGGTCACGAAGACTTCGAGAGTGTAAAGGTCGTTGTTTTCATCGAGCACGTTAATCGTGGTGACTCCCGGAGAGAGCGCCTGAACTCGCAGACGATTCACATCCACCGGAGTGACACTGATCACGTCAGAATCGAAGTCGCGAGCTTCGACAATTTTCGTCTCCGTTTCGATAATCTTCGAGAACTTTTCCACCAGTTGGATTTTGCTCTTTTTCTCGGTCACGCGATAAAGAGGCTCGAAGTCGGGAGCGTTCGGATCGGCGGGCGGTTGCGCCAGCGCGGAAGCGGTGACTATCAGGGGCAATAGCAGCCACGAAAACAGTTTCATTGTTCGTCCCTGAACCATGATTCACCTCAAAAATTGATTGTCGCTGGGGTGATTATGGTCGGTGACCCCGGCGAATTTTGGATTGTGGTTTCGTCGTCTCTTGGGTAATGGGCTGTGCGGGAAATGCACTTCGCCCATGATAAAATCCTTATCGACAAGAAAGGGCTTTCGAGTCGATAAGGATTACTCCCATTTTTTAATCGGTAGGATCGTTACAATCCCTACCTGCTTGCCGCAGAAGATTTAACTTCCTTCAAACAAACGATTTAGGATCGTTTGCATGGGGTTCTTTGCGGCAGCGGAAGGAAGAGTTGAAGTTTCCTCCTGAGTAGTCTCTTCCTGGGTTTCTTCTTTAACATCGGCTTTTTCTGCCGGGGATTGTGCATTACCGGCTTCACCAAGTAAGAATTCAGACTCTTCGGTTCCCGTACCGTTCACAATCCTGATTTTCCATTTGATCGGTTCAACCGGTTCGGTGGCCTGGGCCACAAGCGTTTCTTCCTGTTCCGCTTGAAGCGCTCTCTGGAGACGTTGGTTTTCCTCTTCCAATCTTCTCAATTCTGCCGCATGCTCTTCTGAAAGTTGAGCATGGAGGTTCTCCATATCGGCCTGATATTCTTCTTCGATCTTTTCTCGCAGCGACTTCGCCGTTCCCAAATTGTCGAAATCTTCTTCCGTAAGAATTTCCACATCCGAAGCAGCTGTTTCGTACTTGGGACGAAGTGCGAAATGCAGGTCCCCTCTCGATTCAGCCATCATTAGAATTGCTGCCTGATTCGGAGTCACAAGGAATGAAACGTTTTTGGCCACCAAATCTTTATTGCCGGGAGTATTTTCGGCTCGCTCACCACCCATTGAGAAGATTTCCACGTATTCCAGGATCAGCTTGGTTTTGAGAATATCTTTTCCAGCATTATGGTCCTTGTAAGTGATGTAGATATCGACTCGATCTTTCGGACGAATCTGGCCACTGTGAGACGAAGTGAGCGTGATGGGAGACGTATAGATTCGGTATCCCTCCGGAATTTCTGTCGAAGCATCGAAATCCCCCGGTTCACCCAAATTGGCCTTCACAATCGGTTGGCCTGGGAACGCCTTGGCTCGTAACGCACGCCGTTCATACTCTTCTTTTGACTTCACGGCCCCCAGAGGAACGAGATTCGGAGGAAACTCAGAAAATTCCACGAACTCTTCCGTCAACGGAATGTGAGGAGGAACTTCTGCTTTTGCAACCAGAATTTTGACGGTCTCTGTTGGTTCCTCCTTGTTCATTTGGGAGACGCCAAATGAAGCAACCAAAGCGCCACCGGCGGCCACAAGCAACATTAATAAGGACTTGGGTTTCATAATTTCTCTCCACCTGCTGTCAGAGGAACGACGAATATTTCGTGATCCAATCGGTGACTGAACTTCAGCCACGTGGGCCGAAATTCAAGCAACACTAATCGTGCTTTCGTAATCGACCTGATTGGTTCGTCGGATTCGATTTTGAACGAGTTCGTAACGGGGGAAATTTCCGTCTGCCAGCTCGTCGGAATCAGACGATTAGTTTGATTCTTGAAATTGATTTCTTCATTCCTTCAAGCAACACGAAACGCTCGCGACATGAAGGAGTGATCTCTAGATTAATCCGGCGTACAGGAAGTAACCGATTGAACCAATGCAGATGGGAATGCCGTAGGGCAAGAGCATCATCGTTGGTTTTCTTTCGGCGGCAATCTGGGAAAGTTTGGCAGGATTTTTGACGGCGATCCATTCGTTAAGAATCATCAGGAAATTGGTGCTGTGTTTCTCGAAGGCCCGCTTTCGGATCACCATGACCACAGCCATAAATGCTCCCACGAAGACCGAGACGACAAAGGCGGAGAGTGTAATCTGCCAGCCTAACCAGGCTCCCATACCGGCCATCAGTTTCACGTCACCCGCTCCCATTCCTCCCACTGAATAAAGTGGAAGCAAGCACAACAGCCCGGTGACCATCCCGAGTAGTCCCATGCCGAGACCGCTCACGCCACCATCGATGGTGTTGTAAAGCAAACCGGTCAACACCATCGGAAATGTGATCCAGTTAGGAACTCGAAGCTCTCTACCGTCGATCCATGCAGCCCAGATCAACGTGATGGCAACAATTTTCACGTGCCATTGATCCAACAGAAATGCCTGCCAGTCCATCTTTCCTGACCTTTCTTCGCGTAAGGCTCCGAAGGGCCCATGCTCGAGTCTTTCGGAACAATCTGTTTTGTGATTGGAAATTTCAATTCGTCGCAGTGATTGAAATTTCAGTCGTTCTTCTCTCGGCGGGCTTTTCAGCCTTCATCGCTTCGCGTCGAACGGTATTTTTGAGTGTGTCTCTTGTAACTTTTCGGATCCGCTTGAGATCGTCGTCTCAATGTCTGTTCGACTCTTCGTATCCAAAAAACCTCGCTAAAAACATGCTTGACGGCCTCTTCGGTCTTGAAGCCGAAGAAGCCGTTCAAACATATTGCAGCGAACCGATTAGGTTGAAGAGGAAGTACCGCTGAGGGAGCTTCCAACGCTTGAGAAGGTGGTCGAAGCACTGGTACCAACAGCTTGAATTGCCACAATGCAGACCACGATGATCAGGGCCAACATCACGGCGTATTCGACTGCAGTCGGGCCGTCTTCTGAAACCAAAAAATTCTTGACGCTTTGTGCAAACTTCTTCATCTCTACTGTCCTTTCGGTAAGGTCCCGGAACACATTTTCGGGGGGGATAACTCTTACAGAGAACTGACTCTGTAACGAAGCATCTGTTTTTGAACTCGCTCTTCAACCTGAGGGGTTGTTTGAGCGAACGCACAAAACTAGGTCAGATTCAAGGGCAGTCAAGCAGCACTTGGAAATATTTGAAATTCCGATAGAAATTCTGGGCAAACGTGGAAGCATGGTATCGTTGTGCGGGCGAGTGACGACTCGGGAAACCTATAAAACAAGACTGAAATGCTATTTGTTCAAGGAAGGCAACACATGAATCAAATTGCAAAGAATTTCTTTTGAGCTCGCTTTTTGTGACCTAAACTTGTTGAAACGGGGAACGAACCCCAAGGAAATCTCTGATTAAATAGGGTGATCTCGCACGTGGTCGTCAATCGTCTTATCTCACATCCCCACCATGAAATCGGACCGGCGAAGAATCGGGAGAGAGAATCTTCCCCACCGGCTGGGATGGATGCCCTCCTGAAATCGATTTCATCGGCTTCCAACGAAGATCAGGAGGAACGTTTTCTCTTCCTGGTTGGTGATGAGAATTCGACCGACGTGCTGGGGCCTCTTGAAGAGATTCCGACCGAATCGTTCGATCAAATCGTCTTCATTGACTGCGGCTGTCCGGAATCCGTCAGAAATCAAGCCGAGATTGCCGGGTTGCAGATCATCACCGTCTCGGGAGTCTATCAGCCCGGATACGTTCGCAAGATGTGTTTCGATCTCGCTCAGCGAGAATCGGCGAAAATGCTCGTGCTCTTCGAATTAAAACATCGACGCGATCTCTCCGCCTTGTCGGCGATTATTAAGCTGATCGACCAGGAGATCTGGGATGTCATCCTCGGATCCCGGTTTGACGACTTCTTACCAATGTCCAAGCGGGGGCAATCCAAACCTCATCAGCTCGGCCCCCGACGTGGGAAACAGCTCATCGCGGATATTTTCTACGGACAGCGTCTGGTCGATCCGGACACCGATTTTATCGCGTGCCGGGTTCATCCTCTTTGGGTATTGCCGTATCAGAATAATCGAGACTCGCGAATCTTTGCCTGGCAGTTCATCGCTCAGACTCTCGGGTCCGGCTTTCGGATCGGGGAACTTCCGTTGCGCGTGGCTCGCTCGGAAAACCATCGGGAGACGAAGTCCCGAATCACTCTTTCGGATCGATGGGCTTGTCTCCAAACACTGATGCAGTCCTGGCTCAAGAGATTCCGCATCTGGAGAAAACCGTCCCCCAAGGAGCAGATCAGTTCCCCGGATTGTCCTCCACCGGCTTACGAGTGAAATGGGTGACGATAATTGAGACGATCAACACGGACAACAGTCCCAGCAGAATCACTTTTTCAATTCCGCTATTCGTCGACAAGCTCCAGGGACCGCTTTTCAATTTGCTCCACAGTGTCCAACCACTTCCAAAGGTCGCTAGACCAGCCGCAACTCCCATCGCCAGATTCCAACCCAGTTTTCTGAGTCCTCGCGGACGATTCTCTCCCAGTAGACTGCTGGAATTCATCAAGCAGAAGAAGGTGATATAAGCAATCGGGAGCAGCATGAATCCGAACACCGAGGTCGGAACCGCCAGCCAGAATTTGGCATCGCCTCGCCACAGGAACGGTCCTAAAGCTCCCGTGAGCCCCGCCATCAGACATCCCGCACGATGAGCCATCCCGTGCGACGGCAGACCGAGCATCTCACAAAAGACGAAGCCGTTAATCAGCATCAGAATGATAATGGTAGAGACTGCCATCCCAAGAACACCAATCCCAAACAGATAGTTTCCAATCGGTTTGCCGCGCGGCGTTACCTCTTCAACTTCTTCCTGAACAGCGGTCCCGGCAAACAACGGCTCCAGCGCCTTCGAGAGGTCGAAGGCATCGCGTCGCACCAACATTGCAGCAATTTCCCGGTCTCCCTCTGTCATCACGGCTTCCGCCTCTTCCACCGAACCGATTTGATCGTTGGTCTTCACTTCGTGATCGAGACGTCCCGCGATCAGCTTCTCAAAACCGCTTTGAATGCCGGCGGGTGCCGTGACGGAATTGCCGTTCGAATCTACATCCGAAAGCAAACCGGGGGCCGGATGTCCGTGGAACTGGCTGGCGGAGGCAATCACCACACAACTGGTTGCCAGCAGGAAGGGAACGAACAAACCCGTGGACAAATCGAACATCGCCAAGCCGCGGAAATCCTTGTCCCAGCCGCGTTGCAACATCGAATAAGGCAACAAAAAGGTCATGTTGATACCAACCGCGGTTGCGGCGGCGGTGATCATCACATCGCGCTGATCTTTCATGATCAAATTGGTCCAATAGTCGGCATCACTCGATCTCGACAAGGCATCACTGAATGCCGAGGATGGCTTATAGAACACAGAGGCATCCGGGATGAACCCTGCGAAAATCTGTCCCCACTCAAGACCCGCACCGCTGGTCGCCATTTTCAGGACCACGCCGAAGAAGCTGATCACGACCACGCCGACCATGATTTTCAGAATGATCTCAAACAGCCGGATTCCCCAACCCCCTGAATTATAAAACCAGACAACGATACTCGCGGGAATCAACAGCATGAAGACGGTAATCAGATCGCGAGAATTTTCTGCCGACAAACCTCCTATCGACTCGACTCCCTGAAAGTAGCCGACCGCCAGATTCTGCTGAAGCGCGGCGGATCCCAAAGCGAACTGCGGCATACACCAGACGAGGTTCGCCATCATGGTGGCAATCGCCCAACCCCACCCGAGAGCGGGGTTCACGTGGCGACGAACGGCATCAAAAGGGCGTTCTTTAGTAGATAGCGCGACATAGCCGATCGCACTGAGCATGATGACTCCCATGATCATCGCCAGCGGTTGGAGCCACATCAGCGAAAACCCGGCGAGAATCCCGAGATACAGGCTTCCCGAGAGGGAACCACCTCCCAGCGTAATCGCCGACTGCAACCAACCCGGACCCGACAACTTCGTATAAGCCCATAATTTGGCCCCGGTCCCTTTTTGGCGGGCATCGAGGATCATTTGCCGTTGTTCTTCAATTTTTACTTGATCGTCGCTCATGGGAATTCTGTCGAAGTTAGAGTGTGTGGCGGGAATTCCGAAGTGTCTTGCACAGGCTACCGCCGACAGAAACCCAAAGCAAGCAATCGTTTACAGACTCTCCTCACGCCGGCGATTTCTGTTCGATCTGCGAGTGAAACCTTGCAGTTCGTGAGTTGCCCCTCCATAATTCAGGGAGAAATTGCCCATCCCCTTTCGGACTATCAGGGAGATCGTTGTGTCTCACTCTCACCCCAGGAATTCCCCGCGACTGTTACTCGCGCTGTGTCTACTAATGTGCGCGTTCACAGGCTGCGGCGATGATCCGGAACCACAATCAACGAATGCTAATCCCCCCGTTGAGCCGGAAAAGATGCAGACGGAAGGGGGCAAGTCAAACGCTCAAGTGACCACCGATTCCCAGGGGCGCAAGACGATCGACGGTATTCCTTACGACGTCTTTTTCGACGATCCGCTCGCCGTCGCGCAACAACAAGGGACCATCACCCCGACAGCTCCCACGCAGCCTCCGACCGTCGCGAATAATGACGACACTCCTCCAGAAACTCCGGAACCCGAACCGAAGCCCGCCGAACCCAAAGCAGCTCAAGTCGCCTGGGAAGAACTCATTCCGATGGAGGAGCTGGATAACGAAATCAAATCGATTCGAAACTTTCTCACGCCGACGTTACAGACCGTGGGAGCCTATAACCGCGAGTACAAGAAGATCCCCATGCAGGGCAATACGATGGCGGCTCTCGCCCAGATCGCTCTGAATCATCCTGGCGAAGCACTTTGGAAAGATCAGGCGGCGGCCTTGCGTGACATCAGCTATAACCTGGCGAATTCGGCGGATGCTCCGGGGCGAGCGGGATACGATGCCGCCTCCCTTCAATTTGAAAATCTGCTGCAAATCTTTAACGGCTCGGAACCAACTCTCGAGGAGGAACCCGATCCCAACCTCGACTTCTCCGAAAAAGCCGATCGCGGACCGCTCATGCGACGCATGGAAGAGGCGTTCAACTGGCTCTCCAGCAACACGCCGACACCGTCGGCGTTCGTCGACGTCAAAGAGAAAGCCAAACACGAAACGATCGTTCTCGGTGCTCTCACCAAAGTGACCGGCGATAAGTCGTATCTGTTTGCCGACGAACCTGATTATCAGGGACACGTTAAAGATATGATGGCCGCCATCACCCAGATGCGAAAGGCGATCGACGACGAAGATCACGACAGTTTTCGCGAGGGGGTCAGCACGCTGACCAAGAAGTGCGCGGAATGCCATACCGACTATCGCTAATAATGATAGGTCCCAGAAACTTACCGACAGAAATGGATTACCGATGATGAATCGAGCTGTGTCCCTGTGTTTGCTGACACTTCTCCTCGCTCCGAATATTTTCGCCGATGTCATCGAACTGAATACCGGGCAACGGCTGGAAGGAGAAGTTCTGAAGGAAGCGACGGACGCGATCTACGTCGATGTCGGTGTCGATGTCATCAAGATTCCCCGCGATCGGATCCGATCCCGCGAGACGGTCACCACGACCGAACCAGAGACCAAACCGGCCGCCGAGAATCCCAACTCACTTTATCTGACCGCCAAACTTCCCACGAAAAGCGTCAAAGAACTGACGGAAGATTTCGGAGAAGGGGTCGTTCTCGTCCAGACACCGGGCGGACTGGGCTCCGGATTTATTATCAACTCGCGCGGGTTCTGCGTCACCAACTACCACGTCGTCGAGCGGGAAACACAGATCGCGGTCACCATCTTCGATAAAACCAAAGCGGGTGACATCCAACGACGACGCATCGACGATGTGAAAATCCTGGCGTTGAACCCTTATATGGATCTCGCACTCCTCCAGCTTCCCATTCAGGACGACTTCGATTTCGAACCGGTCTTCCTGAACGATCGAGACGATTTCAAAGAAGGAGACGAAGTATTCGCGATCGGAAATCCGCTCGGTTTGGAACGCTCCGTCTCAGAAGGCATCATCAGCACGCGTAACAGAAACTTCGAGGGACTCGTCTATATTCAAACCACGACTCAGATCAATCCCGGCAATAGCGGCGGCCCGCTGTTCAATCGGAAGGGAGAGGTGATTGGGGTCACGAATATGAAACTCGCGTTCGGGGAAGGACTCGGCTTCGCGATTCCCGTCAGTTACCTGCGACACTTTCTCAAAAACAGGGACGCCTTCGCGTACAACAAAGAAAACCCCAACACCGGTTATCACTATCTGATCCCTCCCCGCAAACAGTCGGACGACCAATAAACTTTTCCGAGAAGGATTTCCCGTGCTCGATCATTCCGCCAGCTTCATCAATCGCCGTCAGGTTCTACAGGGAATCGCGATCTCCACTCTGGGAGCCCTGCTTCCGGTCACGACATTCGCGACGGAGGAAAAGTCTGCCGCGGTTTCATTTGGCTTTTCACTCTATGGCATGAAGAGTGTCGCGACGACGGATGCTTTTCGAATCCTTAATCGAATCGGGTACGACGCTGTGGAGCTGGTTTGCATGCCCGATTGGTCCACCGCCCCCGAATCGCTTTCTCGCGAAGAGCGAACGCAGATCAAGCAGGAGCTGGAGAGGCTCAATTTACAGCTGCCGGCACTGATGGAAAACCTGCCGTTGCTCGTCTCGGCAGAGCAGCGTCAAAAACATCTCGACCGCATCAAAGCCGCCGGCGAGTTAGGCCATGATTTGTCTCCTGAGAAACCACCCGTCCTGGAAACCATTATGGGGGGGAAGCCTGACGACTGGCCCGCCGTAAAAAACGAAATGGTTGAAGAACTGGGACGCTGGGCGGATGCCGCTGAAGCTTGCCAAACCGTTCTGGCCGTCAAACCGCACGTCTCCGGAGCCGTTCATGCCCCCGATTCTGCCGACTGGTTGATTCAGCAGGTCAACAGCCCCTGGATTCGACTCGCCTACGATTACAGTCACTATCAGATCCGCGACTACGATTTCGAAAAGTCTCTGGATCGATTGTTACCTCATTCTGTTTTCATTCACGTGAAAGACAATCTGGGAACCGACGGCAAAGTCCAGTTTGCGTTGCCGGGCGAAGGAAACATCGACTACCCCACCTATTTCAAAGCCTTGAAGAAGCACCATTACCGGGGAACGGTGATGGTGGAAGTCAGTTCGCAACTCTGGCGTAAGGATGGTTACGATCCTGTCGCGGCGGCGAAAACCAGCTTTGCGAATCTGAAACCGATCCTCCGTTCGGCAGGTTTAGCGTAAGGCTTTCACATATCGGGGAAGACATGAAGTCCGCCCTGTGTCGAATCGGATGGAAGAGTGAGACGGGAGGTCCGTGCTCTTCTCCAACACGGTGACATTCCGGTGCGATTGAACTTCGACCTCATCACAGACGCGTCGAAATCCGAGCGGAAAGCCAGGACGCGTTCCCGCTCCGACCGACTCTCGGTCGATGACGTCTGGTTCGATCTTCCCGATGAGGCGATCGACAACGCGGAATCGGAAGCCTCTGAGTTAGAGGCGAATGCTTCCGACCTCGAACCTCGATTATCTCTGCTGACCGCTCGGGACCAGTTTACGATCTGGGTCATCGCCACTTTGGGGCTCGCTTTTTGTTATTTCGGGAACAGCGTGCTTCAGGAATCGCAGGCGACTGCTCCCGAGCTCAGCGCGATGCGTGTGAACTTGAACCAGGCGACCTGGGAAGAGTTACAATTACTGGAAGGGATCGGCGAACTGACGGCGGAAAAAATCATCGCCGACCGTGATTCGAACGGTCCCTATTCCACGATCGACGATCTGCAACGGGTCTCGGGCATCGGTCCGAAAACCGTGGAAAAGTTGCGTCCCTTTCTGGATTGCGAAGACTGAGCTCCAGACGCGAAACATTTTTCGGATTTTCGTTTCCTCGGTGACTCGAATCCACTATTCTGGAGGGTCCACCTAAGAACTTGTCTTCGTAATTCGCAACCAATAAAGAATTTGAAGACGGAGTCGAAATTTCCTACCTGATCCCACCATTATTGAGGTGACATCTATGTCGAAGTTAACAAGACGGAGTTTTGTCAAAAGCACGGCGGCTACTGCGGGTGCAGCGGCCACATTCACCGCCGCCCCGGCAATCCTGAAAGCCCAGGGGGCCAACGAAAAGATCGGCATGGCGGTAGTCGGTGTTGGCGGACGCGGTCAAAGTCATATGTCCGCCTGGATGGGCGATTCGCGTACCCAGATCACCTACATCGTCGATGTTGATGAGAAAATCGGTAACGCTCGCGCCGAAACCATCGAAAAGAAGCAGGGGACGCGCCCCGTTCTCGTCAAAGACATGCGGGAAGCGTTCGACGCCAAAGACGTCGATGCCGTCAGTACCGCCACTCCCAATCACTGGCACGCTCTCTGCGGAATCTGGGCGATGCAGGCCGGTAAAGATGCTTACGTCGAAAAGCCGGTTTGCCACAACATCGCGGAAGGGGCCGCGTTGGTCGCCGCCGCTCGCAAGTACAAGAAGATCTGTCAGGTCGGAACGCAAAGTCGTTCGTCGTCTGCCTTGCACGAAGCGGTAAAATTCATCCGCGAAGGGGGCATCGGCGACGTCCATTTTGCACGTGGCCTGTGCTACAAACGTCGTCCGTCGATTGGACCGCTGGGAGATTATCCGATTCCCGACAACGTCGATTTCAACCTCTGGAGCGGACCGGCACAATACACCGATCCTCGCGTGACGCGCCAACGTTTCCACTACGACTGGCACTGGCAGCGTCTCTATGGAAACGGTGACCTCGGCAACCAAGGACCTCACCAGACCGACATCGCTCGCTGGTTCCTGGGCGTCAATACGCATCCGAAAAATGTCTTTGCCTACGGCGGACGTCTCGGCTACAAAGCGGAACGTAACGATCCCGATTACGTCGATGCCGGTGATACGCCGAACACGATCGTCTCGATTTACGATTACGGCGACAAATCGCTGACTTTCGAAACGCGTGGCCTGAGCGTCAACGATTCGGACGACGAAGAGTTGAACAAATTGTTCCAGTCGACCAAAGGGAACAAGATCGGCGTGGTGGCGTACGGAACCGATGGTTACATGGTGCAGCGGACCTATTCCCACTGCATCGCGTACGACAAAGATTTGAACGTCATCAAGGAGTTCAAAGGGGGCGGTGACCACTTCGGAAACTTCCTCGACGCCGTCGAAAGTCGCGATTACAACGACTTGAACGCCGACGTCCTCGAAGGACATCTCTCCGCGGCTGTGAGCCATCTCGGTAACATCAGCTACTATCTTGGGGAAAACAACAAGGCGAGTGTCGATCAGATCGCCGAAGTCGTCTCGGGCATCAAGAGCCTCGATGATGACATCGAAACGTTGAATCGCACCGTCAAACACCTCAAGAAAAACGGCGTCGATCTTGAGAAGTATCCTCTGTCACTGGGTCCCAGCCTCGCCTTCGATCCGGTCAAGGAAATCTTCCCGAACTCACCCGAAGCGACCGAACTCTGCACGCGGAATTACCGCACCGGATTCGTTTGCCCGACGGCAGCCGAAGTTTGATCGACTTCTGCCGATCACTCCAATCTCCGACTCGCAGGTTCCTCCGGGGCCTGCGAGTTTTTTTACGGCTTCCGTGGCGAAAGTCGTCTTTGAAAATGAGAGACGCTCGTTAAAATCTGCGGAAGGAATCCACGAAGAATTGACGGAAACGGATGTCACATGCAGCGAATACATTTCACGACTTTCATCTTGCTCGGCACGATTTTAATTTCCGGCGGCTGTGGTTCTGCGAAGAACGATCAACCCCAGGAACCTCCTCCTCTGCAAACCGCCCCCGCGAACGGTTCGGACGCAAAGTCAAACAATCGTCCCGGTTCCGCATCGAGTTCACCGGAAGTCGTCGATATCGAAGGAGTCAAGTTCACGATTCCCGCCGGCTGGAAGCGAGTCGATCTAATGCCCGCTCAGGCAGGCATCATCTCCGCTCGCTATCTCATCCCGGTCGACGATTCCGAATTGCAACTCACGTTCACGACCGCCAGTGGCGGCATCGCGGCGAACTTCGATCGCTGGCAGGGACAATTCGAACTCGAAGCCGGCACCGAACCGATCGAGGATCGCATCACCCTCCCGGACGGGGAAGCGCTGTGGATCGATTTGCGCGGAACGTATCGCGCCGGAGGGAGCGGCTTCTCCAGTCCCGATCCCGTCGCGGGAACACGCATGATCGGCGTCGGCATCCCTCTGGGAGAGCAGGAAATGTATCTCAAACTCCTCGGTCCTGCCGACCAGGTCGCGAAGATCGCCGATCAGATGCGCGAGCTGGTAAAATCCGCCGATCTCCCCTGAAGTTCGACAGAGATTCACTTAACGCCAGGCTCGAAACGCCCCCGCAGCCAGGTGACCGCCGAAGCCGAGCGAAAGCTTGACCACGACGTCGGGACAGATCGTTTCGTAAGCGTCTCGAATCAGGTTCAGTCGGCAGCCTTCAAAAGGCATTTCCAACGTCGGATTACCGGGAAATCGTTGATACTTCAATGCCAGTAAAGTGAGGGCCGTTTCCACACTCCCCGATGCTCCCAGGAGATGTCCCAGGGATCCCTTCAAGCTCGACGCAGGAACCCGTTCCACCTCATCTCCCAGAACATTCGTCAGTGCCCCGGCTTCGCAGGCATCGTTCATCACCGTTCCGGTGCCGTGTAGATTCAGGTAACTGACGTCTCTCCATTCAAATCCGCACTGAACGGGAAGTTGTCGTAAGAGATGCTGGAGCGCGGGGGAGTCGTCCTGCAACTGCGTCAGGCCCGCGGTATCCGCGACCTGCATTCCTCCCAACCACTCCGCATACGGCGTCACTCCCCGTGCTCGTGCTCGCTCCGCTTCCTCCAGAATCAATACCGCCGCTCCTTCCCCCACCAGAAACCCTTCCCGAGTTTCGTCAAACGGGCGACACGCGGTCGCGGGGTTCTCGAAATTTCGGGCCAAAACTCCCAAACGGTGAAAAGAGGACTGTAACGCGGGCAGTAAAGAGGCATCGCTGCTGCCCGCGATCATCACATCGCACTGCCCCTGTTGAATCATTTCCGCCGCTCGTTGAATCGCCACCAGACCAGTCGCACAAGCGGCCACCGGACAGTGCGCAGATGCCTGAAATCCGTAACGTTCCGACAGAGTGAGTGCCGGAGTATCGGAAAGAAACTGCTGCCAGAACCTGCCCGCTTCGTCATCGTCCCCGTCACTACGCAAGGCGGCTCCCACCGATTCGACGCTTTTGAGTCCCCCCGTCCTGTTGACAAAGCGGTCGAAGCTTCTCAGCCCCCCTTTGCTCGTTCCAAAGACTACGCCCGCCCGATAGGGATCCACATCAAACCCCGCCGAACCACCCGCATCCTCGACCGCCTCGCGAGCCGCATGCATCGCCAGATCGATGATCGGTTCTCCTGTCACAGTACCCGCTGACAACTTCTGCAAAGGGGCCGGACCTCCATGCAACACACCCGGCGGTATCGGCCTGCCGTCGAACTGAGGAATGTCCGCGAGATGGTCGTCCGGTAAACGCACCAAACCTGATTTCTCCGCGATCAGGCGTCCCCAGGTCGTCGCGCAATCGGCCCCTAACGGCGTGACGACGCCGAGTCCGGAAACAACAACTCTGCGGGATCCTGTGGACATAACTCTTTGAGATTAGCAGTCTGGGTTGGTGAACACCTTATTTTAGCGACTCATCGCAGGCTTGTCGTGGGCTCTCTCTCCAATCTACTCTCGATCACCCCGGTTCCCCGACTTTCCTGTCTCCCCGGCCCTCCTCGCACTGATAAGCTTATGGTAATGTGTTAATGCGATTATTGATGGACTTTCACTCGTTGCCCTACCTCCCCCTTCTCTCTCGACTCATTCTGATCCTC
>JABURQ010000014.1 GCA_014762625.1 Planctomycetaceae bacterium | reverse complement strand
GATGCAATGGTACTCAGCCGAGAAGAAGAAGCGAGATGCGCCTAAAAGTCAGGCGAGACGCTAGTGGCACCCGAGGCATCCTCATTCTGTCGACCACGAATCGCTCGAATGACACGAATGGATTTTATGGAACGCTGATCTTTGCTCATCAGAGAAAACTCGTGTGAATCAGTGCTTCCCAAAAACGTCTTCCTGATTTCTCCAGCAATGATGAGAAGGGGCGCGTAAGTATGGAGTCTGTCCCCCTTACCAAGGGGGACTACAGGGGGGTCTCCATTTACCCCCTCTTGATCTCCCCCTTGGAATGGGGGAGAAAATGTTTCGCACCGTCTGCTGTTTGGCGAATCCGAATAATGCAAACGGCTTAAGATTGAAAGTCGCGAAACCGAACACTGATTGTCGCTCATCTCTCCTAACCAGTCATGATGAGCGTCAATCAGTGTTCTCTAAAAATTCTTCCTGATTTCCTGCATTCCTCATTCAAAACTCAATTGATTGAGAAGAGTCTCGTGCAGATCTGAGCGAGATACCATTTCAGACAATCGCGTCGAGTACCTTACCGCGGCTGATTGGCAGCGGTCGCCCGAAGGGATCCTGCAGTTCGGTTTCGGGCGCATAGCCGAGTGTGTGAAAGATTGTCGCCGTCAAATCCTCGGGGCGGACGAGACCATCTTTCACATAACCCCCCTGTTCGTCGGAGGCTCCGTAGACCTGGCCACCTTTGATGCCGCCACCCGCCATCGTTACCGAGAAAGCGTGACCCCAGTGACCGCGTCCGCCGTTCGGCTGAATTTTTGGCGTGCGACCGAATTCGCAAAGGACCAGGACCAGCGTCTCTTCGAGCAGCCCTCGATCTTCAAGATCGGTTAACAAAGCCGAATACGCCTGATCGAACGGCGGTACCAGCACGGTCTTCAAACGTCTCGATTCCCGGGCGTGACTGTCCCAGCAGGGGGCGTCGCTCGGTTCTTCCGGACCGCGGAACCAGTTCACATGCACGAATCTGACGTCCGCTTCCACCAGACGTCGCGCGAGTAACACGCTCTGACCGAACTGACTGCGTCCGTATCGATCGCGGGTTGTCTCCGGTTCCTGATTCAGATCGCAGGCGGCCCGCGCTTTGGAACTGGAGAGTAACTGAAACGCTTGATGCTGTTGATCGTTGTAGGTGTCGATGGTCGCCGACTGTTCGTTGTGCCTGAGTTGAGTTTCCAAGTGAGACAGCAGGGAACGTCGATTGTTCAATCGGTCCAGAGTCACGTCCGCCGAGAGACGGAACTGCGGAATGTCGAAGTTCGGATCGGCGGGCTGGCAATTGAACAACCACGGATCGGCCCGATGCCCCAGCCAGCCGGAATCCTGACCGGGCCAGACGCTGCCGTCCGTATTGAAAATGTGCATCGGCAAGCGAACGGACGGCGGTAGCAACTTTTGTCCGTGAGCGAGGTGCTGGACGACGGAACTCATCGTCGGCCAGTTATTGGGAGCCCCCGGATTGGCGTTCTCCCGATTCTTGGGAATGTGGGGCGTTCCGGTCAGCATATAATAGCCGCTGGAGGAGTGGGCGTTGTCGCCGGTCGAGACGCCGCGCAGAATGGCGATCTTATCCGCATGCTCAGCCGTTTTCGGTAACAGTTCGCAAACATTGACGCCGGGGACGTTGGTCGCGATGGGGCCGAACTCTCCCCGAACTTCAGCAGGAGCGAGCGGTTTAGGATCCCAGGTCGAATGCTGCGGCGGTCCCCCCATCAGAAACAAGGTGATGCAGCGTTTGGCTTTTCCGCCGGAAGGATGGATCGCCGACGCCTGCAATGCCTGCGGACCGGCGAGCGTGAACCCTAGCGCCGACAAACCACCTGCCTGTAACAGATTTCGTCGGCTGACGCCGTCGCAGAGTTTCGGTGATCGATCCTGAATCGTGAGCATCAGAGCCTCGGGCGCAAGGTTTTTTGTTCCAGACGCATTATCGGCGGTTGATACGTTCTTCTCAAGAGGAATTTGCGTGCGAATTGGGTAGCCTCGTTTGCTCGCCAAACGGGGTGACAAGGCACCACAATTTTGACCACGAATCACTCGAATTGATTTTGCAGGAACACTGATCTTCACTAATTAGTGATGATTCGCGTCAATCAGTATTCTCTCACAAACTCTTCCTGTTTTTTTCTTTGCGCTTCTTCGCGTCTCTCCGACTTTGCATCAACACTCTGTCGCTTCGCGTTGAACTTATCCCTCGCCGACCATCGCCAGGAATTCATCCTCCGAGAGCGTCGGCACGCCGAGTGATTCCGCTTTCGACAGCTTCGATCCCGCGTCCGCACCGACGACCAGATAATCGGTGTTTTTCGAGACGCTCCCGGTCGCTTTCCCGCCGTGCTTGCGGATGAACTCCTTGATCTCGTCGCGCGTGAACCGGTTCAACGTCCCCGTGACGACCAGCGTCTTCCCGTCCAGCAAGCCGGCTTCCGACGTTGATTCTTGCTCGCTCACCGGTTCGCCGAAATTCAGACCCAGCGACCGCAGATCTTCAACCAGTTGCGCACCGTAATCGCTGTGCAGGAAATTGTAGACCGAGTCGGCGATGATCGGGCCGATCTCATCGACGGCGGCGATCTCCTCCGCGGACTTCTGAAGTAGAACGTCCATCTCGCCGAACGTCTCCGCGAGAATCTGGGCGTTACGGGCTCCGACGTGGCGGATGTTGAGACCGGTCAGCAATCGCCAGAACGGCTGTTGTTTCGATTTCTCGATCGCCTCCAGCAGATTGTCGAGCGACTTCTGCCCCATCCGTTCGAGTTCGAGCAATTCGTCCTGCTTGTCTTTCAGGCGATAGACGTCCGGCAGGCTGGTGACGAGTCCCTCATCGAGCAACTGAGCCGATAGTTTCTCTCCCAATCCTTCGATGTCCATCGCTCCCCGCGAGGCAAAGAAGGTGAGCGTCTGTCGGAGTTGGGCGGGACAGTTCGGATTGGGACAGCGGATATAAACGCCTCCCTCATCCTGCACCGCTTTGGTTCCGCAAACCGGACATTCCAGCGGGAATTCGTACGGCTTCTCGCTGCCGTCCCGGCGATGTTTCTCGACCCGCAGCACGTGCGGAATGATCTTTCCCGCCTTCTCGACGACGACCCAGTCCCCCTCGCGGACGTCGAGACGTTCGATCTGCTCCTTGTTGTGCAGGGTGGACCGCGAAACCGTCGTACCGGCGATCTGAACCGGTTCCAGATGAGCGAGCGGCGTCAACGTCCCCGACTTCCCGACCGTCACTTCAATCTCTTTGACCTGGGTGACGGCTTCGTACTTTTCCCACTTGTACGCGATGACCCACCGCGGCGCTTTGGTAGTGTTGCCGAGTTCGTTCCGTTGCGCGATGGAGTTAACTTTGATAACGATGCCGTCCACTTCGAAGTCGAGTTCCGGAATTGCGTCTCCCAACTCGTGCGCGTACTCGCGGGCGTCGTTGATATTGTCAAACGCTTTGACGTTCGGCGTCGCTGGGATCCCGGCTTTCTGGATGTACTCCAGAAACTGCAGATGCGACTCGAACTCAATGCCGTCATTGGAGCCGATCCCGTGCGCGAGAAACGACAGATTCCGCTCGGCACAGATTTTGGGATCGAGCAGTTTGAGCGAACCGGCGGTGGTGTTGCGGGGATTGGCGTACGGTTGCTCGCCGCGTTCTTCCTGTTGGGCGCGGAGCTTCGAGAATTCCGAGTTGGACATATACGCCTCGCCGCGAACTTCCAGCCGCGCGGGCGGATCGTCGATCATCAGCTTCAGCGGCACGCTGCGAATCGTGCGGACGTTGGCGGTGATGTCGTCTCCGACACGTCCGTCCCCGCGGGTGAGGGCCTGTGCGAGCGACCCGTTTTCATAGATCAGCGCCGCCGCCACGCCGTCGATTTTGTATTCGACCGTGTATTCCGGTTTCTCCCCCTCCAGCAGTTTTTCGACCCGTTCGGCGAAGTCATTCAGTTTCGCTTCATCGTAGACGTTATCGATCGAGAGCATCGGCTCCCGATGAGGGACCGATTCAAAACCCTCGATCGGATCGCCTCCCACCTGATGCGTGGGACTGTCGGGGGAATCGTACTCCGGATGTTCCTGTTCGAGTTTTTCAAGTTTCTTGAGCCGCTTGTCGAATTCGAGGTCGGTAATCTCGGGACGCGCTTCGACGTAATAGAGTCGATTATGCCGGCGGAGTTCCTCCCGCAGCGATTCGATTTCCTCGCGCACCTGCTCGGTCATGATGTTTCTTCCGTTCCGGAATCACCGGAAGTTGACTGGGGAGTATTTTCGGCAGAAAACTTTTGCATGCGTGCCTCCCACTCCGCATACTCGCGTTGATATTTTTTCCAGCTCGCCCGGCGGTCCAGCACAAACGCCACCGTCACGAGACACAGAATCGCGGTTACTTCGATGATGATGATGGGCAATCCCCGGCGATCGAAAAACTGTTTCATCGATTCGTTCGTGCCGACCCGAGGATCGGACAACGTGACGGTGACCATCACAAAAATAGTGAAGATAAACAGGATGCTCGACAGAGCAATCAGGCGATACAACCAGCGCACCAGATCCGGTTTGGTCTCCGGTTCGTCGGTTGAGTGGGGATTCGCGTCTCGCGCGCTGGAATGGACCATGAGTGTTGTTGAATTGCAGTCTGATTCTTGAATGAAAGATATCTTGGAATTGATCCGCAGACGTCATCAGCCGGAACGCGCTAGCGTCCGGTTGAACCAATAAAGGAGGTGTGAGCTCCACTCGAACGGAGGCTCATGTCTTGTTTATCCGTACGCATCCATGAGTTAGTAAACCATTTTAGCAAACCCGTCCACCCGACACGACTCCCAAACTCTGCCCGGAACTCCGTATGAAAATTCTGCCTGTTCTCGATCTGATGGACGGCGTCGTCGTGCATGGAATTGCCGGCAACCGCACGTCGTACCGACCGATCAAAAGCCGGCTCACCGAAGAAACGTCTCCTCTCGGCGTGGCGCAAGCCTTGCGCGACGCGTATGGCTTTGAAGAGTTCTATCTGGCCGATCTGGACGGCATACAGTCGCGGCGGATCGATGTGACGGCGTATGCCAATTTAAAGGAGGCCGGTTTCCGGGTCATTGTCGATGCCGGCGTGCGGACCGTCGATGAAGCCAATCACCTGCTCGACTCGGGCGTCGATGCGGTCATCATCGCGCTGGAAATCAATCCGACGGGGCAGTTGTTTGACGAGTTACTGAATTACTTCGGCCCGGATCGTGTGATCTTCAGTCTCGACCTCAAGCAGGGGAAGCCGATGGGCAAAATCGACACCTGGAACGTCACCGAGCCGCAGTCATTGGCCGTCAGCGTCATCAATCGCGGCATTCGCCGTCTGATCGTTCTCGATCTCGACGCCGTCGGTTCCGAGACGGGCCCCGTGACGACCGACCTGTGTCGGGAAATCCGCGCTGTCTCCACCGGGAGTCAAATTATCACCGGCGGAGGGATCCGGAATGAAAACGATCTGAAACAACTGGAAGCGGCGGGCGTCGACGACGTCCTGATGGCAACCGCTCTCCATAACGGATCCCTCGACGAACAGACGATTGAAAAATACAGCACTTAGGAGAAGCAACACATGGCGGCGAAGACGTGGGAAATTGACTTTCGGAAGGACGCTATTCGGGCCTCCATTCAAAAGCTTGGTCCCGACCAGCGGGAAAATCCATTCGCGACGGACGAATCGTTTTGCGTCCCCGTTGGTGAAAAACCGATCCCGTTCTGGACGCCGGGAAAAATCTCACTCATTTGTATCGTGATCGGTTTCGTCTTCCTGGTGGCGGGGGCCGTGATCATCTCCTTCGCCGAGAATCAAAACGGACCGGGGCAGGTACTGCTGACGATTGTGGGAGTGAGCTGTTCCCTGTCCGGCTTCCTGACCTTCTTCATCCCCGCGAAGGGGGACCGGATGATTATTTCCCGCATGATCGGCGAACGGGCGCGCGACAAAGTCGAGTCGTTTCCTCGTGCGGACATCTTGTCCGCCGAACTGGGAAAACCTGGCATCGAGGGACAGAAGCTCTCCATCGACGGCGACGATCACGTACTGGTGTTCTTCGACCGCGAACGCAAGCGGCTGTTGATCGAGGGAATCGGAGCCCGCTATCAGATTTGCTCTGAAGACGTCACGCATCTGGCGGAATTCGAGTTCATGAATTATCTGGGAGCCGAGATCAGTTGCCGGATCGATGACGAGACCGAACTCGAATTTGCCATTGCCAAGGTGTCGATTCTGTTTGAGTTACTGCGTCAGATGCCGCTCCTCTTTTTCCTGCGCAAGCGGATCAAAAACAAGGTGCTGGCGATGGTGACGGAGACCCTCGACATGCCCGAAACGATCAAACTCAAACCAGAAGATTTCGAGGAAGAGGAGTGAAAGGTGCCTCTTCAGAAAATAGGATGCCCTGAAATAACTGCTTCAGAGCATCCTAGGTCATATCGGTAGGTTGTGATCAAGTCTATTTCTTATTCTTACCCTTACCGTTTCCCTTCTCGCCTCCGTTCCCGTTTCCTTTGGAGCCGGGCTGCGAGATCGTGACAAAGTCGATACCGGATACAAAATCCCCGGTTGAAAGCATGCCGTCGAGAATCAATCCGAGGCTCTGAGCGTCGATCGACAAATTGAATTCCATCTCGGCGAGATCGAATTCAAGGAAGAGGTCGTCGAAGCCGTCGCCATCGATGTCGTCAATGAACGAGCCGACTGGGGGGGAAGGCTGGCCGTCGGCAATCGTGGGATCGCCCAATGCCAGGCTTTCCACCAGGATTTCGCTGACGGCGAAGTCCGTCTCTCCGAACAGCACCACTTCGACCGGTTTCGGTCGTTTCTTTCCAAGCTGAATCTGGTTATCCGGATCTTCGGGTTGGATATCGATCTGCGCCTCGAAGGTTACAGGAGGCGGTGGGGCCGAGGCTTCTACCAACAATCGAACACCGATTTCTGCGGACGAATTGGACGTTCGCCAGGTCGCTCCTCCATCATCCGTACGGAGCGGGCCGTAACCGAACGAGTAATCGTTGGGAGAGGTCAGACGGGCCGAATAGCGAACTGCCCCGGCGAGTGGAGTAGTAAAAGCGACAATATAATTTCGACCGGCTTCGACGGAAATATTGGCCGAGGAGAGATCGAACGGTTGAATGGGGGGATCGGGAAGGTCATTCCAGGTGCTGATTTCCGATTCCGGAATTGAAACCGACCCCAGAGAGGCACCCGGCAAGCCGTTGTTGGACTCATAAATAGTAACGACAAGTGGAGCGCCGCCAGAAGACTTCGTCACACTGGCTTCTAGTGTGGTTAGAACACCCGATTGGCTGGCAGGGAATTCCTGCGCGGCCCCCTCATTGTCGATACTGAGCGGTTCGTAAATGTCTCCAATGTAGATAGCTTGGCCGAAGTTCGATTCCCATACAGGCCCGAAGTTCACAGCCGTTACCCCGTCCGCTGGAGGAGGAGGAGGGACAGTCCCGTCCACATACAACCGCATGCCGATTTCAGGTGTAATGGTCGGATAAACCCAGGTCTCCCCGCCGTCGGTCGAATAAAGCGCTCGGTAACCGAACGAGTTGGTGTTATTGGCTGTGAGAATAGCGCGATAGCGAGCGCTGGTTGCCGGGAGAGGCGTCGTAAACGAGATGAAGTAATGTTGTCCCGCTTCGACTGTGACGTTCGCCGACGATACGTCGAACGTGTTGATCGGCGTCGGGATTTCGGAAGCGTAGTTATAAATATTCTCTTCTGAGATGGAAACCGAACCGAGCGAGCTTCCGGGGCGTCCATTGACGGCCTCGTGAAAGGTGATGATGAGCGGAGCACCACCCAGGAATTTGTCGACGCTTGCCTCCAGCGTGGTCAACGTGCCGGACACACTTGCCACAAATTCCTGGCCGGCGGCTTCGTTGGTGTAATCTCCTCCAGAATAGCCAATATACCAGGCCCAACCGTTAATTCCCTGCCACTCAGCCCCTATGTTGTTGGCTGTGAGCGTTTGTGCCGAGGAAGTTAACGGGAGTGTCGTTAGTGCCAATAGAACCGCGAGGCAGGTTCTGATCATAAGAATGTTCCTTCATATCAATAAATCTAAGCGATGAGACGGCGAGTATTTTGTCGCCGAACCGGAAAGGTCGCGAGGATCATAAGCAAATCTGAACAGTAGATCCAGAATTTTTACCACAAACTCGAATTTTGAGATTAATCGAACGAACTCCGGTCTCTTCTGGTCTAAGGATCATTCTTTACCGGCTTAAATGCTTGAAATGAAGGGTTCTCAATCGTTGAATCTCGCCGTTAGCGAGAGTATGAGCGTTCGTCGGACTTTCGCCGTATCTCCGCATGAAATCCGTGACCCAAGACGCGCCCCTTCAGTTTTCGGCGATCGCAACAGGTCTCCTTCCCTCCTGATCGTCGGGAGAGAGCAAAACCCTACCACTTTGTCCTGTGTTGCGTTTTGTGCTACCTCTTTGATTCCGCTCGCTCATCGCTCGGCGGACTCAGTTACTCTCGTCCTCGAAGTCTGGGGAGGGTAACGTCTTGGTTACAGTTTTTCGTTCGTGTCATTCGTCCGATACGTGGTTGTGAAGAAAGTTTTCAGTTTCCTGGCTTCATGGCTTCCTCATTCCAAAAAACAGGAACACGGATTGACGCTCATCTGGACCCGCCTTTTTGATCAGTGATGATTAGCAAGAATGAGTGTTCCTTTTCTTTTTTCGCTGCGTCGCCGCGCCGCTGCGTGAGACCTCTTTTCTTTTTCTCTGCGGTCTCTCCATCCTCCGCGGTTTCAATTTCGAAAAACTGGCAAAGCCAGCACGTCTTGCTCCCCTCCCCGGTCACTCGCTCTCGCTCGTTCCTGACTCTCCCCCATTCTGGTGGAGAGTGAAGTTGATCATCAGCGATATCGGCGGTCTCTCCATTGGGGAGTTTTGATTTCTGATTTTGGAACGGTGCTTGGCCTCTAGTGCTGACGCACCCCGTTTGACGTGCAAACGGGCTACCCGGCTGTGTGTAGATGTCTGACAACAAACCAGCGTTAGGTAGAGAGAGTTCGATCTTTGGCAATTTGGTTATTTGTTAGTCGTCAGTGGTTCGTGGTCAGTTGAGATTGGTGGTCTCGGACCATTCAAGACATGTGTGGCGGGGGCGCTTCGCGTGAGCGAAAGCCCCCGTGAGCAATACTCAACATCGCTCATGCCGACTTGCGTAACCGCAGGCCGCCGAGCGATTAGCGAGGAAGCAAGGCCCAGGGCGCGAGAAGAAGCGTTTCCTTCACGTCGGCCTACTTTCTGTCGAATGTTGTTTGTTAGAGACCGCACCCTACCAGTTTATTGTTAGTTCCTGATTTCTAGTTGCTCCACAACATCTCGTGGTTCCGCCAGCTTGTTTATAAACAGAGAGCCGTTCGGTGTCATACCTGACGGGCAATTCACCTCAAGACGAGAACGCGAATTGAGACTGATATAGCAGCACAATTCTCGTGTTTTCGTGTTTCGTATTGAGGTCTTAGCAAATTGCTCAATACGAGAAAACGCGGGAGTTATCAATGAAACAGTATGTCACACCAGATAGCGAAATAGGGGGGGATCTCAAACAGACGCAAATTGAGAATTCCAGTCGAGGCGATCCAAAACCGGGCAAAACCATCGGGTTTCGTTCAAAGATGCCAACTTTACAACTTTGCATCTTTCAAAATTGTCATCTTTGAAAACCCTCGGGGTTCAGCCATTAAACAATGAAATTTCTTTCAAACGCAGTAGAAGGTCACATCACGAATACCTGTTTCCTGAATCCGGTTGCCCGATTCCTCACGTCCCAATCAGCAACATCAAAAAAAGCATAGAAAGGAGACTCAATAATCGTCCCAACCTGCTTCCTTGCGGGCCGCTTTCCCTTCGCGGATTTTCATCCCTTCGTAACGGGCGAATTCCCACTCGGGCCAGATCGGCGATTCCTCACGCACATCGAGATAAATCGACTCCATCTGAGCTTTGAGTGTGTCGAAAATTTCGGACCTCGTCTCTTTGAGATCGGTCGTTTCGGCGATGTCCTGGCGGAGGTTGAACAGTTCAAACGTATCGAGTTCGGCTTTTTTCATCTGCCGCTCGTCGTCGAGTTTGATGCCGCCGCCGCGACTCCATTCGGGACCGGTCAACGTGGCGACTAGTTTGTAATCGCCGGAGCGGAGGGCGATCTTCCATTTGGTGTTGGCACGATTGAATTGCCAGTAGAGAGGCTTGGTGCGTTCGACCGGTTTGCCTGCCAGAATGGGAATCAAGCTGGCACCGTCGAGAGTCCGGTCGTTGGGAACTTCCACTCCGGCAATCTCGCACAGGGTCGGCAGAACATCGACTCCCGAGATCGGTTCCTGGGAAACGGTTCCCGGTTTTACGAATCCCGGCCACTGGAGAATTCCGGGGACGCGGATTCCTCCCTCGTGAACGGTCCCTTTTTTGTCGCGGAGCGGCCCCGCCGATCCGTGAGGATGCAGAGAGGTGATCGCCGGTCCGTTATCGCTGGTGAAAAAGATGAGCGTATTTTCTCGGAGCCCCTGTTCTTCGAGAGCCGCCAGCAGTTTGCCGAACGCTTCATCCATTTGGGTGATGTTGGCGTGGTGGCGGGTGTAGGTGGGGTCGTCGGAGGGATAGAGATCGCGATATTTTTTCGCCGAGGCGATCGGTTCGTGCGGTTCGTGATAGTTGCAGTAGATGAAGAACGGTTTCGATTTGTCGCGGACATCCGACAGCCAGTGAATCGCCTCTTTGGTCACGATATGACTGGCGTAATCCTGGATGGCCCCGACGGGATCGCCGTTACGCACGAAGTTCCAGGGAAACCGATGATCGGGGAGGCAATTGTTTTGCGTGGCGAACCAGTAATCGAAGCCGTGGTCGTCAGGTTGCGGTTGGCCCTTGAGGTTAAACCGTCCGTTGAGATGCCATTTGCCGACCTGACAAGTGGCGTAACCGGAGTCCTGCAGCAGGGAGGCAATCGTGATTTCCCAGGTCGAGACGTGCATCGGCGAGAACATGGGGATCCAGTTATGAATTCCCACCCGATACGGCGTCCGTCCGGTCATCAATCCGGTCCGCGCGGGAGAGCAGTTGGGAGAGGCCGAGTAGCAGTCGGTGAATTTGAGTCCTTCCGCCGCGAACTTGTCGATGTTCGGCGTGTGGAGATCGTCGTTTCCGTAACAGCGGAGATCGCCGTACCCGAGATCGTCACACAGGACGACAATGATGTTCGGTCGTTCGTCGGCAGAAAGAGCCGCCGCGAACAAGAGACAATAACCCAGGAAAATGACGAAAGAGGTCGATAACTTCATGTCGGGAATCCTGAGTGAAAAAATTGGAACAGAGCAGATCAGTCGGGAAGTTCCTGACCGCGGGTCTCCTTACCGAACAGGACGACAACGACCCCCAGCAGATAGAGAGGAGCCAACATGAGACCTTTGTCGATGGCTGAGGGGGGATTCGAGAGCGCCGCGAAACCAAAGAAGGCGGCAGCGGTCGCCAGACGCCCCATATTGAAACAAAATCCGGATCCAGTGCCGCGCAGCCGAGTGGGATAAAGTTCGGGAAAGTAGACGGCATACCCGGCGTGCATGCCTAGAGTGAAAAATCCAAAGACAGGAAGAACCAGACTGAGAGTTGTAGTGGAAGCGTCGTTGGGAATCAGGTATTTGAACAACCAGATGACCATTACAAAAGCGATCGCATGGTAGAGAATGAAGGCTCCTCGACGTCCAATGCGATTCGAGATGGTCCCAAAGAGAATCAGGCCGAGACCTCCGCCGATGGTGTTGAGAACCATACTCCACATTTCGGCTCGTTTCACTTCGGCTTTATGTTCTTCAAGAATTTCGGCGCTATTTTCGGGAGTGGCGCCGGCGTTGGCGAGGATGACACTTTCCGATTTACGCATGAGCGCGTTTTTACCGTAGATATGAATTCCCCAGAACGTGACCAATCCAATCGAAGCCAACGAGACGCCGACAATCGTGCTACGAAGGTTCGCACCAACGAACAATTCGCTGAGCCGGCCTGCTTGTTGTGTTGTGTCTTCGGCGGCCCTTTCTCGGGCTTTGACCCATTGGTCGGGCTCTCGCAGTTTCCAGCGAATCCACAGCGTCAGTAGGGCGGGAATGGCTCCAATGGCAAATCCCCACCGCCAACCATTTTCTCCCAGTGCGGGATTCCCCACGATGAACGCTCCTGCTGCCGTGGCAAGAAGCGTCCCGAAGACACTCGAACCATGAAAGATCGAACTCATGACCGATCGTGACCGTAAGGGCATGACCTCGGCCACCATCGCCGAGGCAACGGCCCATTCACCACCGACTCCCATGGCGACGAAGAATCGCAGTATCACCATTTGCCATGGGGCGTTGGAGAGAGCCGTCACACAGGTAAAGAGAGAATAAAAGAGGATCGTCATGATCATTGTTTTAGAACGACCGATTTTGTCGCTGATCATCCCGAACAGGACTCCGCCGAATGCACCTCCCAGCAGAAAGCTACCAAAGGCCATATCGTTCCAACTGCGGACTTCCGGAGAATCGGCAGAGACGCCTCCCAGCAGATTGGGCATGGCGTCCCGCATACTGGCGACAAAAATCTGTCCCTCGAAGACATCGAAGATCCAGCCGAGCGACGCAATGATCAACACCAGCCATTGGTACTGGGAGATGCCGGAATACCATTTCGCATCGGAGGAGGTGGCCGGTTCAGAGGAGGGGGTGTTTTCGGAGTCGCTCATGCAGAAAGACTTTCAGGGGGGAGGCTCAGTTGTGGAAGGTCTGAGAAATACGCGAAAATTCGCTCAAAATCAAGCAATTGATCCGGGGATTGTGAGGAAAGGAGAATCCGAATCGATCGCGCACAAAAAAGCCCGAACGGGCACAGGCTCGTTCGGGCAGGAACATCTCAAGGGAGGGAGATCAAATCAGTGACCGCAAGTCTGGCAACTTCCACAAGCCTTGACACACACTTTTTTCGTGCGGGTTTCGGGAACCATCTTGCAGACTTGAACTTGGACCTCTTTCTCGACGGTGTAAGGAACCATCACGGTGCAGGTTTCGGTCACTTCCTCGGGAACACAGTCGTAGACGCATTCTTCGAACTCGACCGTTTCCGTGTAAGGAACCGCGACGCAGTATTCGACCATGCGAGTGGCTGTTTCTTCGACGTAATCCGTCACCGTACAGGTGCGTTCGCGTTCTTCGCAGGTCCATTCGCAAACTTCGTATTCACATTCGACCTGTTTTTCCTCGTAGTGGCAGACCTTCACGGTTTTGGTGTGCATTTCCGGTTTGCAGACCGTCACCTGATATTCACACGGTTCTTCATAAGTTTCGTAGCTGCAAACCTGAACGGTTTTCGTATGCATTTCCGGTTTGCAGACGGTCACTTCGTAGTCGTAAGTTTCCGTGTGACATTTGGTTTCATAGGTCGTGCATTCGATTTCCTTCGTCACAACCTTGGGAACCCAGACTTTGCAGACACGCGGACAGGGAGTACAGCAGGGTGTACACTCTCCACAACCGGTGCTGCACGGTTTGGCGGCGACCTGACGTTCTTCCCAGTGTCCCTCATCGACGCAGACTGTTTGGGTCTTCGTCACGGGCACGCATTCGGTCACCACGCGAGTGCCGGTCCGAGTTTCGGTATGCGGCACCATGACGCAGTATTCGACCTCTTTTTCGGTCATGACGGGTCTGCACATCACGCGAGTTCCCTGGCGGGTTTCGGTGTGCGGCACCATGACGCAATACTCGACCTCTTTTTCGGTCCAGACCGGTTCGCAGATCGTCTTCGTTCCCTTCACCGTTTTGGTGTGAGGAACGGCGACCATGAACTTCTCCGTCACTTCACGAGTGACCGGTTTGCAGACGGTGTAGCATTCTTCCCGAGTTTTCATCTCGGTTTTGTATTTTGTGACTTCACACGTTCGCTTCTCCATGCGGGGAACCATCTTCTGAACGGTTCGCGTGTACGTTTTTTGTTCCGGTTTGTATTCCGTGCATTGGACGGTTTTCGTCACGGTTTCCCACTTGGGGACCATGACTGTGCACTCCACTTCCTTGTAAACCGGTTCGCATTTGACCGGGGCACAACAGGTGACAGGTGCTGGAGCCACCTCACAGGGAGCCGGTTCGCAGCATTTCGATTTCTTACAGAGTCCGCCGAAAATACCGGCAGAAGCCTGGGTCCCGATCATGGCAGTCACTGCCACAACCACAAAACTCAACTTTTTCATGGGATGTTCCTTCAAGTGATGATTCGAATCGAGAATTCTCGTCTTCAACAAGGGCTTGGCTTTGGGGCTGCGGCGTTGCCCACTACCCTCAGCATAGCGGCCAACTTGAGAATAAAAAATGGATTGTTTAGGTAAATTGGGGTGAAGAGCCAAAAGAGTACAAATTTAACGATCGAAGCGATTTCTCGAAGTCTGTGGCCAGACTTTTGATTCTTCCCGACTCTCAGTAATGTGGTTTTAGGATTCGAGCAGATACGACCAACCAGAACACAACTCCTGATGAATGAAGATATTATGAACGAGAAATCAGTGAAATTCGGACTCATCGGTTTCGGGGCGTGGGGCAGTTGTCACGCCAACGCCATCAATGTGACAGACGGGGCGGAAATCGTTGCGATTGCCGTCCGTTCCGAAGAATCGCAGGCCAAGGCTCGTGAGGCATACCCAGAGGCAACAGTTTACGGCGACTACCATGAGTTGCTGGCCAATGAGGAAGTCGAAGCGGTCGATATTGTACTCCCCAGCTACCTCCACCATGAAGTTGCCAAAGCGACTCTCGAAGCCGGCAAGCACTTGTTGTTGGAAAAGCCGATGACTTTGAGTATTGCCGATTGTCGGGAGCTGGTGGAAATCGCCCAGCAGAACAATCTCAAGCTGGCCGTGGGACATGAGTTAAGGTTGTCGTCCTTGTGGGCTCGGGCCAAGAGCCTGATTGATGAAGGAATGATCGGCGATCCCCAGTATGTCCTGGTGGAGTTGTCGAGACGCCCCTATCGTCACGGTGCGGAAGGTTGGCGATTCGATCTGGATCGCGTGGGGAACTGGATTCTGGAAGAGCCGATTCACTTTTTCGATCTGGCGAGGTGGTATCTCGCGAGTGCGGGAGAGCCGGAAACCGTTTATGCCAAAGCAAATTCCCGCCAACCGGATCATCCCGAGCTCCAGGACAATTTCAGTGCGATCATGAATTGGTCCGGGGGAGAGTATGCGGTGGTGACTCAGACCCTTTCCGCCTTCGAGCATCATCAGACGGCCAAGATCACGGGCACCAAAGGGGCGATCTGGGCAAGCTGGAGCGGAGCGATGGACCGCACGCGACATCCCACGTTTTTCCTCAAAGCGTTCGATGGTGAAGAAGTTCGGGAGATCGAACTGGAGCGGAGTGCGGGCGAATTGTTCGAGCTCGAAGATCAGATTGCGATGCTGGTGAAGGCGATTCGCGAGGGAGGTGCAATCGCGTGTCCGGGAGAAGATGGAATGTGGTCGGTGGGGATGTGTCTCGCCGCCCAGAAATCGGTCGATGAAAATCGCCCCGTCAATATGGGAGAGATCCTTTAGGCGGCATCAGAGGGAAGAATTTGATTGTGGTTCAGACAGGACTGAAACGCTGACCAGACTCGTTCGACTTCCAGTTCCCGCAGACAGGCGAGGTGGGCGTCTCCCTCGCAGGGACATTGTTTTTTGTAACTCGCGCGGCAGGCGACGGAAGTCGAAACCAGCCGATGCTGATCGCCGGGAGGACCGGATCGAATGGAATCGGTACAGAGAAAGATTCCAACCACGGGAGTGCCGACTCCCGCCGCCAGATGCATCGGGCCGGAGTCGTTGCAGAGCATCAAATCGGTCTCTTGCAGGATGGCCGTCAGTTGTTTGAGGGTTGTCCGCCCGGCGACATTCACCAAGTTAACATGGGGAATTTGCTGACGGATTTGGCGTTCCAGAGGCCGGCATAATTCGACTTCATTTGGGCCTCCCACGATACAGATTCCAAATTGGTGTTCGCGAACGGCGCGGCGAGCAACTTCAGCATATTTTTCAACGGGCCAGCGTTTGGTCACCCATTGGGCTCCCGGCGAAATGGTCAGCACCGGGCCGGAAAGAGAAGATAATGTCTCTCTCGCCCACTGAGTCTCCGTCTCGTGAACCTTCAACAGAGTTTTTCGGTCAGCTTCCTGGCATCCGAGGACTTCGGCCAGGCGCCAGTTACGGGCATGTGCCGGGATCTCGCGGGAGGAGTCGGGAATCGTACAGTTCGTCGTGAAGTGCGACCCTTCACGAGCTGTCTCCAGGCCGACTCTTGTCTTGGCTCCCGTCGCGAGCGTCATCACTCCTGTTCTCAGCAGCCCCTGAAGATCGATCACCAGATCAAATTGACGCGACCGAAGCTGTTTCAGCAAGCGTCCCCAACTCCTCCAGCTACCGTGACGGTCGAAGATCAATAACTCGTCGATTAGCGGGTGGTCTTGCAGAAGGTTGGCAAAACTCTTGTTGATCACCCAGCTGATTTCCGCGTCGGGATAGCATTGTTTCAACACGGGAAGCAGCGGAACAGACTGTACCACATCCCCCAAAGCGCTCGGCTTGATCAAGCAAATGCGTCGAGGTTTCAGTGATTTCAGGGATTCCGCTGGAATGCGGTTCATCGATCGGGATTCCATTCCTGATTCGGGTGAGATTTTCGCATCATAGCGGTTGGTCGAAGAATCGAGAACCCCAGCCTATCGAGCGACACACCCCGAGAAGCAACAGGTTTCAACCTGCGGGGATGACATTCTGTGGATTCACTGCTACTCTGGTCGGAACTCTTCGTGACCGTGTGGAATTCAAAATTATGTCCTTGGAACTGACTCTCAAACAGCAAGTCTCCATTCCTCTCGAAGTCGATCCGATTCGACTCGAGACGGTCCGCGAATTGTCCGTCGACCAGATTAAAAAGCTGACCATCTTTCACGGCAACAAACAACCGGAACTGGGCGAATTCTTCGACGTGAAAGGCTCCGCGGAGGACCAGGAAATGGTCTGGATGGGAGATTGCTCGAAAGTCAAACTGATTGGAACGCATCTCGACGCGGGAACCGTTCGAGTCGAGGGAAATGCCGGGATGCACCTGGGCGCGGAAATGACAGGTGGGCAGATCATTGTCTCTGGTGATGCCGCCGATTGGGTGGGGGCCGAAATGCACGGTGGTCGAATTCACATCAAAGGGAATGCCGGCCATCTGGTGGGGGCCGTTTATCGTGGAGGCCGACGCGGGATGACCGGTGGCGAGATCCTGATAGAAGGCAACGCCGGGAATGAAATTGGTCATACAATGCGGCGCGGTTTGATCGCCGTCCGCGGAAATGCGGGGGACGCGGTAGGATTCAATATGATCGCGGGGACGATCCTGGTCTTTGGCTCGGCGGGCATCCGTCACGGGGCAGGAATGCGTCGCGGCACGATTGGCATCCTCGGCTCGGAGGGAAGTCCGGATATTTTGCCGACATTCAAAGCCGCGGGAAGGACGTCGCCTTTGTTTCTGACATTATATCTGAAGCATCTGCAAGAGGCCGGTTTTGAGGTCCCTGAAATTCCGACCGATCTGCAGAAATATGCCGGTGACTTTCTCGAATTGGGTAAAGGCGAACTTCTGATCCCACATTTTGCCGCTTGATGGTCCGGTCCAAGCCGGTACCGACTCGATAATGTGACTTAATCAACATGTCTTCTTCTGCCAATATCGCCGCCCGTCTGTCGGAATTTGCCCGTCAGATCCCCGAGAATCCGGCTGTCGTTCAGTGCCGTCGCGGAAAAGATGGAACGATGCACTACGACCAGATCACGATCGGGGAGCTCGATCGTCAAAGTGATCAACTGGCCCAAGCCTTGATCCAGCAAGGGCTGAAGCCGGGGCAGAGAATGGTGTTGATGGTGCCGCCCGGTTTGAAATTTTTCAGTCTGACCTTTGCGCTGTTCAAAGCGGGAGCGATTGTCGTTCTGATCGATCCGGGAATGGGTCGAACGCGCATTTTCGAATGTCTCGAAGAGATCGCCCCCGACGGCTTTATCGGGATTCCGCTGGTGCAGTTTGTGCGATCTCTTTCCAGGCGACGATTTCCCCATGCTCAGTTAAACGTGACAGTCGGACGACGCTGGTTGTGGGGAGGAACCACGTTTGACCAACTACTGGCTGAGGATGTATCAGGTATTGAGTTGCCTGAAATCACGGGCGAAGACTCCGCCGCCATCATTTTTACCAGCGGCAGCACAGGGCCTCCCAAGGGAGTTCTGTACGAACATGGGATGTTCTGTTCGCAAGTTGAACAGTTGCAGGATTTTTTCTCGGTGCAGCCGGGAGAAGTCGATCTCGCCGCGTTTCCGCTGTTTGCGTTGTTCGATGCCGGGATGGGAGTCACCTCGGTGATACCCGATATGAATCCGACGCGCCCCGCCGATGTGGAGCCGGAAAATATTCTCGACCCCATTCGTGATTTCCAGATTTCACAAGCGTTCGGTTCACCGGCACTGTGGAATCGAGTGAGTAAGTATTGTGTCGAACACGATCTAACGATCCCGCATTTGAAACGGATCACGAGTGCCGGCGCCCCGTTGCCGTTACCGATCCTGAAACGCATGCATTCCGTGCTCGAAGAGCCGACCGCCGATATGTTCCCGCCTTATGGAGCGACGGAGTCTCTGCCCATTGCCTGTCTGGCGGGGCGGGAGATGGTGGGCGAGATCGGACAACGAACGATTGCAGGAGCGGGAACGTGTGTCGGAAAGCCGTTTCCGAAAATCCAGGTTCGAATCATCGGGATTGTCGAGGGCCCCATTAATTCTCCCGCTGAGATGCGCGACTTACCTGCGGGAGAAATCGGGGAAATTGTTGTTTCGGGAGAGGTCGTGACGAAGGAATATTATCGCCAACCGGAAGCGACCCGGTTGGGGAAAATTGTCGGTGACGCAGAGTTGTGGCATCGGGTGGGGGATGTCGGCTATCTCGACGAACAGGGGCTGCTCTGGTTTTGCGGACGCAAGGCGCACATCGTCAGTACCTCGGAAGGCCCCCTTTACACCGAACAGTGCGAACCGGTCTTTAACGAGCATTCGCAAGTCTATCGGACTGCTCTTGTCGGCGTCGGAGAATCAAACAAACAGCGCGCCGTGATTGTTGTTGAGCGTGAGAGCGATTGTCGGACACAGTCTGCCGCAGAACGGGACAAATTGATTGAGGAGTTGAGGATTCTGGCGCAGCGGCACTCACACACATCCCGCATCGAAACCTTTTTGTTTCATGATTCGCTCCCGGTCGATATCCGTCATAATGTGAAAATCAACCGGGAAGAACTGGCGATCTGGGCGGCTCAACAGTTGAGAACGGGAGCTGGATAATGAGAGCTCTGGTGACGGGAGGAGGCGGTTTTTTAGGACGTTATATTGTCGAGCAGTTACTGGAACGGGGAGACGACGTGCGCGTCCTCTGTCGCGGCGACTATCCCTTTCTACGGGAACTCAGTGTTGATTATCAACGAGGTGATGTTCGCAAACGCGAGGACGTACAGCGGGCATGTGAAGCGATCGATACCGTGTTTCATACGGCGGCGATTCCCGGCATCTGGGGGCCGTGGGAGAAGTATCATTCCATCAATACTCAAGGAACGTTGAATCTACTGGAGGCGTCGCAACACCAGGGCGTTTCTCAATTCCTTTACACAAGCTCTCCGAGCGTGATTTTTGACAATACGAATCACGTTTCGCAAGACGAATCGTTGTCCTATCCCGATCACTATCTCTGTCACTATCCGCGTTCGAAGGCTCTGGCAGAGAAAGCGGTTCTCGAAGCGAACGGCCAAGCGGGGATGGCGACCTGTTCGATTCGTCCGCATCTGATGTGGGGGCCGCGCGATAATCACCTCGTTCCCCGGCTCCTTCAAAGGGCTCAATCGGGACGATTGGTCCAGGTGGGTGACGGGTCGAACATGATCTCAGTCATCTACGTCGAAAATGCAGCCGCATCTCACCTGCAAGCTGCCGACCGTTTGTCTCTCGACTCCCCCGTTGCCGGTGAAGCCTATTTCATTAATGAGAAAGAGCCGGTGAATTTGTGGAGCTGGATTGGTGACATCCTGGCGATGGCGGGTTTACCGCCTGTGAGAAAAAGTATTTCTTACCGCACAGCCTATACGGTGGGCACATTGATGGAGTGGACCTATTCGGCCTTACGCTTGAAGTCCGAGCCGACCATGTGTCGGTTTTTGGCTAATCAGCTTTCGTTGTCTCATACTTATAAAATCGAAAAAGCGGAACGTGATTTCGGGTATCAGCCCCTCGTCTCTTTCGAGGAGGGAATGCAGAGGATGAAGGCTGATTTGCCCCGCATGCTCGAAACACCACCCCACTGATCTATTCAGATGAACGAAACTTTGCGGGTTATCGGAGTCAATCGTCCCGAATTTCGGGGCTTAGTCTGACGCAACCCGAAAATATCTACGGGATTTTGAGAATTTTTGAGTTCTGCCAGACCTCGATTCCCGCATTTCCCGCTGCATATGACAAAGTTCTCCACAGAGAGCCATAGAATTTTCCCTTGTTCCGACACTCAACCCGCGGACAATGGAATTCAGCAGCATCAAATTCACGGGAGCGACCACCCTATGATCAAATCTTCTTTTCTCATTCTTGTCATGCTGTGCGCAACGGTTGGCTTGGATCATGGAACTTCATGGGCGCAGATTAAAATTGTTCCCATGAAGAAATCAACGCCCGAACAGGAAGCCAAACCGACGGATTCAGAAAAGTCTTCCGACAAACAAGAGCAGCAGGATCAGGAGGAACCTCAGACAATCTCCGAGATGCTGGCCCAGACGAAGGGCTACCAAAAAGGAGATCCTTTGTCGTGGGAAATCGTGTCACCGATTCTCCAAAAACTTCGCGAAGCGGGATTGCAGCTTCCTTCCGATTCGGAATTGCAGAAAAAGTTTCTGAAAGAAACAGCCCCCTTCTACCAGATGATGACGACTCCTGCCGGGCGGACGTTCTTCAAAGACCTGTCCCGATCTCCCCCAGCGATCGACCGTGCGGAGCGTTATCTGAATTTTCCGAACGGACGCAAAGAAATGAAATTTATCATGTCTCGAAAGGGAGGAGCGGAATTGTTCACGGATATGGTGGAGACGAGAAACGGACGTTCCACCGCACGGATGCTGTGCTCGGATTCCAACTCGTGCGACTTCACCAAACCGACCGGAAAGATTTACCTCGAATCACAGTTTGTTGCGTTCTTGAAACAATCCGCAACGGATCAAAAAGCGGCGTCAGAATAAACTCCACAGCCGAACTCTCAATCTCGCAAGTATGATTGAGGGACAGTTGACTGCCAACGATTCCATTATTCCAGATGAAAGCAAATATGTTCATGAGTCGTCTTCAGAAATTAATTCCACTAACTACCGTACTGCTGTTATTGTCGTTTTGTGGTGAGCTCTTTGCGCAGGATAAGGTTCCCGCAGAGCAAGTCCTGCCGACCGGTACGTTTGCCATGATGTCTGTGCCGAGCGTTCAGGAAGCCAAAGCCCGTTACCACGACACAGTATGGTCGGATGTCTTCACGAATCCGGAGATGGCGGGTTTCTGGAACGCACTGACCGAACCGATGATCAAGGAACTGGACAATCTAAAAGCAGAGGTTGGAGTCGATTGGCGAGAGTTGATGACGATACCGACGGGCGAAGTGACTCTCAGCGTCGCCCGAGTCAAGCGAGGTATGATCGGCGTCTCTATGTCCATCGAATACGGCGAGGACGCGACCAAAGTGGAAAAACTGCTCACTGTCGTCGAGGAGAATCTCGAAAAGGCGGAAAAAACTCAACAGACGGTCGAGTTCGAAGATACCCCCGTCGTTTACTACGAGTTGAGTCCGGAGGGGACACTTCCGAATCGAAAGCAACAGTTAGCCTGGTTTCAACGAGACGGCTATCTGGTAATTTCCAATCAGACAGAAGCCCTCGAGGATATTCTGTTGCGCTGGAGCGGTGAAAATTCGGAAGTGCTCGCCGAGTTGGAAGACTTCAAATACATCCGTGAACGCTGTCGGGTCGGGGATGTCGATCCGGTGATGTACTGGTACGTGAACCCGGTCAAAGGAGTGCAGGCCTCTCTGGAAATCGTTGGTTCGACAGGGATGGCAACATTCGCGGCGGTCGCACCGTTACTGGGAGTGAATCAACTGAAAGCCATCGGCGGTTCGATGGATCTGGCCACCGAACACTACGAGGAAGTCACTCAGACCGTCATCTATGCCGATTCTCCACAAGTGGGATTGCTCAAACTGTTTCAGGCGAAAGAAATTGCGATCCAGCCTCCCGAGTGGGTCTCCGCGGAGAGCGAGTCCTTCATGATTTATCACTGGCAACTCGAAGAAGCATTGCTGGCCGCGAAGAAGATGATCGATTTCTTTCAGCCGGGGGCATTCGATCAAGTCATGAATCAGTTGGCCGAGCACCCGGGCGCGCAGGGACTTCATCCGCAGAAAGACTTTCTCGACCTTCTGGAAGGGACGATCGCTGTGGAAGTGACACCGCCTGTGACCGGTGATGCGGACGATCCTGCGGCGACTTTAGTCGCTTTGCAGGTGAAAGATGAAGAGCGGATGAGAGATGTTCTGGCCAAGGTTCAAAGCCTTGAGGGAAGTTCTCTTAAAGTGAGAGAGTTTCAGGGGAAATCTATTTATTCATTACCGATTGCCGAGCAAGTGGGGGAATTGAGTCTGGCTTTGACCCAAAGCAGTTTGTTCATCACGAATTCGACACCACGCATGGAACAATTGCTTCGAGGAGGAGACAGTTATCCGCGATTGAAGGATTCGAAGAAGTTCGAAGAACTGGCTTCCGAAGCGCCCGAGGCGGCGGGGATTTGGGGAATGCAACAGTCCGGAGCACAACTCGAAAGACTTTCGCAGCAGATTTCCCAACTCATGTCGAGATCGACACCCGCTGGAGAAGACTCTCAGAATCAGAAGGTGCTCGAGAACTTTCCCAAACCGGAAGTTCTGAAAAAATACGCCGTCGATAGCTTCTATTATGTTGTGGAAGACGAACGTGGTGTCTATTGGAAGAACTATTCATTGCGTCAGAAATAGAGGGAATCTCCGCCGCTGAACGGGAATTCGCAGAACTTTCGACGGAGTGCGGTGTTCTCTCCAGAAGCAACGCGTTGAGTCGATACGCTGTCGCTTATGGTTTTGGTTCGTACTGAGGAATTGTCATGGTGAAGTCGTTCGTGTCCTGTTTGTTGCTGGTTTTTTCCGTCTCGCTCTGTCAAGCACAGGAAACGACTGACTCCGGCAAAACAATCTTCGAGGCACTCGATAAAAATAATGACGGCTTCTTAACCAGGGACGAATTAGGGCCTGAAAAAGAGGATTTATTCAATCGACTCCTGACTATTGGCGATCGGGACGAAGATGGAACGCTGACTCGCGAAGAGTTCCTTAAAGGTGCCAGTCCACAACCGGCCGCAAATCCCACGCCCCCGACCGTTCAGGGGCGACCGGGAAATCGAGGACATTTCCCAGATCCGCAGCAGATGTTCGAATTCCTCGATCGTAATCGAGACGGCCAACTCACCCGTGCAGAAATGCCTGAGCCGTTCCGCGAACGATTTGCACCTGTCTTTGTAAGCGTCGGGAAGGATTGGCTCAACGTCGAGGAGTTTCAGACGGCGCTGTCGATCTTGAGGGAAGACGCTCCTTCCCAGCAACGTCAGATGCCCACTGAAGACCAGTTTTTCAGTCGGCTCGATGAGAACCAGGATGGCAAGGTGACCATCGAAGAAGTCCCCGTCACGATTCGTGCAGAGGTGAAACCTCTGTTTGACCAACTTGGAAAAACCGCCATTACTCGGGAAGATTTTGAAAAATTGCGGGATAGTCGAGATCGAGGTCCCATAGAGAGAACTGCTGCCGACGATCGTCCCGCCATGCAACGACCGAATGGAGAATTTGTCCCCCGAGGTCCGC
>JABURQ010000120.1 GCA_014762625.1 Planctomycetaceae bacterium | reverse complement strand
ACGCTCGCTTCCGAAAATGATGCTGCCGATTTGATCGCTCTGCGGAGAGCGGCCCGCGACGGCATGTCCGGTTATCCCCAGCAAACAGCACCGCGTCCCACCAAAGTTGATAAAGGGACGTTGATTCTAATTGGTGGCGGCGGGATGCCGAAAGGAATCCTCAAAAGATTCGTGGAATTATCCGGAGGTGAGAAAGCGAAGATTGTTGTTTTTCCAACGGCGCAACCCGATCCCGTCTCTCGCAAGTCGGGCATCGCGGAGGAATTTCAGAAGTTGGGAGCTGAGTCGGTCACGGTCCTTCCCGGCCGGACCATCGATCGCGTCGAAAGTGCCGAATTCCTCAACACGCTGAAAGAAGCTACCGGGATCTGGTTTGGAGGCGGTCGCCAATGGCGGTTCGTGGATGCCTATCTCGATACCAAAGCCCACACCGCCATGAACGAATTCCTCAAACGGGGAGGTATCATTATGGGAAGTTCCGCTGGAGCGTCGATCCAGGCCGAGTTCCTTGCCCGCGGGAATCCGTTAGGTAACCGGGACATCATGGCCGACGGCTATCAGACAGGTCTCGGCTTCCTGCCGGGGGCCGCCGTCGATCAGCATTTCACACAACGCAATCGACAGCCCGACATGCTCTCGCTGGTCACTCGCTATCCCAAGTGGTTGGGAATCGGCATCGATGAAGGGACGGCGTTGGTTGTAACGGGTGATGTGGGTGAAGTGGTTGGTCGTTCGAACGTCTATTTCTACGATGCGTCGAAGGGCATTGATGACGAGTACGAACCGACGAAAGTCGGTGACGGCGAGTTCTATCACCTGATTCGTCGCATTCCCACCGACCCTCCCGAATCGACTTCTGAGGAAAAGTCGGCCGATCAAACAGAGTCGGAATCCGTGGAACCGGCGGAGTCGACTGAGGCGGTGAAGCCGTAATGGGAGAGAGCAATCAGCGTCTGACCAGCCAGCAGAAGTTCTGGTTGTTCGGGGTTGGTTTACCAGCTTTGCTGGTCATGGTTTCGCTGGTGTTGATCGTGTATCGCCTCAATTCCACGGAACACCAACTCTTAGGCCGCTGGGTGATTGTCTCGCCTTCCGCTCTTCGAGGAAATCATTTGGAGTGTCTTCCCTATCAGCTTCAGAGCAATGGGACGCCGTGGCTATGGTCGACAATTGGCGATACTCTCGACACCTCCCGCTTTGAACAGCCCATCTTTCTGGGTCGGATGAAACAGAAGCTCGGCTTCTCATCACATGTGGAGGAATTTTAGATCCTTCGGCTGGAAGAGACCGAAATGGAACTCTATCATTCCAACAGTCCGGGGGCTGTGCCGATTGTCTATCAGTGGGTCGGCACGCCGTGATTGGAATCCGGTCGACTTGCCATCTCCTGAGACGCTGATATTTCCGCTTCTCGACCTCCTGTTTCCAGGAATTTTCTCGCCAAGTCTACAAACCTTCAAATCCCCGTAAAGTGTATGTTGATTGAGGGTTGCGCTTCCTTCCAGTGCTGTGTGCGGCGATTTATGCCGGTTTTCCCGGTTGGTGTGTCCGGAATCTCCGGCAATTCCCATCTACCAACAGACACGGGACACACAAACACGAACGAAAAGGTACTCAGCCATGAAACTTCAAGCCATCACCGCTGATCCCTACGAACAGACAGATCTCAGCGATGCGAGGCCCGAAGTCGTTGAACAGCTTGTGCAGCAAATCGACGAATGGAAGGCATCACTGCCTGATTCGCCATCCGGCGACGTTTTTTCCCGCGAACGGTCACAGCCCGACACTGACCGATAGTATTAAGAGATGAGGGATATCCCGTTCTGTCATCGGTGAAAAAGGCTGATGCAGCTAAGCGATTTTCCGTGACTCTACCCGGACGATGAAACCGGTGACAATTGCGCAATCTCTGATTCTGCGCCTGGCCTGAGCGACCGACGCGCACAACAGGACCTGAATTGTATGGCTCGTTTGATGCTTGAGAGTTCAATCCACTGAATAGGAAAGAACTGAATCGACAGCAGGTTTGGGAGCCTACAGAGGTAAAGTGATCCGTTCAGCCGCTTCCCTGAGATATAGAAGCACTTCCGCTTCTCTGAGATTCTGAGTGATCTGTTCTGCTTTGAAACGTTTTCTCGGCATGTCCTGCCTCCTGTTCTGGGACACCAGCCAGAAATTGTAACATTCCGACGGGAGTCAGTTCAGGGGGCAAGATCACTCTCCAACCCACTTTGAAAAAAGTCCATTCACGCGAACAAATCACTCACAATGTTCCCATGCACATCGGTCAAACGAAAATCTCTCCCCGCGTGGCGATAAGTGAGGCGTTCGTGGTCGAAGCCCAAGGCATAGAGCATGGTGGCATGTAGGTCGTGCATGTGGACGGGGTGTTCGGTAGGGGCATAACCGAAGTCGTCGGTGGTTCCGTAACTGAGGCCCCCTTTGACGCCGCCGCCCGCCATCCAGATGGTAAACGCTCGCGGATGGTGGTTGCGTCCGTCTCCGTTTTCGACCATTGGGGTGCGTCCGAATTCCGATCCCCAGACGACCAGTGTTTCGTCCAATAAGCCGCGCCGATTGAGGTCTTCCAGTAATCCGGCGATGGGGCGGTCGACCTTGGCGGATTCGGCGATGCTACCGTCTTTCACTTTTTGATGATGGTCCCAAGTGTAGTCGGTCGAAACCTGAATGTAGCGGACACCGCTTTCAGCAAACTTGCGCGCGAGCAGGCACTGGCGACCGAAATTGTCGGTCGGATCAGAATCGATACCGTACAGATCGAGTGTTTCGCGCGATTCCGACGCGAGATCCATCACGTGCGGCATGGTCGACTGCATTTTGAACGCGAGTTCGTAGTTAGCGATCAACCCTTCGATCTGGCTGTCGGATTGTTCCCGCTCCAGATGTCGACGATTGAGCGACTGAATCATTTCGAGTTGGCGTTTCTGAATCGATGTGCTGAGTCGATCGTTGCTGAGGTTGGAGATTTTCGCGTCTTTGATGGGAATCTCGGCCGAACCGATGGCTGTTGCCTGGTGCTGTGCCGGAAGAAACGCATTGCCGTAGTTCTGGACGCCGCCATGCCCGCGCGGAGGTGAGATTGTGATGAATGCAGGCAGGTTCTCGTTTTCGCGACCGAGTCCATAACTGACCCAGGCTCCCACACTCGGGCGGACCAGATTCGCTTGCCCGGTGTGTAATCTCAGCAGGGCTTCTCCGTGAGCCGAACCCTCAGTATGCAGCGAGCGGACAACACACAGCTTGTCTGCATGTCGCGCCAATTGAGGGAAAAGTTCGCTGATCTGCTGACCGCTTTCTCCGTGCTGCGAGAATCGAAATGGTGTGCCGAGCAGTTCGCCGAGTTGCTTGGCATTGCTCCCCACGCTCTCGCCGGACAACTGCTGTCCCGCGTGATGATTAAGCATGGGCTTGGGATCGAACAGATCGACATGGCTCGGTCCACCCCACATGAACAGGAAGATGATCCTCTTGGCACGCTGTGGGAAATGCGGCAAGTTTCCCGAACGTCCTGATGCGGCAGCATTCAATGCCGATTGCCCAGCGAGTGCAGTCATCGCCACGCTACCAAAACCGGCGGCGCTGGTTTTGAGCCAGTCGCGGCGAGTGGGAGAGGAGAGAAATTGATGGCAGCGCATCTGGGTAAACCTTTTCAATCCAGAATCTGAAACCGGGTTGACGCAAACATCGCATGACAGGCAATCGACAAGACGCGGGCTTTGGACACCTCGGCCTTTTCCTTCTGTAGTTGCTGTTCGATCGATTGGAAAAACTCGACCAGTTCCCCGCGTTCCGATTCGGTCGGTGGCTGCTGGAATAGAAGTGCGTACATCGCGTCTGCGAATTCGCTATCGCTTGCATCTGGGTGGGTGGAGATTAGTCGCTCGGCGGTGGCGTTAGCGGCGTCCATTACTGAAGGATCATTGAGCATGAACAGGCCCTGCGTGGCAACCATCGTTTTGGGACGCATGCCGGTGCAGACGTGTGGGTCGGCGAAGTCGAACGCCTGGAAGATTTCCGGCAGATCGTTGCGAATCACTGGAAGGTAAACGCTACGGCACAGATAATCTGTTTTGCGACGATTTTCGTTCTTGCCGACTGCTGTCGCCTGATCTCCCAGATAGGCGACGGTGGAGTCGACCGGTTTCAGTTCGAGTTGACCCGAGATGTGCAACATCGAATCGCGAATCGCTTCGGGACTAAGGCGTATACGGTTCGCTCGCCACAACCATTTGTTTTCGGGATCGCGTTCGTGAGCTGCCGGATTGTGCTCGCTGCTCATTGCGAAAGTTTCGCTCAGGACGATTTCCCGGATCAGTTGTTTGAGCGACCAGTTGGAATCGATCAGAGTGCGAGCGAGGGAATCCAGGAGTTCGGGATGTGTTGGAGGCTCGCCCGTGCGTCCGAAGTTATCGACCGTGCGAACGATTCCTCGTCCCATCAAATGATGCCAAGCGCGGTTGGCGATAACTCGAGCGGCGAGATGCCCGGCCCCGTGTTCGGTCTCCGTGAGCCAGTTGGCCAGTTGCAGCCGTCCGCTTTGTCCCTCGGGAATCGTGATCGAAACGGGAGTGATCACTTTGAGGAATCCTCTTGGGACAATGTCTCCTTTGTCGTTGAATTGTCCCGAAAGTCGGATCGCTTCATCCTGCGGTTTTTCGACATCGACCGGGATCATTGCACGCGGAGGAATCGGTTTTGGTTTAGCTGCCTCGGTCAAATCTGCTACGAGTTTTTCTTGTGCAGCAAGGCGCTGCTCCTGCGGCTTCTCCCGGTTGAGAACCGTCTCGGCAACGGAATTTGGATGTGCTTCGCCGTGTTTCTTGAGAGCGACTTCATCGGGTTTCTTCAGGAGTTCCAACGCGGTTTGGGCTTCCTTCACCTTGGCTTCGAGTTTCGATTTTTCGCGCCAATACTTTTCGTAGGCATCGTCGATGGTGTCTCCATTTTCTCCGAGGCCGATCAGCTGTTCCATCGTACGTTGTTGACCCAGCATGTAGCGAGTTTCCATCACCTTGGTCGAGGTCATGATCCCCGCCATGGCGTAATAGTCGCTGGTAGGGATGGGGTCGAACTTGTGGTCGTGACAGCGGGCGCATCCCAGTGTTTGACCGAGAACCGCTCTGCCCACAGTATCGAGCTGTTCGTCGGCAACATCCATGATCCGCTCGCGCGGGTCGTTACCCAATAAAACTTTCGGACCGACAACCAGAAAACCCGCAGCGATGCGTTGCTGGTCCCGTTGTTCGATCGACTCGAACGGCAACAAATCCCCCGCGATCTGCTGTCGGATGAATTCGTCAAAGGGCATGTCGCTCTGGACAGCATCGATCACCCAGTTGCGATATCGCCATGCTTCGCGGAACAGGAAATTTTCATCGAGTCCGTTGGAGTCTGCGTACCGAGCGAGGTCGAGCCAATGTCGTCCCCAATGCTGACCGTACTCGGAAGAGTCGAGTAATCGATCGACGATGCGTTCGTACGCTTCGGGAGAGTCATCGGTGAGGAATTCCGTCATCTCCTGCTCTGTGGGTGGAAGCCCGGTGAGGGCGTATCGGACCCGACGCAACAAGGTTCGCTTGTCAGCTCGAGGAGCAGGCGTGAGATTTTCGTGTTCCAGGTTCGCGAGGGTGTAACGATCGATCGGGCTTTGGGACCATATTTCGTTTTTGACTTTGGGAAGTTCAGCAGAGCTTAATGGAAGATAAGCCCAATGTGATCGACCGGCGACGGGATCGGACGGATCGGCGAGTTCATCCGCCTGCAGCGACAAACAGAGAACAAGCGAAAGCAGTAGAAATAGAATCGAGCAAAGGCGGAACATCGAACACACGGCCCCCGTGAGAGCTGAATTCAGGTGAATATTCACAGTTATCGAGAATTATTCCGGAGTGTAAACCGAGATTTCCCAGATGGATATTTCGGCGGCACTGACGAAGTGCAGCCACGTTTCTTGGTCGCCATCGTAACCGGTATTGCGATCCATTTCGATATTCTTCGCTCTGTTCTTTCCCTTTGTCGGAATTCCCCGTTTTGTCACAGGTGAATCAGGCCGATGCGGCGAAACGAAACTCCGTATCTGTACCGGGGCGATGCCCCCTGGGCTGATAACGGCCTGATTTTCCGGGTTTCATGTGTTTACTGGCAAGTATCACGGTTCCTCTGGAGAGATCTTCTGTGAATTTCAATACAACCGCAGGGAGTTCCGAAACAGTTCACCAAGTTCCATAGATCCCACTTCGATCGGAGACAATTTCAACAGCCGCGCCTGCACTAGCGTCCCTTCCACCAGTCGCGGAATGTCCTCCTCTTGGTAGCCGAACTCTTCTATCCCCCCCGGTTGTTGCAACTGCTTCATGAAATGTTCCACACGCTCTGCCAGGATCTCGCCGGCGTCTTCCAAAGCGACTCCGAAAATGTCGGCTCCCAAAGCTTCGGCAGCCTTCAAGTGGCGTTCGGGAGCCGAGGGAGCCGTGAACCGGCAAACCGCTGGCGTATGCACAATCACCGATGTCCCATGCGGCACCATCGAATGATCAGCGTCATATCCAGCGGGAAAATATCCTTCGACTTGTCCCGCGACGGGATAAGCCATCGCGTGCGGCAGATGGACACCTGCATTACCGAAGCCGATCCCGGCGTAAGACGCTGCCAACAACATTCGCCCGCGCGCCGCGTTGTCATCACTGTCGGCAAAGACTCGAGGCAGGAACTCTGCCAGATTACGGAGCGCCTCCAGAGCCCACACATCGCTGATAAAGTTTGATCCCTGATAAGCCGAACGCAACGAGGGACACTCCGGTTTTTCGCGTTCCAGATAATGTTTAGCGGTGAAGGACTCCAGAGCGTGACTCAACACATCCAACCCGGCACTCGCTGCGACTTCCTTCGGGCAACTGCGCGTGTTTTCCGGGTCGAGAATGCCCAATGTCGGCCTGAGGTACTGATTCGCAATCCCCGTTTTGACGCGCTGCTGCTCGAAATCGAACACTGCCACCGCCGTCGTCTCGCTGCCCGTCCCCGCAGTCGTGGGAACGGCCAACAGCGGTTTCAGCGGACCGGGCGGATTAGCCCCTTTCCCGAGCGTCGGATTCACATATTCCGTGAATTCTGCCGGATAGCTCGAATAGAGATTAGCCGCCTTGGCCGTATCGATGGTGGAGCCACCACCGATCGCCAGGAACGCATCAAACCGGCCCGCCGTGGCGACCTCGATGGCCTCCAGAAATGAGGTATCGGTCGGTTCGCAACGAACACGGTCGAACAATTCGAATTCCACGTTGGCTTTCTTGAGCGATTCAATCGACGCCTGTCCCGGATACAAATCGGCCACCGCCGGATCGATCACCAGCATCACTCGTTTGGCGCCGCGATCGGACAGATCAAATCCAACCTCGCGTGTGGCCCCGTCACCGAACCGGACGGTGGAGCCGGTCATCTGAAAGACTGTGTCTCGCGTCATCCCTCATTCCTTTCGCCCACGAGTTTACCAGAACAGGCGGGCGGAAACATCCGCCGCCGGTTGACTCCGGAAGGTGATGCCGACACGGTTCAAGAACCGAACGGACACCAGCAGCGACATTCTCATGCCCGATACACGCTAACATCGCGGACCGCATCCACACGATCCGGAATTGTTCAAGGAATCTGCAATTCACGCACTGCAGACGGCTGTCAAAGATCTGGCCTGGCTGCTGTCTCGCGGCTAAGCGATGCCCTTTGCACTGCAACTTGTCAGCGATCGTTATGAGCTAAACTCACGCCTGCGGACAGCGGTCTTCCGTTTCTGTTGTTCGGACCGGAATCTGGCGCGGCGGCGGGAACACCTGGTTTCTGTGGATCATCTGGAAGGTCAAAAGCTCTGGATCGATGGCTAAAACGTGTGACCTCGTTGGAAGCGGCTCTCGCCGGCGGAGTGATTCTCAACGGTCTGGACGAGTGCTACCGGGATATGGCCAGCAGGACTTTAATCTCTTTGCTCATCTCTGTTATGCTTTTCCAGATTCGCGTGAATCCTCTGTCACGAGGATACCGTATGAAGAAGGCAGGTCAAATTTGTGGAGGAATTGATGTTTCATCGAACTCTGGTGTGGGTTACTGCTCTGATACTACCTTTTCTATTGGCTGGGGAATGTCTTGCGGAAAAGGGCGCGTTTGAGTCCTGGCCCGCCATAGCGACCGCCGAGCATCCGCGGAACTCGGAGGCCGATGTGATCGTTCTGAAGGATGGGAGTGTGCTCGTCGGCTGGACCGAGTTTCAGAAAGCCAACACTGATTTCACCTCGGCCCACATTGCGGGCCGCAGGTCCGCGGACGGAGGAAGAACATGGGGCAAGAAGTTCATCCTCCGTGAGAACATCGGGAAATTGAATACGATGTCTCTCAGCTTCCTCCGCGTCCAGGATTCCGGTGAAATCCTGATGTTCTTTCTTGTGAAGAATTCAACATCCGACTTGGACCTGATGGTCTGTAGATCGCAGGACGAAGCGGCGACTTGGAGCGATCCCCTGTTGATCACACCAGAGGTTGGCTATCACATCATGAACAACGCGCGGGCGATCCAGTTGAGTACAGGCCGGATTCTGTGTCCCGTGTCGACGACACCACTGATCCACAACAGCCAGCATCCGCTCCAGTCCGTCTGCTACTACTCGGATGATGATGGAAAAACGTGGTCCAGAAGCCGTAATGCTGTTTCGGTGCCCAAGCGAGGTGCGATGGAGCCAGGTGTGATTGAACGGGAGGATGGTTCGTTGTATCAGATCATTCGCACACAAATGGGAAAAATCTGGGTCACCGAGTCGACCGACGGTGGCGAGTCTTGGAGCAAGGCACGCGAGGGGAACCTCACGTCTCCTGAGGCCCCGGCAACTTTGATTCCTTTACCAGCCAAACAAGGTTGGCTGATCTTCCACAATCCACACGTTGATTCAACAGCGAAAAGCCATGGTGGCCGGCGAACGCCACTCGTCGCTCGCATTTCTAGAGACGAAGGTCGGACGTGGTCGAAACCGATCATGATTGCAGGTGATCTCAAGAAAACCTACTCCTATATCAGCGCCCGCGTGGCCGGTGACCGCGTACTCTTGACCTACTACGTTGAGGACAACCAGCGATATTCGCTCAAGTTCAAGAGCCTCCCGTTCGACGACTTTGATGTGGCCAAATAACTACATCGTTTTGCACTAAGCTCCATTCGGCAGATCTTTCCCCAACGCTTTTGATTAATCGGTTTGGATTCTCAACGATCAAAGGGGGCCTGATCGACTTAGACAGTCTAATCGTTGAGGAAGTTGACACTCATCCTTTGATTTGAAGGATTCTCACGGGACTATCTGATCGAACCAGGCCGGCCCGTCGAGTTTGAGTGGCCGGACAAAGTCGGAACCATTAAGAAATCGAGAACCTATTATAATCCATCGCGTATTTATGAAGAATGAAACGAATGAGACGTCTATGATGATGAACTGCCGGTATCTCGGACGCGCCTCAAGGAGAATTTTATGAAGACTGCCAGCGACATGACTTTGATCCATAATGGACAAGTCGTCTTAGGAACAGGTGCTGATCCCGTTCAGGACGGTGCCGTACTCATCGATTCTGGAATGATCCAGTATGCAGGCACGCTCTCGAATGCTCCAGAAATTCCTGAGAGTGCCGTTCATATCGACGCCCGCGGTGGCACCATCCTGCCGGGACTGGTTGAGGCACATTTTCACGCTACTTACTTCAACGTCCGCTCGCTGGAAGATCTCGACATCAAATATCCGGTCGAATACGTCTCGCTGCTCGCGTCGGTCAATTGCCGACTCGCACTCGAATGCGGGTATACCGCGGCTCGGTCGGGGGGATGCCTGTTTAATGTCGATGTCTGGCTCAAAAAGGCGATTGAAGAGGATCTGATTATGGGGCCGCGGTTGGCCTCAAGTGGGCGCGAGATTTGTTCGGCCGGCGGTTTAATGGACTGGAATCCAGAGTTCCGCAAGATCGGTATGGAAGGGTTGGTGTTCATCATCAATGGGCAAGAAGACGCTCGCAAAGCCGTTCGCGCCCTGGTCAAGGATGGGATCGAATGGGTTAAGACCTATCCGACAGGCGACGCGGCCTCGCCAGACATCAACGACCATCACACGCTCTGCATGACTGCTGAAGAAATGGAGGCCGTTGTGGCCACCGCTCACAATCACGGGCTGAAGGTCACGGGGCACTGTCGAGCAACGGAAGGAATCAAGAATGCCCTGCGTGCCGGTTATGATTGTCTCGAACACGGCACATTCATAGATGACGAAGCACTGGACTTGCTGCTGGAGCGAGACGTTCCTTGCGTTCCGGCGTTGTATTTTGAAAAAGTAAGCGTCATCCGCGGAGAGGAGTTTGGGCTTTCTCAACGAGTCATCGACGGCCATCAGGAAACACTCGATGGCGGGATCGAGAGCGCGCGTCACATCCTGCGGGCCGGAGGGCGACTGGGCATGGGTGGTGACTACGGATTTGGCTGGAATCCGCATGGAGATTATGCACGCGAGTTGACGTTCTTCGTCAACGATGTTGGTCTGACACCTATCGAGGTCATCACCTGCGCGACGAAAACAGGTGCCGAGATTATGGGCCGAGGTGACGATTTCGGGACGCTCGAGGCGGGCAAGCTTGCAGATGTCTTGGTGGTCGATGGCGACGTGATTCAGGATATTTCAGTGCTGGAAGACCGCTCCAAGTTCCTCGCTGTGATGCAAGGTGGTGTGATTAAAGCTGGCCAACTTGCAAAACCGTTTCCTACAATTGTCAAGGCGGAATAGAGAGATGACGGACCATGGTATCCACTGTGTAGAATATTCCAGCGAGGGGCCGTGGCTGTTGCTGCTTCATGGAGTGACGCGCAACAGGCGTGATTGGGAAGTAGTCCTACCGAAACTGACCAAACAGTGGCGGGTGGTGGCCATCGATCATTCTGGTCACGGCCAATCGCGTTGGACGACGGACGGCTATCGCGTCGTAGACTATGCACAAGCGACGACGGAATTTGTTCAGGAGAGGTTTAACGAACCAATCACGGTTCTCGGACATTCACTCGGCGCAATGGTGGCCTTGTGGTTAGCGGCAAAGTGCCCATCATTGGTGTCGCGTGCGATCCTGGAAGACCCTCCGTTTCATACCATGGGCAATGGCATCGCAGATACCTCGTATCTTGCATTATTCACCGGGATGCAATCAGTGGCGCGGCAGCGGGGCGATGTGGATCGGATGGCCAACGCTCTCGCTGAAATTCGTCTACCAACGCCTGAAGGGACAGTGAGTTTGGGGGAGGTCCGTGATCGCCAGTCATTACGCTTCAGTGCGGAATGCATCAGGGAACTCGATCCTGATATCTTCTCGCCTCTCATCGCCTCCCAATGGCTCGATGACTTTGACCACGAATCGCTCTGGTCTCAGGCCACGTGTCCGGTGTTGCTTTTACAAGGGGATGCGACTGCTGGCGGGACGTTGACAGACGCCGATCTCGCCATCGCCAAAAAACAGTTGACGAATTTCAAATGTGTAAGCTTCAATGGTGTCGGACATCAGATTCACAGCAAATGTCCCGAAAGATTCTTGAAGGAGCTAGAGGGGTTTGTCCGTTAAGTTGTTCTTGCCATTGTAAGGACTTCCCGTTCTACCACCGGTGGAAAAGACCTGTGCGGCGAGGCGATTTGCCGTAACTGCATCCGGACGATGAAACCTGCGTTAGTAAAATCTACCGTAATCCGGCGACAGCCAAAGACTATGGTCTCAAAAACCCCCGGTATCGGTCGCTACGGTTCGCGACCTGATTGAGCCGCTTAGTCAAGGGACGTGCGTTCGAGGGAATTCTGTGAGACATTGAATACCAGCAATTTTTCGAATCTTTGAGCATCTGGTGAATGCACCATTCGTCATGTGGTTTTGAGCGAGAACACTTTTCTGCCCATGCAGATGCAGGCTGGCCACGGATCTCGAATCAGCATCTTGATACTGGTGGTTCATAGACTGACTACGGGTTTCCGAAGTTAGACTTTTCTGGTTTTACCAGTTTTTATGACAATCTCGACCTCATTAATGATGTGAGGTTTATTGATCTGTCAGCCCGTTCAGAGAATAAGCTTCTTAACCGAAGAAACTCTACTAACGGTCTCGTTTTGCTAAGACCGTAGCAAATCGTTGACATTCTCAGCCTGGAGAAATTCGTTCGTGACACTCAAAGCGTTCTTGAGAGTCAACTTTTAAGAGGAGAGCAGAATGCTCTGCAATCTACGTGTTACTGTCTATTCTCTGATACTGATGGCAGTTTGTCTGAATACGGCCCACACGAAAAATGCATTTGCAGGGGAGGTGAATAGTGACCAGTGTTGTGAAACATGTGCAAGAGACCTCTGTGTCTCCACGAACCCCTCTTGTCTTCTGGATGAAATTTTCTCTGAGAATCCGAAACTTGATCTCTGCTCTCAGGAAGCTTCCTGTTTAAGTGATGATTTTACTTACTCTGTCGGTGGGGCCATCCGACATCGTTACATGGATGAAGCGAATCGCCTTCTTCCGGGGGTCCCCACAACGGGAGCTCGAACTCAATATCAGCTTTGGCGTTTGACGGCTTATGGATCATTAACCTACCAAGACCTTTTCACAGGATATGTCGAAGGGATCGATGCTTCTGCTTTTGGTTACGATGCTCCCCTGACACCAGTGGGAATTGATGTCAATCGAGCTGACCTCTTGCGTTACTACGCGGAAATCAACATTGGAGATCTGGGCGCCGGCAATCTGAGTTATCGCTACGGTCGACAGTTTCTGAAATACGGAAGCCAGCACGTCCTCTCCAATCTCGGATGGGGGAACACGTATCGGAACTTTGAGGGGCACAAACTGCTCTATCAGGGAGAAGACTGGTCGATCGATGCATTTGCGATGAACAGCGTCAATGCCGCAGCCGGTGGTTCGAAGTTTGATTCCGAAGCCTATGACACTCCCGATCACGATCGACAAGTCAACGGAATTTATTCCACTTACTCCGGGTTGAAAAACAACACTTTGGATTTCTATTGGATCTGGAGCCTTGAAGAAAATCCAAACCCGATGCGACATGATGGGGATCGTCATACTCTCGGTGTTCGCTGGGCTGGGAAGAAGCCCGTTGAAGATTTGTGCGAGGTCGTGGGAACCTGGGCTTGGGATATCGAGGGGGCGTATCAGTTTGGAGAAGACAACTTCGGAGGTGTGAATCAGGATGTCCAGGCGGGTTTTTTTTCTGCTTTAGCCGGATACACATTCAATGCTCTACCGGGTTCACCTACATTCAACGGCATCTTTTTCTGGGGATCGGGTGACGACGATCCGACGGATGGAGAGATCAACACAGTTTACACACTCTATCCGTTGGGACATGCCTACTGGGGATTGATCGATAACTTCTCGGGGCAAAACCTGCTTGACTCTGCTTTGCAGGCATCGATCAAACCGCACAATAAGGTGTCCTGCTCCGGGACGTTCCACTGGTTTCATCGAGCAACGGAAAACGACAGCGTCTACAACATTGTGGGAGCCGGGTTTGCCACTGGGACACCGGGGCGTCATATCGGGAACGAGCTTGATCTCGTGACCACATTCACCATCAACTCATCCATGAATGTCCAACTCGGATACTTTTGGTTTTGGTATGGTGATGCAATTGAGAACGGAGCACCGAGACCAGATGCCAGTCAGTTTTATTGCCAAACCGTGCTCGACTTCTGATTGGAAAATGACATCAGGATTTCTGGAAAGCCCTGTAGTCAGCAAATTCTTCAAATAGAGAAGCGATCGTCTGGACTGCGAGTTTTTCCATCATTCTCGCACGACGCATCTCCACAGCTCGCTCGGTAATATTCAACTGAGAGGCGATAGCTTTATTGGGAAGTCCCTGACGCAAGAGATCGAGAGTCTCCATTTCTTTCGTTGAGAGGCGGTCAAATTTTTCACAGAGACCGGTGCGCTTCAACCGCAGCTCTGACTTGACTTGTTCTCGCTGGAGTGCCTGTTCGACTTTCGTAATTAGCTCTTTTCGTTCAAACGGTTTTTCAAGAAAATCGATCGCTCCATATTTCATGGCGGAAACGGCTGTTGGGACATCAGCATACGCGGTGATGAACAAAACAGTGATTGAAAGCTCCCCCATATCGAACAATCTCTCCAGCAATTCCAGACCACTCATCTCGGGCATTTGATGATCGACGATGACACATCCGAAATCGTCAGGGGAATATTGATCGAGAAATTCCATTGCCGATGCAAACGGAACAGTCGCATAACCGCACGCTTTCAGTAAGCCATCCAGTGACGATCGCATGTCGTCATCATCGTCAATGATGTAAATAATTGGCTGTTTGTTCATCTTTGGTGACAAGTGGTAACGTGAGTGAAAAGGTTGCGCCTTGACCCACCCCCGGAGAACTGGCCCAGAATTGCCCACCGTGATCGCTGATAATCGATCTACAGATGGCCAATCCCATTCCAAGTCCCTCTTTGCGAGTTGTATAAAAAGGAGTGAACATGGTCTCGACGTCTTTGGTAGTGAATCCTTTCCCTCGATCTGTGACGTCAACCCTTAGTTCGTCTTCCGTTTCATAACTGATCAGAATAGAAATCAAACGCCTCGTTCGATCGACCTCCTGCATCGCTTGCATCGCATTTTGGAGCAGATTTACCAGGACCTGTTGAGTTTGAATCACGTCGACAACCGGAGACTCCCTGGAATCCTGGTCGGCACTGAATTTGACTTCGATCCGAACATTTTCTTGCCTGGCTTCCGGAGAACAGAGCTCGACAACCTCGGTGACAAGCTCCCTGATGTTGACGGATTCTTTCACCTCTCTGTCTTTCCGGATGAAACTTCGAAGACGATGCACGATCGTCCCCGCACGTAAGCTCGCGGAAGAAATCTTTGTGAGAACATCTAATGCCTGTATGTTTTTTCGAGGCTCTTGTTCGAGATAACATTGAGCTGTTTCCGAGTAATTAACAATAGCACCTAATGGCTGATTCAATTCGTGAGCTAAACCGGCCGCCATTTGCCCCAGGGAATTGAGTCTCGATGAATGTGCCAACTGATCGAGCAGTTGACGCGTTCTTTGTTCGGCAGATTCTCTCTCGTCAATTTCCTGTTCCAACTGTTTGTTCATCGTCTCCAGGCGAATCGTGCGTTCCTTCACTCTTTGCTCGATTACTCTCATTACAGGCTGAATCGCGAAATGTGACAATGCTGTGAGAAGTATCAAGATAGCAAGCAGAATCCCCCATCCTGCGAGACGCAATTGCGAGACTCTCTTACGAGATTCGGACTCAAACAAACCGACAATGCGATGCATCTTTGGAAGGTATTTTCCTTCTTCTTCGAGAATCACATCCGTCAGCCTCTGTTGAGTCGCTTCATCAATGTCCGGCGATATCAGTTCTTGAGCGGCTGCCTGAATTTTTTGAAAATGAGGATCCAGGTCTTCAAACGCAGACTGAATGACAGAACTCTCATTAACCGGGAGCTCAAGATCTGAGTTTCCGAACTGAAGTCCTCGATGGGCAATTGACCAATCGCTCAAAGCTTCTTGTAACTCTTCACGAGGTGCACGTTCCCCCGCAGAGTGACGTCGATCGGTCAATTCCAGAGCGGCTTTAGAGAGTTTTTGACTTAGCATACGCTGACGCCCCGCAACATTCATCGTGGGGGCATCTGCGGTCAATTGAATCAACCAGGGTTGCAATACGAGTTGATTAAGCATGGCCAAAACGGCGATCGCAAGCATTCCACGGAGAAATCTTCTCTGCAAAATCTTGAGCGGTTCACGGCTGCTCTGATCGGTATTCAATGGTGGGAGGTCCATGCTCTGAGCACGAGTTGTGGACGGACTTTGTTTCATGCAAATGCAAGAGAGAAAAAAACGTGCCAATATCCCCCACTCGTCAAATGCTGTATTGAATGAACGCTTCAACCCTAGTGTGAATCAGAGATTCCAGCGAATTTGATTTGCACAGCAATCGAGATGAGTGAGATTTTCTGCACGGAGATTGTGCATCAATGCTCGGCACCGTGAGGCTTGTGGAATTGAGAATCTGTCTCCGAGCAACTTAAGAGGAGTGATTGTCCAGATTTCACTTCGGATCTCCGAAGTCTCAACTACGATCTTCGTGCAAGTGCCATTTCAGGCATACCGCATGCTGAATGCTCCATCGACTCGGCAGCGCCATTTCGAGTTCGATTAATCCAATAATCCAACAGAGGCCTGAATCATGGAGCTACAAAACAAGGCAACCCGAATCCGGTTATTTGATTTTAAGTCCGTTCAGATGAGGGCATTTCACATGTCGTGGTTCGCTTTCTTTCTTTGCTTTTTTGCATGGTTTGGAATTGCGCCACTGATGAAAGTGGTGAGGGAAGAGCTCGCTTTGACCAAGGAGCAAATCGGATGGTGCATCATCGGTTCGGTCTCCATCACTGTTATCGCTCGGCTCTTCATCGGTTGGTTGTGTGACAAAGTTGGGCCGCGCTACTGTTACACGGGCCTGTTGCTGGTTGGCTCAGTTCCCGTAATGGCGATCGGGTTTGCCGACAGCTTCACCTCATTTTTAATATTTCGCATTGCGATAGGAGTGATCGGAGCCTCTTTCGTCATCACACAGTATCACACTTCAGTGATGTTTGCTCCAAACTGCGTTGGAACGGCCAACGCGACGACTGCAGGCTGGGGAAATCTGGGGGGCGGTGTCACACAATTAGTGATGCCTTTGGTGTTTGCATTTTTCGTCGGAACGTTGGGTTTCAGCAGTGAGCTCGGTTGGCGAACATCGATGTTCATCGCCGGTATCATGTGTGCATTAACCGGATTGGCGTATTTCTTTATGACTCAGGATGCCCCCGACGGAAACTTCAAGGAGCTCCGTGAGAAAGGCCTTATGCCTGAGAAAAAGAGCGTGAACGGTACTTTTCTAGAAGCCTGCAGAGATAGACGCGTCTGGGCGCTGTTCGTGATCTACGGAGCCTGCTTTGGGATCGAGCTGACAATCAATAACGTCGCAGCACTCTACTTCGTGGATTACTTTGATGAATTTCAACGCATGAGTAGCGTCAAAGCGGTCAGCCTGGCGGGTTTAATTGCCAGTCTCTTCGGGTTGATGAACATCTTTGCTCGAACATGTGGAGGCATGTTAGGAGACAAGTTCGGAGAACGATGGGGGTTAAACGGGCGCGTTCGCTGGTTATTCATGATTCTTTTCTGTGAGGGGCTGGCATTGATGCTGTTCTCTCAGATGAATGTTCTGGTCCTGGCTATCCCGACTTTGATTGTGTTCAGTCTCTGTGTCCAGATGAGCGAAGGGGCGACCTACTCGGTCGTTCCGTTTATTAACAAAAAAGCACTTGGGTCGGTCTCGGGTATCGTGGGAGCTGGTGGAAATGCAGGGGCAGTTGCAGCTGGCTTTCTGTTTAAGTCGAGCGCCATCACCTGGCCGACGGCGTTGTTGATTCTTGGAGGGTTGGTGACGTGCATTTCCTTCCTGACATTGACTGTTCGGTTCAATGAGGCAGCAGAGTCGGAAGCGAAAGCTGAAGCGGATGCCGCCCGCGATCAACGCCGAAGGGAGCTCGAAGTTGTGGGAGCGATCAGCTGATGCGAGACGTTGGCTTCCACCTGCCTTGATGTGAATCGATTTAATCATGGGCTTCCCGAAGGCATCGGGAGGATCATCTCAGCGAGAGCAACTATGTCAGACTCCTGTCACAATTCGTCGAAAAAAGAAACCCTCGTCGTCATCGGAAACGGCATGGTGGGACATCGTTTTTGCGAAAATCTGGTCGAGTACGACACTCAAGATAAATATCAGATCGTCACATTCTGTGAAGAGTCGAGAGCTGCCTACGATCGTGTCGGCCTGACATCGTTCTTCGCTCATCGCAATGCCGAAAAATTGATGTTGGCCAGACTCGATTGGTACGAGCAACATCATATCGACTTACACATTGGAGATCGTGCCAGCGAAATCGACCGGGATGCGAAAGTTGTTCGCTCGGACAAAGGAGTCGAAATTGCGTACGACCATGTTGTTCTGGCGACCGGATCATATCCGTTCGTGCCTCCGATCCCCGGCATTAACAAGCGGGGTGTCTTTGTTTATCGCACGATCGAAGATCTCGAACAGATCATCGAATATGGCAAGAAAGTCACACATGCTGCGGTCATCGGTGGTGGGCTCCTCGGGCTGGAGGCCGCCAAAGCCACCCACGATCTGGGACTGAAAACTTCGGTCATTGAATACAATGGGCGTCTCATGCCTCGACAGATCGATGAGATCGGCTCAAAAGTGCTTGTCGAGAAGATCGAAGATCTGGGAGTGGATGTCCTTCTCAACAAAGCGAGCCAAGAGGTGCATGGCGATCGCGTTGTTGAAAAGCTGGAGTTTACGGATGGTGGAGAGATTGAAGTCGGTTTGATTATTGTCGCCGCCGGGATTCGCCCGCGAGATGAACTTGCTCGCGAGTCTGGACTTGAAATTGGAGAACGGGGAGGAGTCCGTGTGAACGACTGGCTCCAGACGTCCGACCCCAACATCTATGCGATCGGTGAAGTCGCCTTGCATGAGGGAATGGTGTATGGGCTGGTAGCTCCTGGATACGAAATGGCGAAAGTTGTCGCCCAAAATTTCACGGGAGGTTCGGAAAGTTTTCTTGGAGCTGACCTTTCCACCAAACTGAAACTCATGGGAGTCGATGTTGCCAGTTTTGGGAACTACACCCCAGACCCTTCAGATGCATCCCCCATCATTTATCACGATCAATTCGATCAAGTTTATAAAAAGTTGTTCTTTACTCCCGACGGAAAACGACTCCTCGGAGGGATCTTTGTCGGTGACGCATCTGACTATGGAATGCTTTCCATGCTCGTCAAAAGTGATGCGCCGATTCCCTGCAAACCTCATGAACTCATTGCTGGAAGTCAGGACTCGTCTCTATTCGGAGGAGCAGACAGCATGTCGGCTACCGCTCAGGTCTGTTCGTGCAATAACGTTACAAAGCAACAAATTTGTGACGCGATTGAAGAGCATGGCTTGGATTCTCCGGGGGCCGTGAAAGCCTGTACCAAAGCGGGCGGTGGATGTGGTGGCTGCATGCCGTTAGTTACGAACATCTTCAATGACGAAATGAAAAGAGCAGGGAAAACCGTCGTCAATCATCTCTGCGAGCATTTTCAGTATTCGCGTACAGAATTGTTTGCACTCATCAAACTGAAAGAACTCAAATCGTTTCACGATGTGTTATCAAAGTATGGTTCCGGACACGGTTGCGAAATCTGTAAACCAACCATCGCGTCGATCGTGGCAAGTCTCTGGAACGATCATCTGCTGGAGACAGAACACCAGACGCTGCAGGATACAAACGACCGATTCCTGGCAAACATCCAGCGCGATGGAACTTACTCTGTCGTGCCTCGGGTGCCAGGGGGAGAAATTACTCCCGAAAAGCTGATTGTGTTAGGAGAAGTTGCCAAAGAATATGGCCTGTATACAAAAATCACTGGCGGTCAACGAGTCGACCTCTTCGGAGCGCCGGCTCAGCATCTTCCGGAAATCTGGGAGCGTCTGATTGATGCCGGCTTTGAAAGCGGTCATGCATACGGGAAAGCTCTACGAACGGTGAAGAGTTGTGTCGGAACAACCTGGTGCCGATATGGCGTTCAGGATGCTGTGGGTAGCGCGATCAATATCGAGAATCGATACAAAGGCATTCGGGCCCCTCACAAAATCAAAATGGCCGTTTCCGGGTGTGTTCGTGAGTGTGCCGAGGCGCAAGGCAAGGATGTCGGACTTGTCGCGACGGAGAATGGCTACAACCTCTATGTCTGCGGCAACGGCGGTGCTACACCTCGTCACGCTGAACTTCTGGCAGCCGATATCGATTTCGACACTGCAATTCGATATATCGACCGATTTCTGATGTATTACATCTCTACAGCAGACAAGTTGACACGGACCTCCGTATGGTGTGAGAAACTGGAAGGTGGTGTTGATCATATCCGGGAAGTTGTCATTGAAGACAAATTGGACATCTGCGATGACCTCGAATCCATGATGCAGCGTCTGATTGAAACCTATCAATGCGAATGGACGTCCGTAGTCAACGATCCCTCGAAACGAAAATGGTTTCGTCAGTTCGTTAATACGGATGAAACAGAGTCAACACTCGAAATCATTCCGCAACGAGATCAGCAGCGGCCAGCTGATTGGCCGAGTGAGTTCGTTTCTCTCGAACAATTCGAAAATCTAGCTCGCGAACAACAACAGATCGAGCAACAGGCGAGCGACGAACGCGAATGGATCCGGGTGGGAACCACCGATGATTTTCCGTTGGGGGGAGGAGCGACCATTAAATATGGACGATCTCAAATCGCAGTCTTTAACTTCAGCAGCAACGGTGACTGGTACGCGACTCAAAATATGTGTCCTCATAAAAAAGCCTTCGTGCTTTCGCGAGGAATACTGGGTGACAAACAAGGCACTCCCAAAGTCGCTTGTCCGCTTCATAAAAAAACATTCTCGCTCAAAGATGGTCGGTCCCTCCAGGACGAGAGCTACGAGATTCGAACCTTTCCCGTCAAAGTGGAAGACAACGAAGTCCATTTGTTGCTCCCTCCCACGGAGTATCTCGACAAAATTCTCGGAACCGAAATCGGTGCCGGTTTGGCCGCATCATGTGAGACGTCCTCGCCCGGATGCAATGGCTGCTCTCAGCAATCATCGACAGGCAACCACGAAGCAGCCACCGTTCAACTGAAATGACGGGACCGACTCTCCGATGACCCGCCTCGCAATATCGGAACGGACTCACAATTAATAGTCGTCTACTTAACGGCAGGGAAGAGAAACGGATGAGTTCGATCGACACGATCAACGCCCGGGAATCGGAAACAAAACAGATGACAACAGGTTTGTTGCCGATCGTGGACCCTCCGCCTGCCTCTCACGATGATCTAGACCTGGTCAAGCGATTACTCAACCAACAAAAACAACTTACCGCCGTTGAAGCATTTAGTTCCGACCACGAAGCCGGTCTCCCCGAACAAGCTCGTTACTACTCCAAACTGTTACCGACGTCTCTTCCTGAGGCCGGGCAGCAATATGCGTTCGAGGTTGATTTGGATCGCTGTTCGGGATGCAAAGCGTGTGTGACCGCCTGCCATTCGCTGAACGGTCTGGACGAGCAAGAAACGTGGCGAGATGTCGGATTATTGATGGGAGGTTCGCAAACCAATCCGGTCATGCAGCATGTTACAACAGCCTGTCACCATTGCCTCGAACCGGGTTGTATGACAGCTTGCCCCGTTGATGCGTACGAAAAAGATCCGATCACCGGCATCGTGAAACATCTCGACGATCAATGTTTCGGTTGCCAATATTGCACATTAGCTTGCCCCTATGATGTTCCCAAATATCACGCAGGTAAAGGAATCGTCCGCAAGTGTGACATGTGCAGCGATCGCCTCGCGGATGGCGAGGCTCCAGCTTGTGTTCAGGCCTGCCCTCACGAAGCAATCTCGATCAAAGTCGTCGAAACACAACAGGTGATCGAAAATGCTGAGATTGATCATTTCCTACCCGCAGCACCTGATCCGCAGATCACTCTTCCCACAACAAACTATAAAACATCCCGAGTCTTCCCCAAAAATACGCTTCCCACTGACTACCACGATGTGAATCCTCAACACCCGCACTGGCCATTAATCATCATGTTGGTCCTGACACAGCTTTCTGTGGGAGCTTTTCTGGTGGGGATGCTTCTGGAACATTTTTTGTCCCCTTCTGTGCTACCGGCATTTCGACAGTTGCATGCATCCAACGCCCTTTTCGTCGGGCTGATTGCTCTGGGAGCCAGTACATTGCACTTAGGACGCCCGCAGTATGCCTACCGGGCCGTCATTGGGCTACGACATTCCTGGCTCAGTCGTGAGATTGTTGCCTTTGGAGTGTTCGCAGCATCGGCGATGCTGTTCGCCTCACTGGCGTGGTTCTCGCCAACCTCCAGTTGGTTACCGCTGGTGAAACAAGGCGTTGCCATCTCAGGTCTGAGTGGTCTGTTCTGTTCCATCATGATTTACGTGTTCACAGGAAGGGAATTCTGGAGTTTCGGTAGGACGTTGACAAAGTTTTGTTTGACGGCTGTCATGCTTGGCGTATCAGCCACGCTCTCCTCCATCACGGTTTACCGGCTGTTTATCGACCCTGCCAGCCAAGACTGGGCACATCCATTCGTCAGAATTATGTTGTCGGCTCTGATGATTTCCGGTGCGATGAAACTGTTTTTTGAAGCTGTTGTCTTTCACCATTTGCTGTCTCGTCGGCAGTCCCCTTTGAAACGATCGGCACAATTGATGCTTGGTCCTCTGAAAAGAGCGACCACATTACGATTCCTCAGCGGAGGACTGGGGACAGTTTTCATTCCACTGATTCTGATGCGGACAACCTCTGGGGGGCCTCTCGAACCGTCGCCCCAATGTCTGGCAATTTGCCTCAGTTTTCTATTCTGTTTTTCGGGAGAACTGATTGAGCGCTATCAATTTTTCTCCGCCTGTGCATCTCCGAGAATGCCAGGCGCACTCAGATCCTGACTTGGAAATGGTAAGCGAGCGTGAAATCGATCTTGAAGAATATGAAGCGACTGCTTCGCGACAAGTCAGGCCCTCTGACAAGGGAACTGCTGTTAAAACCAGGACAGTTCGGTCTAGGAAAAGTTCCGGAGAAAACCGCTCCCGATGCCACCACTGACATGGTGTGTGGATATTGCTCAACGGGATGCAGTCTGAGAGTCCACCTGAAAGATGGGGAAGCAGTCAACCTGACCCCCACCACCGACTATCCCGTCAATCTGGGGATGGCCTGCCCTAAAGGTTGGGAGGCCCTCAGCGTTCTTGACTCTCCCGAGCGAGCCACCACGCCCTGGATCCGAAATTCACGAGGAGAGCTCAAGCCGACAGACTGGCATACTGCCATGCACGCTTTTGTCGATCGATTTCAAACCATCCAGCACGAACATGGCCAAGACTCCGTTGCATTTCTCAGCACGGGGCAGATGCCCACAGAAGAAATGGCATTTTTGGGCGCGCTGACAAAATTCGGCATGGGACTCAAGCATGGAGACGGCAACACACGACAGTGTATGGCCACAGCAGTCGTCGCTTATAAGCAATCATTCGGTTTTGACGCTCCTCCCTATACATACTCGGATTTTGAAGAGTCTGATGTCATTGTTCTGGTGGGAAGCAATCTCTGTATTGCTCACCCCATCATGTGGGAACGCGTGATGCGAAATCCTCATTCTCCAGAAATCATTGTGGTCGATCCGCGGATGACGGAAACCGCCATGAACGCCTCGCTCCATCTCCCACTCCAACCGAAAAGCGATCAAACACTCTGCTATGGGATCGCTCGAATTCTGATCGAGAATGGTTGGATCAATGAATCGTTCATCGAGAACTCGACGAATGGATTTGAGGAGTTCTCGGCGTTCGTTCGGCAATACACCGACGAGCGTCTCATCTCAGAGACCGGCCTGAATCTCGACGACGTCAACAAATTTGCCGAACTCATTCACAGCGGAAAACGCGTGTCTTTCTGGTGGACGATGGGAGTCAACCAATCACACCAGGGGGTTCGCACCGCGCAAGCGATTATCAATCTGGCCTTGATGACCGGTAATATTGGACGACCTGGGACCGGAGCGAACAGCATCACCGGCCAGTGTAACGCCATGGGCTCGCGACTGTTCAGCAACACCACCAACCTGCTAGGAGGTCACGACTTCGAAAATCGAGAACATCGCCAGAAAATCGCTGAGGTCATGGGATGCGATGTCGATCGAATCCCCTCAGAGAACGGCTGGCCTTACCATCAGATTATCGAAGGAATTTTGAGAGAAAAAATCAAAGGATTGTGGGTCATCTGCACAAATCCAGCTCACTCCTGGATCAACCAGAATCAGTGTCGAGACATCCTGGATCGGCTGGATTTCCTGGTCGTGCAGGACATGTACCACACGACGGAGACAGCTCAACAAGCGGATCTGATTTTACCCGCTGCAGGTTGGGGAGAGAAAGAAGGGACCTTTATCAACTCGGAGCGTCGCATCGGTCGCTTGAAAAAAGTTCATAAGGCTCCCGGAGATTCTCTTTCTGACTTTAATATTTTTCGACTCATCGCACATTACTGGGGATGTGGTGACTTGTTCGAGGACTGGGAAACACCCGATCAAGTGTTTGAGCTTTTGAAGAAATTTTCGCAAGACCAACCCTGTGATATCACGGGAATCGAGAACTACTCCGCGCTGGATCGAGCCGGAGGCATCCAATGGCCACTACCCGCAGGAAGCTCTGATCTCGCACAAGAACGAAGACTCTTCTCGGACGGAAAATTTTTTCACTCAGACGGTCGAGCGAAATTCCTTTTCAATCCAACCCGAGCGATGCCAGAACAAATCAATTCTAAATTTCCTCTCATCCTATTAACCGGTCGCGGTTCCGCCTCTCAGTGGCACACACAGACTCGAACCAGCCAATCTGCGGTTTTGAGAAAACTCTACCCGGAGAAAATATTTGTCGAACTGAATCCAAAAGATGCTTCAGAACGTCATATTCGAGCAAACGAGCAAGTCACGGTGAAGTCTCAACGAGGTCAGATTCGAGCGCGAGCAGTGCTTACGAACTCGGTCAAACCCGGTCAGGTCTTTCTCCCAATGCACTACGAAGGAACTAACCAACTGACACTTGGAATCTTTGACCCCCATTCACATCAACCGGCTTACAAAGCGTGTGCAGTACAAGTGACTAAAATCGTCTGACTATACTGGGCCAATAAAAAAACCTGGATGAAACAGAGTATTGTCACACAATCGAAGGAAGCCACACAAAACATACTTACATTCGCGGTCTACTCATAAAATTGTAAAAATTTTCTAACTCCATCCGGTGAAGGACACGAATGGCACTTAGATTTTCGTAAACCGTTTGAGCAGATCCAG
>JABURQ010000061.1 GCA_014762625.1 Planctomycetaceae bacterium | reverse complement strand
ACGGGGTGCGTGAGCACAAGAGGCCAGGCACCGTTCCAAAATCAGAAATCAAAAATCCCAAATTGACAGACCGCGGATGACGCGGATTTCTCGGATAGAAATTGAGGTATCACCGATCACGATTCAGCGAAGAGCAGACCGTGGAAATCACGCGAAGGGAAGCAGTAAGAACACGGATGAAACGGAAGAAAACGGAGACCCACGGAAGGAAAGAAACCGCGCGGCGACGCATCGAAATGATTACGCTGGCGTGACGGCGTTGTGAGAGGTTAGGATAGCAGGCGTTGGCTGTCTGATAGATAATTCCAACTCTCAAAGGTTCGTAGATATGTTGCGTTCGTCGTTCGCCCTGCTGTTGATCGTGCTGAGTTTTACCCCGGCTGTAAATGCTGCCGAGTTGCTCGTGGAGGCCGAGAGTTTTGAAACGCACGGCGGTTGGAAGCTCGATACCCAGTTTATTAATAACATGGGATCCCCTTATCTGCTGGCTCATGGTCTGGGGCGTCCTGTAGAGGATGCGGCCACGGAAGTGAGCTTTCCGAAATCGGGAACCTATCACGTTTACGTCCGAACCTTCGATTGGGTGGCTCGCTGGGAGGCGCCCGGAGACCCTGGACGGTTTCGGTTGATCGTAAACGGCTCGCCGCTGGAGACGACCTTCGGAACCGAAGGTAAGAACTGGCAATGGCAGTACGGCGGTGAAGTCACGATTGAGAACACGAACGTAAGTCTCGCTCTCGATGATCTCACGGGGTTTGACGGACGTTGCGATTCCCTCTATTTCACCACCGAAAAGGGAGACGTTCCTCCGAACGAAGGCCAGATTCTGCCCGGATGGCGTCGAGAATTGCTGGGGTTCGAGGAAGAACCGACTGCTTTCGAGGGATACGACCTCGTGGTCGTCGGGGGCGGCTATTCCGGAATGGGGGCCGCGATTTCGGCCTCGCGAATGGGCTGCAAAGTCGCCCTGATCCAAAATCGTCCCGTTCTGGGAGGAAACGGTTCCAGTGAGGTACGCGTCTGGGCGATGGGTAATATCCGTCGCGGTAAATATCCCCGCATCGGAGAAATCGTCGAAGAGTTCGCGGATAGCGCCAAAAAGTCTCCGGGAACCTATGAGGAATTTGAAGACGCGAAAAAAGAACGAATCGTTCGAGCCGAACCGAATATCGATCTCTTTCTGAATCATCATGCTTACAAGGTCGATACTGCCGGGAATCAGGTCACGGCAGTCTACGCCTTCGATACGCGAACCAGCGAGCACAAGAAATTTGAAGCTCCCTTGTTCGTTGATTGTACCGGGCACGGCACGATCGGTTATCTCGCGGAAGCGGATTGGGAGATGGAACCGAAAGGCCGCATGGGGATGAGCAATATGTGGGCGTGGGCTGAGGGAGAGGAGTCGGTCGAGTTTCCGAAAACTCCCTGGGCGCTCGATTTGACGATGAAAGATTTCCCCTATCCCCGCGATCATCACGGTCAATGGTTCTGGGAATCCGGTTTCGACAAGGATCCCATCGAGGAAGCTGAAGCGATCCGCGACTGGAACCTGCGAGCCGTTTACGGCGCGTTTAACGCCATGAAGAATCGGGACGGGGCCGACGATCATAAAACCGCGTTTCTGACCTGGATCGCCTATATCGGCGGTCCCCGCGAATCTCGCCGCCTGATGGGCGACGTCGTCCTCACTCAAGAAGACATCGTCAATAAACGCGAGTTCCCGGACGGCTGTGTCCCGAGCACGTGGTCGATCGATTTGCATTACCCCAAGAAACAATACGTTGGCGAATTCGAATCGAACCCGTTCATTTCGATCGCGATTCACGATCGTCGCGTCGATCGTCAATACGGTTACCCGGTTCCCTACCGTTCCTTTTACTCTCGCAATATCAACAATCTGTTTATGGCGGGGCGTTGCATCAGCGTGACTCACGAAGCTCTGGGGACGGTGCGCGTGATGAAAACATGCGGTATGATGGGTGAAGTTGTGGGAAAGGCTGCTTCGATTTGTACGAAGTACGACTGTCTCCCCCGAGACGTCTATGAAACGCATCTCGGTGAACTGAAAGATCTGTTGGAACTGCCCGGTAAAGCTCGACGCGAAACAGTCCGCGGCAAAATTGTCATTCCGAAAGACATTCCTGCATTGGCAGGCCCCTACGGACCTCCCACCGGGCTCGATCCGGAGAAACTGGAAGGTCTGGTGATCGACGATCGCGATGCTGTCAAAGTCGGCAAATGGACCGAAGGACAAGGGCTCAAAGGTTACGTCGGTTACGGCTATCTATACGCCGGGAACAATTCCAATGCCTCCGTCCGATTTGAATTCAAGGCTCCCGCAACCGGGGACTATGAGATTCGCTTCGCATACGGCCATCACGAAAATCGCGGATCCCAGGTCCCTGTCACCATAAAGACCGCATCGGGCACAGTCGTTAAGTCGCTCGACATGCGGCAGCCCGCTCCACTGGAAAACGGATTTATCTCGCTGGGGAAATATGATCTCAAGAAGGGAGAGCCGGTCTCGGTGATTGTCTCATCCGAGAACGCCGGCGGTAACGCACATGCGGATGCAATTCAGGTCCTTCCTGTAGAGGAGTGACCTTCAGGCATAGATTCCTGAACGTATCAGGAGAATGAAACTGTAAATCACGACTGCCGCGACAATCAGGGTTCCCACTTTGAGGACGAATTCCCCGCTTTGCGGTTTCTTGAGTGCAATGATTTGTGCCAGGACGCAAACGAAGGCGGTCATGCTCAGCTTGAAGTAGATCATCCCTTTGCTGCCCCAATGGCGAATGAAGTAATCCGCGATGGGGTTCGATTCGAGAAAATGACCAGTTCGTAATAATTTGTAGGTCATGAAGATATCCAGCATACTGGCCAGGATGAAGACGGTCGTCTCACGCTCCAGCGGAAGCTGGCCGATCAGGAGTTTCTTTAAACTCGACGTGTTTTTGGAACGTCGCTTGTCTTTGGGCATCTTGAAGTCGGGTGCTCCGATCTGAGGTGAGACGTGCCGAGTATAACCGTAGTTCCTGCAGGACACAAAAAAAGCACCGGTCGAAACCAGTGCTTTCTTCGTTGTTATTCAAATCATGAAACGATCAGGCAGCCGCCTCGGCGGCAAGTTCGTCCGGATCGACGTCGTTGGCTTTCATCGGATCCTCCTGCTCGTTGCAGGGAATGCGGTGATCGACATCGTAGGCCTGGCCGATGATTTCGAAAAAGCGAATCGCTTGCCAGGTGGCATCAAATTCCCACCACTTATGACCGGCCCGGGCGACTGCCGGGTGAGCGTGGTGATTGTTGTGCCAGCCTTCGCCGTAGGCGAGAACGGCCACCCACCACAGGTTTCGGGACTCGTCCCGCGTGTGATAGTTTCGATAACCCCACAGGTGAGTGGCGGAGTTGACGAACCAGGTGGAGTGATAAGCGACCACCAGTCGCAAACAGAATCCCCACAGCAGCATCGACAGAGCGCCGTAAGGCCCTCCGGTCAGATAACCGATTCCCACGATGGTCAAACCGCTGGCGGTCAGCCAGAAGGCCTGAGTACGCTCGAAAAAGGCCAGCATCTTGCGATCCAATAGTTCCGGAATGTATCGCTTGTAAAGTCGATCGAGTTGTTCCTTGTCGTGGCGAATGAACAGCCACATGATATGCGACCAGAACGTTCCTTCGAGCGGGGAGTGCGGATCGCCGTGTTGATCCGATCGGTTATGGTGTAAGCGGTGAGTCGCCGACCAGGCCCAGGGAGTACCTTCGCCGCTGACGGTCCCCAGCAGCATGGTGAGGAATTCAGCCGGCTTTTTGAGTTTCATCGAACGGTGTGACAGGTAGCGATGGTAGCCGAGGCAGATGCCCAGGCTGCACGTCGCCCAATGGAGTACGAGGAAGGTGACCAGTCCGGTCCAAGAAAAGAAGAAAGGAGCGGCAAACGCACCCAAGTGAACGATGGCTAGAAAAATCGCCACGACGGGATCCACATTCTTCCACTTCAACTGAGCGGGAGAGTAGGAGTCGTAGATGGCGGCCGTCTCTTGTTGTTTTTTGGCTCGTTCGGCCAGAACTTCGGGGGAAACCGCATCGGCGGGGCGGTGTGCCTCGGTCAATGGAGAAATCGTCGTCGACATGGGGACCTTACTTTCAATGCCCGGCGCAAGCACCGGAAGTCGTAGTTCTGTTCGGGGCGGTTCCATCCGCTCCATGTGCGTGCAGACTATATAACGACATCGCACGAAAGTGGGTCAGCAGTCCGTCATACTTTTGTCAAACTATTGTCACAGGCGCAAACGTAGTAATATCAATCGGTTACGTGTCCTGTAGGATTGAAGCGATATCCGGTTCCACGTACGGAGAGCAGATAAATCGGCTGGTTCGGCTTCGGTTCGATCATCCGGCGGAGACGAAGCACAAAATTGTCGATCGAACGTGTGGTCACGTCCCCAGGTTCATCCCAGACATCTTTCAGGATTTCATTGCGGGAGAGGACGACATCGGGGTTCTGGACGAAATACCGCAGGAGCTGCATTTCCATGGTGGTCAGTGAATGGAGTTCTCCCCGTGAGACCAGTTCAAACTTGCGGAAGTCGATTTTGGTGTCGTCAAATTCGTACGTTTCGATTTCGTCTTTTTTCCGCGGCGGCGGTGAGGCTTGTCGTCGCTCGATCAGATTACGAACCCGCGAGAGCAATTCCGGTAAGGCAAACGGCTTAGTCATGTATTGGTCGGAGCCGACATCGAAGGCCTGCGCTTTATCTTCGCTTAATGTCCGCGCACTGAGAACCAGGATCGGGATGTGTTGGTTGGTTTCCCGGATCTTCGTACAGACTTCATAGCCGCTCATCGACGGCAACATGATATCGAGCACAACCACATCGGGAGGAGGATCGCTTCGTTCGGCGAGTTCGATCGCGGTCGGCCCGTCCCCCGCCAGGAGAACCTCATAGCCTTCCTGTTCGAAGTTAAATTTCAGGCCTTCGGCGAGCGCCGTTTCATCTTCGACGATCAGGACTCGATGTTGTGAAGCATTCATTTCAGCATGGTCCCCGGTAGCTGAACTTCAAACGCGGTGCCTCGATTGTCGTCACCCGTATCAACCTGAATTTTCCCTTTCAGCAGGTAAACCAGCGTTCTTACGATATACAACCCCAGGCCGGTTCCTTTGGTGCGGCGTTCCAGTTCGTCGCCTCCGCGATAAAAAATCTGAAAAACTTTATTTCGTTGTTCCGCCGGGATCCCTTCTCCGTCATCGACGACCCGAACGAGGATTTGATTTTTTTCACTGCGCGACAGAATCACTTTGACTTTGGGGGGCGAACCGCCGTACTTGATCGCGTTGTCGAGCAGGTTCCGGAAAATCATCTCCAACACGATGCGTCTCGATTGAACCCGTAGAGGTTCGAGATCGAATGTGAAGACGTCATCGCCCACGACTTTCTGATGTGTGGCGGCGGATTGGGCGCATTCCATGATCAGTTCGTCGAGTTGAATGCGTTCCTCTTCCGCTTCGTGACCGATGGCATCGAGCCTGCCGACTTCGAGAAGCTGATTGATCAGGCGATCGAGCCGGTCGAGCTCGTCTTCCATAATGTCGTAGAAGTGACGTCGTTTTTCCGCTTCCATTTCTCTCATCGAGAGCGTTTCGAGATAAAGCTTCAGCGAGGCAATCGGCGATTTCAGTTCGTGCGTGACGCTATCGACGAAATTGACCTGCCGCTGATTGAGGCGGACTTCCTTGATCGTCAGCACCATATAGACGGCGATCCCGACGATCATCAACGAGAAAGCCACCGTCCCGACCGCCAGAGCTCCCCAGTAAAATTGGCGTGCCAGGATAACGATCCAGCAAATCATGAGCGTCACGTTGAGCGTCAACAGGGCGACACTCAGTGTGATCGGAAGGTGCAACGATCGTCTTTTACGGATGTAATCGGTCATAGTCGAGCCGTGTTGGGTTCGCGTGAGACCAGTTTAACAAATTCACAAACCGGAATGACCTTTCCCATCAAAAAACACGAGAAGAAAAAACCCGCAAGAGCGAGGAGGCTCTCACGGGTTTCGAGGTCAGAGAACTGTCTGGGGACAGAGAGCCGTATCACCCCGCGGCGACAGTGATCTTCTGCTTCGAGGCCTGTTTCACTTTGGGAAGTTCGACGGTCAGGATGCCATTTCTGACCGAAGCCTGGATTCCTTCCCGGTCAATTTCATTCGTCAGTTGGAAGGAACGCTCGAAGTCGCCCACGCCGTATTCACCGTACACCAGCTCGAATCCCTCATAATGCGGAGGATCGATGTGTCCGCGAATCGTGAGGATATTCTTTTCCAGCGTGAGGTCGGTACGCTCCTCATTCACTCCCGGAAGGTTTACCCGTAGCGTCACTTTGTCCGCGCTGTCGAGTATATCGACATGCGGGCGATAGAGACGTGTTTCCCGAGTCGGTTCGGCTCCTTCGGGAGTGGGGGACTCCTGTTTTTGCAGTTCGTGAGAGGGAGGATTGGTGGTTTTCAAATCCGTAGAGTTATTCATAATGGTGTCTCCTGTTGTCTGGTTGAGAAAATGATCGAGGATGCTTATCCGGCTTTGACGGAGAGTTTCCGCGGCTTGTCCCGTTCCGGTTTGCTTAAGCGGATCTCCAGAACGCCGTCCACATAGCGGGCTTCTGACTTTTCCTGATCCACGGCAAACGGCAGTCGCAATGTTCGCTCGAACGATCCGGAAAAGCGTTCTCGACGCTGATAGGATTCACCTTCGGCTAATTCCGGTGCTTCCACCGTTGCGGAGACCGTCAACTGATTGTTGTTGATGTCCACATCGATCTGGTCCGCTTCCAGGCCGGGCACCTCGGCTGTCACGATGATTTCGTCGTCGTTGGTCCAGAGATTGAATTGCGGCCAGCCAGCGAAAGAATCCCGTTGTCGAGTGAGCGGGTTTAGGAACATTCGATCCAGATCCCGTCCGAGATTCATGGAGTTCCGCATGAGTTTATCGAAGGCTTGCCAGGGATGATTGCGATGAACGCTCAACATAATTGACCTCCTGTGATGGAATTAATTTGAGTGAGCCCCTACTTCTCAAAAATGAGGGCAGGGGGAGTTTGAAATGGTTTGATGGGAAGAAATAGAAGCAAGCTGTGTGCCAATTTGTCTGTTTGGTTTTTCTTATGGTGGTAAGTGAATGTTATGAAACAAGATAAAGTGGGTGTGGGCTGTTTCACTGTCAGGATGGGATATCTCTGGATGGTGCCATAATGGCGTATTTCTGGCGACGGAGAATTATGTGCGGAAGGTGCCGTAATGGCAGCGTCTGTGGCTTGGGCGGGCAGAGAAACTCTGCGGGATGCATCGATTACCGAGGTTCCAGGTTGGTTTCTGCTCGCCAATCGCTTGTAACCGGCGACTCCGGAAAAGAGGACCTCGAAGAGATGCCGATGAAGAACTCACCTGTCTATTGTTAACTACAACTCGACTTTCCCAGTGCCGGGTCAAGGAGGATCCAACGCCTTGGGAGTTCTGGGTCGAGCCGCGTGTGTCCAGGGAAGGATGTTCGCAATGAATTCTGGTTTTGCCGGATCGGCATCAAACGATGACCGTCGGCGCCGTCGTCTGCTCTCCGAGCATAATGAAGATGGTGTCGATGGAGCGATTGCGCTGGCGATGTCACGTGAGATCAGCGAATCCACTCGGAATCACCGATACCCGCTGAAGCGACTCTTGCACTATAAAGTCTGGCGTCTCTGGTTAATTGCCGTAGCGATGACGTTCATTCTATCTGGTTTTCTCTACGGCGCCTGGATGGTGGAACAGAATCAGGAACATCCGGCAATTGAGATGTTGTTTTCACTTCAGGACGGGCGGCTCCTGCCGGCCCTCACCGCCGGTCTGTTGTTGTTGATGGGGCAGATGTCCTGGCTGATTGGCTGGGCTCGTTCTCGAAGTCCCGTTGATTTCAGCGGGCGCTATCGTGTCTGGACACCGATCGGTTTGTTCTTCTGGTGTTGCTCGCTGAGTATCATTTTACGCGCCGATGAAATTCTGAATCAATCGCTCGAACATGCCGGCGTCACGATGCCGTGGAGGGTGGCCGAGTGGAATTGGATGCTCCCGTTAGCGGGTGTCGGCGTCATTCTCTTGGGGATCATGAACGGTGAACTGCGATCCTCCCGAATTGCACGCCTCCATTTATGGCTGGGCGTCCTCGGCCTCACTGCGGGAATGACCCTTCCCTACTTTCCACAAGTACAACTCCCGCAACTGGCTGTGACAGGCTTGACGTTGGGAGGTCTGATGCTGATCTGTCAAAGCCTGTTATGGTTTGGACGACATGTGCTCTACGTCTCCGCTGATCCTGTCAAACGTCAACCGTCGATGATCTGGAAAGTTCTGAAGTCCTTCTTTCAAAGCGATCCGGAGCGAGCGGCCAAAAAAGAGGCGGATCGCGAGGCGCGAAAGGAAAAGGCTCAACAACAAAGAGAGCAAAAGGAGAAAGCCAAAGCCGACAAAAGTCGACGTCGCGGACGCAAGAAAAAAGCCCCCAAAACGTCGTCGAAGAAGCCAGTGGCGAAAGAGACCGGTAAAGAAGAGCAACAGCAACCTGAAAAAACGGTCGAAAAGCCGGCACAAGCTGAGAAGACAGTCACCGAAAAACCTCGCATCCGCTTGCGAGCGGAAGACATCACGGTATCCTCCGTGGATGTCGATGTGCTTCAGGAGCGACTCGACATGATGGAGCTTCTCGCAGAAGAAGGAGAACCGTTCGATCAGGATCTGCTCAAGGGCTTAACCAAGAAGCAGAAGAAACAGATTCGATCGGCCTGGCGCGATCTCGAACGAGAATACGAAACGCGTCGCGCAGGGTAGCGTTTTTTTAGATTCCGGTTTGCTCAGTCAGGGAACTTCGCGGTACAAAGGAGAAAGTCCGCGAAGTCATGCCTCTTCTGAAGAAAGCCGGTGATGTCAGATTCTCCCGATCAAGATTCCTTCTACGATCAAGATCCCTCTTACGATCCCCAGCCGGAAGGCCTCAGCTCGACGGCCAAGATTCTTCTGGTGCTCACGGGGGTATTTGGAGTCTGCGTGCTTCTTTGTTGCGGCGGAATCTATTACGCCTTCAATCGCGCCAACATGACGGAGTCGACCGATCCGGTCGATGTGATCGCCGCGCAACAAGCGATCTTGCCGGCTCAAATCCCTCCCCGATTTGAACCCGAGCAAACTTTCTCGATGAATATGGTGGTGGCGGAAATTGAGATGGCTTCTTTTCGTGCCAAATCTCCCGGCCAGTCGCAAATAGCCTTCATGTATATGGGATTTCCCATGGGAGGTATGGACCGGGGGGAAATGCAAGCTCAACTCGATCAGAGGGAGATGATGCAAACCGAAATTGACAACGCGACGATCGAAGAAAAAAAGTATCAGGTTGACGGTCGCGAGATCACGGTCGTCTTTTCCCACGGCACGATGGTGCAACCACCCAACGCTGCCGTTGTTTCTGAATCTGGAGAAGTAACAGAAGCAACAAATGAGGGGGAGGAAACGGCCGCTCCGGAAGAGCCCATCGACGCGGAGAAGCCTGTCGAAACAAAAAAAGCGACCGAGGAGGAAGAGCCAGCGGAGACTCCTGCCGACGAGTCATCAGCTCCGAAATGGTTTACCGTGCAAATGACTCTGGTGTCCGAAGAGGGAATGCTCACGTTCTCAATGAATGGTCCTGAAGAAGAGTTCGATCAGGCGGAGATCGACGCCGTCATCAATAGTTTTCAATTTTCTGAGGAATGAAGAATACTCAATGAAATCCCTCCAAAATCGCCTGGATTTATGAGGGGTTGGTGCCTCTGATTCAGTTTCTGCCAAAAAAAAATAATTGACACTGAACTCTTGTGATTTTACGGTGCATCAGTTCTCAGTGATCGCCAGCTACCACTCATCTGTGATGGCTGAGTACCTTGGTTCCCTTTCTTCGGTACCTCATTTCTTCAGTGTTCCATTCAGATACAGGTGATCGTTATGTGGTTGTCTTGTCATGATTCTCAACGTGCTGCGAGTTCTCTTGTGCGGCGATTCTTCGGGCTGTTCGGTCTCTTCACCATGATTTCCGTAATCGGGTGCGGATCCGAGACGCAGTCTGTCCCGGTGACCGATAGCTCAACCAATACGCCGAACCGGACCGCCAATGTGGCGACTGATCCAGTCAACCCGGTCGCTCAGCCCACCTTCACCCAGCCTACGGGAGTCATTCCAGCCACGCCGACGCCCGCCAAGACCCAGGATTTCAAAACCAAGATCAAATCGAATGTTTACGGGGCGACGGTCGTCGTCCAGAAAGTTTACGACAACGGAGCCGAGCCGGAGGAGGTCTTGCGAACACAATTCGAAAAACAGAATCAGTTTGTGGATGTAGAGCTTCCGCCGAACTCCAAATACACGATCATGCTGGAACTGGCCGAACGAGTCGCCATTCAGGCCGACTACCAGCCCCAGCCGAATGGGGAAGTGGAAATCAATTTTTCCGACGACCAGTTTTCCGATTTGCATCGCGCGGAGCCTGCCTGTTGGTGATTCCGGGGGGCGGGTTCGGTTCCGGGTTCCTCTTGGGAGATCGCGAGACCATCGCGACCGCCGCCCACTGCGTCGCCTGTGAAGATGTGAGCGAACTGGAGATTGTCTTTCATCCGACCGAGCCGCGAGAGACGCGTCAGAAAGGAGCCAAGCTCATTTACTTCGACGCGAAGCAGGATGTCGCGCTGCTCCATCTCAGTGAAGAGATGCCCGCATATCATCCGTTCTTCTGGACCCCGCGTGCGGCTGACAAAGAGGATGACGTGACGGTGCTCGGCAATCCTGGACGCGCGGGATTTCCCGACCCCATGTACTCACGCTCGGCACAAGTCAAAGGAACGCGGCCCGATGAATTCTTCATCGATATCGAAGTGAAGCCGGGATATAGCGGCGGCCCCGTGATTCTGGATCACACGATGAATGCGGTCGGAATCACCAGTTTTAAATACATCAATACCGAGAAGTACGAGAAGGACGGTCAGTCGTTCGCCAAATCGAGTGATATCGCCTCGGACGCCTACACGCATTGGGCCGCTCTCTCGGATTCTCTGAAAGCCAGCAAATTACAACGCGAAGAAGAGCGTTACAACGAACGCTTCCACTTTATCGAAGCCGACGAAGTCGCTACCGCGATCTTCTCCGACAGTTTCACCTTCCTGCTGGCGGTCATCGATGTAATTCGAGACTACAAGCGGCATATGAATGTGGCGATGTCAGGATTGCCGAATCCGGTTTCGGTCTCGGTCTTCAAACGAGAAGAACGGAAAGCGCACCGTGAATACCTCAAGGAAGAAGGGCCCAAAAAGGCGGAAGAAATTCGGGAACGGATCTCGCCGGACCTGTTATTCGAACGGGGATATCAGGAACGCTATGACAAAATTATTGAAGATCCGGATCTGCCGAAACATCTGAAGGAACATCTGGTCTCCGCCAACGAACATTTTACCACAATTCGTGAAGCGCTCGAAAACGTGGTCGATCCCTCAGGACGGTCCAGCAAAGGAAAAACGCTGATCGAGTTTGTCGATTACGTCGTCGACGAATTCAATAGCGCACAGTTTCATTGTCGGAAAGTGGCCGAGGAGTGCCGCGGTCGGACGCAATAGAACGTGCTTTAATCGTTCAACTCGTGGGAATCGACCGCGTAATCTTTCATCGTCTCCAGCGAGATATGTTCGATCGCCGACATGTGCGTCGCTTTGAGAACAATTTGTGGAGCCATATCGTGTTCGAGGGCTTCCAGCCACCGAGGCAGGCAAAGACACCAACGGTCCCCCTCTTTCAATCCCGGAAAATCGTACATCGGAATCGGTGTGGAGAGATCGTTCCCGCGGGATTTTGAGAACTCGAGAAAATCTTCCGTCATGACGGCGCAGACGGTATGCATCCCGGCGTCATCGCCACAGGTATTACATTTGCCGTCGCGAAAAAAACCGGTCATCGGATCGCAACTGCAATCATCGAGATCGCTACCCAGAACATTTTTGGCCATGGTCTCTCTCCTTAACTCGATGCGGCGGGCGAATTCACAGAATAAACTTCTTCAGATCGTCGTCCTGAGAGATTTCCTCTAACTGAGATTTGACGTAATCCGCGTCGATCGTCACTTTCTTCAGATCGGACGAGGGGGCTTGAAAGCTGATTTCTTCCAATAATCGTTCCAGAATCGTGTGCAGTCGCCGGGCTCCAATGTTTTGAGTCGATTGGTTGATCTGGAAGGCGTAATCGGCCAGAAGATCGATCCCTTCCTGAACGAACTTCAGGGTCACGCCGTCCGTGCGGAGTAGTTCTTCGTACTGACGTGTCAGCGAACTCGCCGGTTCCGTCAGGATGCGAATGAAATCATCACGCGTCAAATCGTGAAGTTCGACCCGGATCGGAAACCGCCCCTGGAGTTCGGGCATCAGATCGGAAGGTCGGGAGCGGTGAAAGGCTCCCGCTGCAACGAACAGAATTTTATCGGTGTTGATGTTGCCGTATCGGGTTTGAACCGTCGTCCCTTCCACAATCGGCAACAAATCGCGCTGGACCCCCTGACGGGACACATCCCCGCTTCGCGAACCTTCTCCTTGAGGACCGCAGACCTTATCGATTTCGTCGAGAAAAACGATTCCGGTCTCTTCCGCCAGACGGATCGCCTCTTCATTGATGGCATCCCGGTCGAGGAGTTGTTCGACTTCCTGTTCCAAGAGGATTTGCCGGGCTTCGGAAACTGGAAGTTCGCGCGAGTTGTTCCCTTTGGGCATCATTTTCTCGAGCATGTTCTGTAAATCCATGTCCATATGGTCCGCTCCCATATTGGAAAAGACCTGGACTGGAGACTGCTTTTGTTCGACGGAGATCGTCACCAGACTCTCTTCAAAGTCACCCGCTTTCAGTTTTTTGGAAAACTTTTCCTGATGTCGCTCGTGACGCTCGCGCTGTTCCTCCCGGCGGTCGGGATCAATTTCATATTCCGGTTCCGGAAGCAGTAACTTGAGCAGACGCTGCTCGACTTTCTCTTTGGCCCGTTCGAGAACCTCTTCCCGCTTGCCGGCGTGTACGAGGGAAATCGCCGACTCCACCAGATCGCGGATCATACTTTCCACATCGCGACCGTAGTATCCGACTTCGGTATATTTGGTCGCTTCGATTTTGACGAACGGAGCTCCCGTGAGCCGCGCCAGTCGTCTGGTGATTTCGGTTTTCCCGACGCCCGTCGGGCCGATCATCATAATATTTTTCGGGGTGATCTCGCGACGCACTTCCGGCGGAAGCTGTTTCCAGCGCCAGCGGTTTCGGAGTGCGATGGCGACCGCCCGTTTGGCGTCCGCCTGTCCGACAATATGCTTGTCGAGTTCGGCGACAATTTCGCGCGGGGTCAGTTCTTGCATGGCAGTTCCTCGACCACAATATTGTCGTTGGTATAAATGTCGATCTCGGCAGCAATCTTCAACGCTTCTTTCACAATCTCTGTAGCCGAGAGGTCGGAATGAGCCAACAATGCCCGGGCCGCCGCTACCGCGTATTGTCCCCCCGAACCGATTCCAATCACCGCATCGGCCGGCTGGACCACATCTCCCTGGCCGGTGATCAGCAAACTGTATTCCTCATTCACGACGATCATCATCGCTTCCAGTTTTCGCAACACTCGATCGGTCCGCCAATCACGAGCCAGCTCTGTCGCCGCGCGAACGATGTTGGCGGGATAGTCTTTGGCCTTGGCCTCAAATCGTTCGAGTAATGCGAACGCATCGGCCGTCGAACCGGCGAACCCGACCAGAACCTGATCGTCCAGCATGCGACGTAATTTGCGGGTATCTCCCTTCATGACGGTATCGCCGTACGTGACCTGTCCGTCGCCTCCAATCGCCACGACACCTTGATGCCGGACAGTGAGGATGGTCGTCGATCGCCAGCGAGGTTTCCGGCCATCGTTGGTGAGATGCAGGGGGGCAAATTCGCTCATGAAAGTTCTCGCGAGTGTGCGGAAGACGCAAAGGGCAGCGCTTAGCCGAGGGATTTTTTGAGTCGCTCGACGGCTTCGTCGATATTGGATCGACTGTTGAAGGCACTCAGTCGGAAATATCCTTCTCCGCTGGCCCCAAATCCGCTGCCGGGTGTTCCGACCAGGTGAGTTTCGGAGAGGAGTTTGTCGAAGAATTCCCAACTCGTCAGGCCATCAGGCGTTTTAATCCAGACATAAGGAGCATTCACTCCACCATAGACGGTAATCCCCACCGATTCGAGCCCCGCGCGGAGCAGGGAGGCGTTTTCGAGATAGAAAGATATCAGCGTTTGAACCTGATCCTGACCGTTATCGGAATAAACGGCTTCCGCGCCGCGTTGGATAACGTAGGACACGCCGTTGAATTTGGTGCAGTGGCGACGATTCCAAAGCGGGTGGATTGCCTGCTCGCTGCCGTCGGAAGTGGTGCCTCTGAGTGTTTTGGGGACCACGGTGAAGGCGCAACGTGTACCCGTGAATCCGGCGTTTTTACTGAAGCTGCGGAACTCGATCGCAACATCTTTGGCCCCTTCCACTTCGTAAATGGAATGGGGAATATCGTCTTCCGTGATGAACGCTTCGTAGGCTGCGTCATAGAAAATGATCGCGTTATTCTCGCGGGCGTAATCGACCCATTTTTTCAGTTCGTCTTTCCGCAGCACCGTCCCCGTCGGGTTGTTGGGATAACAGAGATAAATGAGATCGACCGGTTCGGTCGGCAGTGCCGGAGTGAAGTTGTTCTCCTCGGTCACGGGAAGATACGTGAGTCCTGCATAGCGCCCCTGATCGTCGGGTTCTCCGGTTCGTCCCGCCATCACGTTCGTATCGACATACACCGGGTAGACCGGATCCGTGATGGCGACTTTGTTGTCCTGTCCAAAAATGTCCAGAATGTTACCGGTGTCGCACTTGGAACCATCTGAGACGAAGACTTCGTCAGCGGCAATGTCGCAACCTCGACTTCGGTAATCATGTGCGACGATGGCGTTGCGGAGGAAATCGTAACCCTGTTCGGGGCCGTACCCGCGGAATGTCTCGCGATTTCCCATCTCCTCGATCGCCTTGAGCATCGCGCTGCGACAGGCTTCCGGCAGGGGTTCCGTGACATCACCAATGCCCAGTTTGATAATATTTGCCTCGGGGTTGGCCTCACTGAACGCATTGACTCGGCGAGCGATTTCAGGAAACAGATATCCGGCTTTAAGTTTGAGGAAATGATCGTTGACGAGGGCCATGGTGAGTCCAGTCTGAAGGATGAAAAGGGAGTTGCTCCATTGTTTTAGGGCTTCCGCGAGAGGTTTGCAACCAAAGCGATAGCCTCCAATTGGCTGCCTGGGAGGTCCATACATTCCTCCTGACACCGACATCAGGGCATCAGTGCGAGCTTTTTCTCGATCTTCACCTCACCGGGCAAACGTTTCTGGCAATACGTGGATTTCAACGCATAGAATAAGTGTTTCCGTCTCTACTCGAAATTCGGCAGTTCGTTAGTACGTCTCGGTTCGAAGCAGTACACACTATGGCGACTCGAAAGTATTTCTGGGGAATCAGCCTGAAAATTGCACTCTATCTCGGAGTGCCGTTATTCGTGACGCTGATGATGCTCTCGTTCGTCTTTGTTCCGGTCTCCCAGGAGGTCATGTTCAATCATGAAATGACAGACCTCGCCGACGAAACCACGCTGCGCGGAGCGGAGCTGGAAGATCTCTCCCAGGATTTGCTCAAGGATTTCAATCTACTGGCGAGAACTCTGGAGCAGGGGGATGACGTTTCCTTCGAAACGATGAGTTACAATCTCGCTCCCAAATACGTGCTGATCGAGTATCTGGAATACGAAAGATCGGGAGAAGGTGATGATCTTGAGATTTTCAGAATTCTCGATCAAGGCCGGACCCGTGACTATACCGACAATCTGAGTTACCAGAATTTCATCCAGAAACTCGAGGAAGAGGTGCAGACATCTCCCGAGTCCGAAAAGGTGTTGACGGCCTTTCGGAAGGCTCGACTGCATGTGGAGCCGACGGAAAAAACGCCTCACGAGATTGAAAACCATGTCTTCTGGGTCGGAGGACAGATCAGTACTCCGAATGAAGAGTCTCCTCGTGGAAGATGGTTGGTGATGGCTCTCGGTTTCGATGAGAAGTTGGCGCGTCTGATGGCATCGCCCCGGCATATGGCGATTCTTCTCGATCAGCACGGCCACGTCATTCTGAATCCGTTCGAGGATGGTCCGGTCGCGAACTCCGAGGGGGACTTGATTCAAAATATCGGGGAATTGGACGCCCCGTTCCAACAAGGGCAATTATACGATGACGTCGCATCCTACGCGAAATCGGCGGACTGGTCGTCCATTGATCTCGAAGATATGTCCCTGGAAACCTTGAATCGAGCCGATGTCCTGGAGGATGGCCTCTCTCTCAAGAAGAATCACAAATATTTTTACTGGGAATCACCCGAGATCGGGTTCACTCCGGCGGAAATCGAGATCGCACAACGGGCGATGCGACGAGAAACCACCCTCATGGCACGTGAAGAGTGGGATGCCGGCGGAGAAGATTCTATTTTTATGCGGGCGGGAGGCATCTCAAATACCGTGGGGACGTTGCGTTTGTTGACCACGGAACAGGAACGCATCGCCCAATTGCAGGCCGAAATCACTCAACGACTCGTAGAAGAGTTTCAAACCGATTCCGAATTGAGCGACGCCGAGAAACAATCAGCCATCGCCAAACTGAAAGCCTTGCAACGTCAGGTTCCGCGACCGACGGCGTGTCGAACCTGTCGATTTTCGGCGATTCAGATCCCTATGACCGTCGGCCCCGGTTCGGAATTGAGCGGGTTTTTTATGTTGCGAGCCGTGTTTGAGGAAGAAGTGCGGGCGGCTCTCGACGCCCAGCTCAACCAGGCTGAATGGATGGTCGCGGGGATGATTTTTCTGACCTTTGCGACGGTCTTTTATTCCGGGCGACGGATTGGGAAATTACTGGAGCGCATGTCAGCATCAGCAGAAACAATTTCCACGCTTACTTTCGATCAGACGGCCGATGTGGAAACCTGGGAGCAACAGGCGGATGCCGTTTCCTCGCGTCTGCCGACCGATCGCCAGGATGAGTTAGGCGTGCTTTCGCGTTCGTTTCAACGAATGCTGGTGGACATTCTGAATGCTCAGATTGAATTGCGAAAATTGAACGCGGAACTCGAAGAGCGCGTTCGCCAGCGGACGTTGCAATTGGAGGAAGCGAATCAGGATCTGGAAGTCGCCAACGAGGAACTCAAGCTGGGGCGGGACGAAGCCGAACAGCTTTCCCGCAGCAAAGACGAATTTCTCGCCAGCGTCAGTCACGAATTGCGAAATCCTCTGAACTGGTTGCACGGATCGGTCCAGTTTCTGGAAATGACTTCTCTCGATGAGCAACAGAAAAAAGACGTCCAGACGGTTCGTCGGGCGACCGAAGAATTAGGTGCGTTAATCGAGGACATTCTGGATTACCAGAAGATCGTCATGAACGGCATGCCGATCGAGATCCATCAGGTCGAACTGGAGCAACTCTTGATCGAAGTCTGGGACTCCCTCAAACTGCATGCGGAGAAACATGGAGCGGAACTCAGTTTTGACTGGACCCGACCGGCGGGCCTCATCGAAACGGATGCGCGGCGATTCAAGCAGATCGTCAAGAATCTCGCGGGAAATTCGTGCAAGTTCCGCGATCCCGACGGGAATCGTCCCAATCAGGTCCGGGTCGAAGTGCAACGGAAGAAAGAACATCTCACCATCATCATCAGCGATACCGGTCGGGGGATGAAACCCGAGGAACAGGACAAGCTGTTTGTCAAATTCCAGAAGCTTTCCTCTCAGGAAGGAAACAAATCCGGCACCGGCCTGGGTCTGGTGATTACCAAAAGCCTCGTCGAATTGATGGGAGGCACCATCGAGTTCGAAAGTGAGTTCGGTGTGGGGACCACTTTCAAAGTGAACCTCCCCCTCTCCTACAGGGACAGCCAGGATCGGCCTTCGACGACGGATGCGACAACGTCCGAGATCACGGTCTCCTCTGGAAAGTCGTCTCGTAAAACTCAGCCAGCCGGAGAGAAGAAGAAAACGTCCAAGGTGATGGTGATCGACGACGACCCCAAAATGCAGGAGATGATGAGTCGTTACCTGACCGAGCACGGCTATCACGTGATTGTGGCGACCGACGGAATTGAGGCCTTGGGGCTGGTCAAAAAAGAAGCACCCGATTTGATCACGCTGGATGTCAAATTGCCCGAATTGGATGGCTGGGCAGTTCTCGCCGCACTCAAGACCGATGTCGAAACAGCCGACGTTCCGGTGATCATGACCACGACCCTCGATGATCGAGAAAAAGGGATGTCGTTAGGAGCGGATGAGTATCTGGTCAAACCTGTCGACTGGCCCCATCTGGAACGAGTCATCAGTCAGTTTTCGACCGAACAGGATTCTGCGACAGTTCTGGTGATCGAAGATGACGAACAGAACCGACAATTGCTCCGACGGCAGATGGAGACGGCGGGGTGGTATGTCGAGGAGGCCGAGAATGGACGGGAGGGTCTTGACCGGTTGAACGAAATCGAACCGCAACTGATCCTGCTGGATTTGATGATGCCGATCATGGACGGGTTCGAGTTTTTAGCGGAACGACAAAAGTCCGCGAAGTTCTCAGCGATTCCGGTGATTATTGTCACCGCCAAGGAATTATCTCCGCACGAAGTACAGCAGTTACGGGGGTCGGTCACACGCATCCTGCAAAAAGGGGCCTATTCGCAAAGCGAGTTACTCGAGGAAATTCGGCTGGAGCTGGATCGACGCGCGACCCATGATTGAGAGGGGACAACACAAGTCCAATCCATTAAGATGACGTGATAGAGTATGAGGAGAAAACTTCTCTAAGAGGCGGGTAAGTCATGACCACAATCCTGATCGTCGAAGATGATGAAACCAACGTGCAGCTTTTGCAGCGGTTGATGACGATGAAGGGATACGAATATTGTGTCGCCACCAATCAGAGAGAGGCGGTGGAAATTGCTCGCGAAAAGATGCCCGACCTGATTCTGATGGATATACAGATGCCCGAAGAGCCGGGGGGAGAAGTCTCCGCGACCGCCGGCATCGAAGCCATTCGAGAGTTGAAATCCGACGAAGTGACTTCTCCGATACCGATCATTGCGACTTCCGCGCACGATCTTCCTGAGCAGCGTAATCGATTTCGCGAAGTCGGATGCGACGATATCCAGAGCAAGCCGTACACCGATTTTAATGATCTGATGACGACGATCGAACGCAATCTGAAGGGATCGTCCCCATCATGAATGTGGATCGGTGGACTCGATTTGTGCGGGTATCGCGCGAGGAAATCCTGGTCGCCATCGAAGCGGTGACTCAAACGAGCGGATTGTTGCTGGAGAAGTCGGACGATCCCAGTTTGAAAGTTCCGGAACAGGTCCGTCGCGATCTGGAAACCGTTTACGATTCGTCTCGAGAACTGTATCAATTTATTCGCGAAGTTCTCGAATCCCCCGATCAGTACGTGAACGAATCGGCGTCGGGGGAAGATTCTCTCCGATCTTTGCGACACGATCTGCGAAATCGACTGAATGTGATTCACGGTCCCTGTCAGTTTATGTTGATGGAAGAGCTTCCCGCAGATTCCGCAGCCCAGCGGGAATTCCAGAAAATCTTTCTAAACGATGTGACCAACATTCGGGACTACGCTAACCAGGCGGTCAATCGGCTCAACGAACTCTCGGGAATCGAAGGCGAACTGGCGATGGTCGAGGCGGCGGACACTTCCTCACTTGAGGCCCTGAAAACCCGCGACCAGTTGAAACTCAATGAGCCGGTTCGAATTCGCGAGAAACCGGTCGAGCCGGCGAGAGTGCTCGTGGTTGACGATAACGAACTGAATCGGAGGATGCTGGCTCGCTTCATGGATCACATGGGGCATCAGTCCGATTTCGCGGCGGATGGACGCGAAGCGCTGGGGAAAATTCAGCAAACCGATTTCGATCTGGTGTTGTTGGACATTCTGATGCCGCATATGAACGGCTTGGAAGTGCTCCAGGAACTGAACGATCAAGGTCTGCTCCGTCATTTACCGGTTCTGGTATTGTCCGGTCTCGATTCGAGTGCCGAAATCATCCAGTGCATCGAACTCGGCGCGGAAGATTTTCTCTCGCGCCCCATTAACCTGACGCTCTTGAAAGCCCGGGTCAACGCCTGCCTGGAAAAGAAAAGATTGCGCGAAAGAGAGTTCGGTCAGTTCTTTCCGAGAGAAATCGCCCGTCAGGTGGCGTTGCGTCCGGAAATGCTGGATGAAGGACGCGAAGCCGACGTGAGCGTGCTGTTTTGCGACATTCGTGCCTTTTCGAAGATTTCTGAAAAACTGGAGCCGGAGAAAGTTGTCCGTTGGATTCGGGATGTGATGGAGGTGCTCTCGGAATGCGTCCTCGACCATCAGGGAGTGCTCGTCGATTATATTGGCGACGAACTTGTGGCGATGTGGGGAGCCCCCACAGAACAACCCGACCACGCGCAATTGGCGTCTCGCGCCGCGCTGGCAATGGTGGAGCGATTGCCGGCCATCAGTCGAAAATGGTCTGCCGAGCTGGGATTGCCGACACAGGTCGGAATCGGTGTCAACAGCGGCAAAGCCCACGTCGGCAACACCGGCACCGCTCGCCGACGTAAGTACGGACCGCTCGGGAATACCGTCAATCTCGCCAGCCGCGTTCAGGGAGCTTCACGATTTTTACAATCCAGTCTCCTGGTTACCGGGATGACCTTCGACCAGCTTGATGCCGACGAATTTTCATCTCGTCGTTTATGTACCGTGCAGGTCAATAATATCGAAGAGCCTGTCGAACTCTACGAAATCGTTCCTCTGGAGACCGATGGCTGGTTGAGTTTGAGTCAACGTTACGAACAAGCCCTCGAAGCGTTCGAGAATCAGGAGTTTCGCCTGGCAGCCTCCATGCTCGGAGATCTTCTGGTTCATCATCCCAGCGACGGTCCTTCGCTTCTGCTGATGTCCCGTGCCGTCAACGAACTGATCAAAGACGACGATGAAGAACCGTTCGATCCGGTCTGGCATCTCTCCGGAAAATAATCTTGTTTTTCTTCAATTCGTTTGTCCATTTCGGGAGGCAATTTCGGATTCACTCTGTGCCCCATCCACAGAGAATTCATCCATGTTCAAGTTGCTGTTTCTCCCGAGAGGCTACCTGACCCTGTTTGTCCTGTTCTGGACCTATCAGAACGGCTGGTGGGATTCCTGGCCGCTATCTGATCTTCGGCCCGCGACGACCTGTTTGATTCAATGGTTGAAACCGCTGGAAATCTCGTGGAATAATGCGAATGAATCAAGCGGTCGACCGGATGCCGGGCAACACGAAGTTCTGAAATTGCAAATTCTGGAGGAATTGTCAAAGTACGATTTCCAATCATCACCCGCGGAATCCCTTTCTCCCGAACCCATGGATTCCAATCGGACCATTTCGCCACGACGCGAAATCTTGTGGGACTTTCAAGATCCGTCTCCTGTCAATAGTCGCTGAGAGAAGCTGGTCTCTACGCCAACGGTGTCGCTTTCGACTTATCCTTGAGTGAAACAGTCAAACCGCGATAGACTGACAAAACTCAAGATTGTTTGATGAGGAATTCGCAACATGTCATCGGGCCATCCTCACTTGTTTGAGGAGTTTCTGGAAGAGTATGAAGCCTCCTGGCAACGGGGGACGCCGCTTGAAATCCGCCCATTGCTCGAACGCTGGGGGAGGGACGGCGACTCTGAGAAAGCCGATTCCTCCGATTTGCTGGCCGAATTGATCATGATCGCCATGGAATACGCCTGGCGACAATATGAGGTCGCGCGGGGAGGAATACCGCATTTGGGGCGGTTGCTCGATTTCGATCCCGATCTCCGGCAAACACTGGCAGACTCCGGACTGACGGCCGAAGTGTTGATCGAAGAATTCCGCACGCGGCAACGTTGGGGAGATCGACCGTCACTGGCTGACTTTCAGCAGACTTATCCCGAAGACACAACCAGCATTCGCGAGCAACTGGAGTCTCTGGAACAGGAATTTTCCCTCGAAAATTCGATTCGCAATCTGTTTGCGGAGTCGTCGGATTCAAAAACGCTCGAAGTGGATGCTTCGCAAATCGAGATGTCGATTCCCGATTTTCTCTCGGGCGTCTATCCGTTCAGCGAATTGCCCACGGAACTGATCGAGGAATTAGCGGCTGCCGCCGTCCAAAGATCGTTCCAGCCGGGTGACTACCTGATGCATCAAGGGGATGAATCCAGCTCGCTCATGGTCGTTATGGAAGGAGTGGCAAAGGTCACCATCCAACCGGACAAAGACGACAATGCGGAGCAGGAACTGGCCCGAGTGGGAGTCTATTCGCTCCTGGGGGAAATCGGCCTGTTGACCGGAGAAGTTCGGTCAGCCAATCTGGTCGCGATGACTCCGATGACGGTCGCTGAAATTCGATACGAATCGTATCACGCGCTCGTTGCCCGGTTTCCAACATTGAACATGCTCGTTTCGGAGTTGATCGCGCAACGCGTTGGGACGATTGCCACCGACATCATGTTCGGCAAGTCACTCGGAGGGTACGTATTTCGACACCGACTCGGGCGCGGGAGCATGGGCATTGTCTATCTCGCAGAAGATAAACAGACCTCCAAATCGGTTGCCGTCAAAATGTTGCGGCACGATCTTGTGTACGACCGACAGGCGAGTCAGCGATTTCGACGGGAAGCCCAAGTAATTCGACGTTTGAAACACGAAAATATCATCGAAGTCTACCGGGAATTTTCCGCCTACAATACATTCTTTCTGTCGATGGAATACTGCCGCGGCTGTACGCTCGGGGATGCTATCGAAGCGCACGCCCCGTTTTCGTTGGAGGACACGCGTAAGATTGTGGGACAATTGGCGTCCGCCCTCCTGCACGCGCATTCGCAAGGGGTGATTCATCGCGATCTGAAGCCGGCGAACGTGATGCTGACGGCGGAAGGGATCTTGAAACTGACCGACTTCGGATTGGCTCGGTCGGTGGAGTCGCTCAAAATGACCGCTCACGGGCAGATGCTGGGGACGCCTCGCTATATGCCGAGCGAATTACTGGGGGGAGGAGAAGCGGACGAACGGGCTGACCTGTACGCACTCGGTGCGATCACCTGGGAACTGCTCACAGGAACCCCCTTGTTTACGTCGACCGATATTGTATCTCTCCTGCGAGAACAGTTGGCGTGGCAACTCCCCGCGGCTGATGACATTCGTCCCGATTTGACAGAAGATTTGTATCAGGTGCTCGCAGGGAGCCTCTCCCAGACTCCCGACGAACGCTCTCTCGAATTGGAATCGCTGGTGGACTGGGCTGCACCCATCGCTCCCAGCTATAGCGAATCTGCGGCGAGTACCGAAGAGCCCGAAGAATCTAATATGGATTCGACGATCGACATTTCGGACGATTCATGGAAAAAGTCGTAGAGCGTTTTGTCGCCGCACGGATCAGTTCCCGATACTTTTCCAGGCACGCTGGAAAAACTCCGTCCAGTTTCGATACATGATCCCTTCGATGTCGTCGTCCGAGTAACCCTGCTGCTGGAGGAGATCGATCAACTTGCGCAGGTCGGCGATGCTGTCCAGATCGCTCGGGCATTGCTCTTTGCCAAATCCGCCATCCAGGTCCGACCCGATCCCGCAATGTTTGGCGTTTCCGGCAATCTGGCAGATATGGTCAATATGTTTGAGAATATCGGCGATGACCACCGTCGATGGATCCGTCACTTTACGCACCCAACCCGGATTGATCATCCAGTTATCGAAGGCGGCACCGATGACGGCTCCCCGTTCGATCAGCACTTTGATTTGATCGTCCGTCAGTTGACGATCGCCGGGAACCAGTTCCCGACAGTTATGGTGACTGGCAAGAATCGGCCCCGAGTAGATATCGAGTGCTTCCCAGAAACTCTGGTCGGCGAGATGCGTCACATCCAGCAGCATACCGACCCGTTCCATCTCCCGCAGAAGTTCCGGCCCCTCTTCTTTCAATCCTCCGGGGCTTCCCGTTCCGTGGCAGTAGAAATCGGGACCGTAGTGAGCCGGACCTAAAATACGCAATCCACGGTTGTACCATTCCTCGATCATCGAAGGATCGAGAACCGACCAACTCCCTTCCATCGAGAGGATAAAGCCGAGTGGAGTTTTCTCCGTGGGGGAGTTCCATTCCGCGGTGTGAGCTTCCAGAGTCTTCGAGTCGGATATTTCTCTCAGATATCCCTGTTCGACCAGCTTGCGATAATAGACCAATTGAGCGCGGCTGGCGGCGTAAGCGGCTTCGCGGGATTGGAAAAAAGAATTCACGGAATCGCGAGCGTTACGGCGCGGGAGAAGCGTCGCGATGATCGTGCCGATTGTTCCTTTTCGGAGTTCTTCCCAGGAGACCACGGGATCGCCTGTTTGACGATCGGTGAGGGTTTCTTCGAATTTGCGAATCTCCTCGATGGGATGCTTCAGCTCCCGATTCCATTCGAGAGCGTTCCAGGCCATGTCGAGGTGGGCGTCAAACAGTTGCATTGTCGGTTTCCGTCGTGAAGGTCGAAATTGAGAGAGCGGCGAGCGTCAGAGAAATCCATCCGATAATGAAAGCCACGCCACCAAACGGCGTGATGGCTCCCAGTTTGGTGATACCCGTAAGGACTAACACATACAGGCTTCCGGAAAACAGCAGGATGCCGATCAGAAAGCTCCAGCCGGCAACCTGTAGCGATTTCCGTCGTTCCTTCAATGACAGCAATCCCACCGCCAACAGCCCCAGGGCGTGATACATCTGGTATTCAGCGGCGGTTTTGAAGTCCTGCAGGTATTTCCAGGAAGCGGCGAACTGTTCTCCCGCGATCTTCTTCGCCGGAACATCCGCGTATTTGTCGACAACAAATTGATCGAGAAGGTGCGCGGCAAAGGCGCCGGTCACAACCGCGAGACCGGCGAGCGCGGCTCCTGTAGCGATCCAGCATCGGGCGGAAGAGGAATCGGACATGAGTTGACCTTCGTGGGGAGGATGA
>JABURQ010000097.1 GCA_014762625.1 Planctomycetaceae bacterium | reverse complement strand
GGTTTGCGATACCGATTTTCCTGAAGAGGAGTACGACCAGATTTTTCTGCCGCTACCCATTCGGGGGGAGCGGGAACTGATCCGGGATCAGATGCAGGACGCATTCCTGCATCTCGTGGAGCAGGGGAGTTTGGTGGTCGGCAACGAAAAGCCGAAGAACATGTGGCTGCATGACGAAATGCAGAAGCTCTTTCCGAAGGTCACGCAGATCGAAATGGAGGCCTGCACGATTCTGAGCGGTCAACGCAAAGGGGAGCTCAAGAAGGAGAAGGACTTTTCCTGTGAGTTTGCATTTCGCGATCGTGACAGACTGATCAAAGCGGTCAGTCGTCCGGGAGTGTTCAATCATCGGCAACTCGATCTCGGCGCTCGGATGCTGATCGACGCGATGCAGATCAAGCACAAGGATCGCGTTCTCGATCTCGGCTGCGGGAGTGGTTGCGTTACTTTCGCGGCCGCGTTTCGAGCCGATAAAGGGGAGGTGGTCGCTCTCGATTCCCACACCCGCGCGGTGCAGTGTACTCAGATTGGTGCGGAGTTGAACGAACTGACGAACGTGACAGTGCTGCTGGATGACGAAGTGAGTCAACCGGAACAACGCGCATTCGATGTGGTCCTCGCCAACCCCCCTTACTACTCGAACTACAAAATCGCGGAACTGTTTCTGGAAGGAGCCCACCGCTGTCTCAAGCCGGGCGGTCGTCTGTATGTCGTCGCCAAGAAAGCGGATTGGTATCTCAAGGAGATGCCGAAGATGTTCCGGCGGGTCGAAGTCGTCGCCGATAAGCAATTTCGCGTGATGAAGGGCATTCAGCCCTGATTGTTCTGGCGATCGTTTTGTTTTTTTAATCTCCGAAGGCCTTCTGTCGTTTCGGTTTACGACGTTCTCTTCATTCGTATTCTGAAATTGTCTTGACGCCTGATGTATCGGAAGTCTATATATAGGATCTCGATACATAAGGAAATGATCATGACAGAAACCTTTCGCACGGAACTGATGCGCGGCAGTCTCGACCTGATGATTCTCTCGGTCCTGGCTGAAGGAGAGAAGTATGGCTATCTGATCCAGCAGTCGCTCCGCGACAGCAGCCACGGACGGGCCGATCCGAAAGCAGGGACGCTCTATCCGCTGTTGCAGCGGCTCGAAAATGAAAAATTGATTCGCAGTCGTTGGGAAAGCGAAACCGGTCGTCGCCGGAAGTGGTACAGCCTCACCGCCAAGGGGAAGAAGAAATTGCAGGTGCAGGCGGAGGAATGGTTCGAGTTGACGGCGTGCCTCGAAAAATTATTGAAACCGGTGGTGCAGATCTCACCCAAGCCGGCATAAAACTAACTCCTGATTTCTGGTTGCTAACACATGTCTGAACAGGAATTTGAAAACTGGTTATCGCTGCTCTCGGGGTTGCTCAAACTGAGTCCCGAGCAGCGCGACAATATTTCTGACGAGTTGCGTTCGCATCTCGAAGAACGAATGGAGGATCTCCTCGAATCGGGATCCTCACGAGAAGAGGCGATCGCCGCCGCTCTCGAAGATTTCGGAGACACGGCCGCTCTGGCCCATCACTTCACACACATTGCCCATCATCATCGAAGGAGACGTCTCATGCGCTACACTTACGGAACCATCGCCGCGATGACCTGTTCGATTCTTGTCCTGGCCACGTTCTGGCCCCATGCCGACGGTCCAGCGATTCAGACTGTTGTGGCACAGTCAGATGAGAAAGAGATCGCCGATGTGCAATCTTCCGATCCTTTCGATGGGAGCCGCGAACGGATTGAAGAGATCTTAGCCCAGCCGTATCCCGGAGAATGGTTTACAGTGCCGTTTGGGGAAGTTCTTAAGGATATTGCTGTCAATAAGGGAGTCGCTATTGAAATCGATCCGAAAGTTGCGGACGAAATCGATTTAGAGGAGCCACTCGTTTTGGCGACAGGGCCGGACAGCATGTCTCTTAAAACAATGCTGGAGGACTTTATTCTTGGGCCGCGGGATCTGGTGTATATCATCCAAGATAACTTTTTGATGGTGACGACGTACGATCAATATCTGGAAAGAGGTGGAGAGATTGTTGTCTATGACTGCCGCGATCTGATAGAGAGAGAGAAATCCAAGACCAATTCTCAAGAGGTGATTGATCAGCAGTTGGGAGGTGGGGAATATGGTGGCTCCTCATCGCTTACTATGGAGAGATCCTCAATGCCTTCCACGCAGGACGAGACGCGGCTCATTGGTGTGATTCAGGCAGCAATCAGGGATGCTGATTGCCCCTGGGATGATGGGACGGCAGTTGATCCTAATACGGGAAGTATAACGGCATTCAAAGGCTACCTCGTCGTGCAGACGTTGCCCGGAATCCACGAGCGGGTAGAAGAACTTCTCGAAAAATTGCGGGAGAAGATGGATCAGTAAGAAACACATACTGACGATAACGTCTCAGGTACAGCGGTCGCTCTTCTTCAAGTTCATGTTCCAACCGTTGAATCCCAAATCGCAAATCCAGAATCGAAAATGCGATGTCCGAACAAGAATTTGAAAACTGGTTATCGTTGCTGACGGGGTTGCTCCAACTGAGTCCCGAACAGCGCGACAATATTTCTGACGAGTTGCGTTCGCATCTCGAAGAACGAATGGAGGATCTCCTCGAATCGGGATCCTCACGAGAAGAGGCGATCGCCGCCGCTCTCGAAGATTTCGGAGACACGGCCGCTCTGGCCCATCACTTCACAAACATTGCCCATCACCATCGAAGGAGACGTCTCATGCGCTACACTTATGGAACTATCGCCGCCATGACCTGTTCGATTCTCGTACTGGCCACTTTCTGGCCGGGATCGGAACCGCCGATGACATCGCAGGGGGTTGCTCAAAGCGACCTCAAAGTCCCCCAGGCTGCGGACAGCAATTCTTTGAATCCGGCGGGACAGGTTGATGCACAAGTCGGTCAGGAACTGGTCGATCACCCGTTTCAGGGGAGTAAGGAAGAGATCGAGCGTAAACTATCCCAGCCGTTGCCGGAGCAAAATATTGTCGAACTTCCGTTTAATGCGCTGCTGGCCGAGCTGGGCGACGAACTCGGAGTGACGATCTTTCTGGATCCCGTCATCACCAAGATCGAACTCAAGCGCGACAGGATCGTTGATTCTGGAGAATTGATTACGCTGGAGTTTCCCGAAGGGACAGTTTCCGCCAAAACATTGATCAAATACGCGATCAAGTCTATCGTCAATGGAGACCAACTGGGTTATACGATCCGCGATAACATGATCGTGATCACCGAGAAATTCGAGACTTACGAGACCGTCATCTACAATTGCAGCGACTTGCTGCGGCCTGCTGACTCTCGGTCCAGAACCTCAAAAACGAGCGGCGATTTCGGTTTCGAAGCCTCTGGAGGTGGCGGGGGTTATGGGGCAGAAGCAGGTGGTGCCGGATTCGGCAGTGGAGTATCCGGTGGCGGTGAGGGATATGGAAGCGTGGGCCGCATGGGAGGTGGCATGGGATCTGGTATGATGCTCGGAATGCCGAAGATGCCGCCGGCAACTCCTGAAGGTCAACTCGTCGAGGTCATCACGACGACCATCGAACCTGACTCATGGTCAGACAACGGCGGAACGGGGGCGATCTCTTCGCTCAATGGCTTGATTATCGTGAAGCATACCCGTGAGGTTCAGGACGAGGTGAAAGATCTGTTGCAGAAGCTCCGCGACGCGCGGAAATAGTAAGGGGGGCAGGCAAGTCAACCCGCTAATCGTTCACCCTGTTCGCGCCTTGGGAGGTTGGTGACCGAAACGTCGCGGTCGGCGAAGGCGTCCGCCAGGTGCGAGTGACAGGTGAGCAGAATGGTCTGCGTGCCGTGTTGCGAGAATTCCTGTAAGGTTTCCATCGCTGAGTTCACACGCGTTTCGTCGAAGTTGACGAGTATATCGTCCAGAATAAACGGCAGGTGGACGCCTTCGTTTCGCTGTTCTTCGACGAGCGCCAGGCGTAACGACAGCAGTAATTGTTCCCGCGTACCGCCGGAGAGTTCGTTGAGCTGTCGGGCGAGGCCGGCGTGATCTTCGACGTGCAGGTCGTGCTCTCCGAGCGGAGCCCAGACCCGGCGATAGCGATCTGCCGTCAGCATGCGGAAGTATTGTTCGGCGCGTTGCAGGGTGGCAGGGCGCTGTTCCCGTTCGAGGTTGTATTTGATGTGCGAGATGGCTTGCTCGGCGCGATCGATTCCGAGCCAATGTTCGCATTGTTGTTTGATTTGCTCTTCGACTTCGGCGAGTTCCTGGCGAAGTTTCGACTCGCGGCGGTCGTGGAGAATGGCGTCCCGTTGTTGTCTCAGTTTGCCCCGCTTTTCGTAGGCGGCGGTGAGTTCGGTTTCGAGAGCTTCGAGTTGCTGCGACAATTTCAGAAGCCGTTCCCGCGTGTTTTCCTCGTGATATTCGAGCAGGTCGTCTTCGAAGATGGCGAGTCTCTGCTCTTCCTGAGTGGTGCGGTCGAGTTCCTCCTGGGCCATGGTGATGAGCTCGTGCAGTTCACGTCGTTCGAAATACCATTGAGCCCGCTGGTCGAAGTTGCGCCGGTCGTGGGCTCCTCCTTCGGCGAGAAGTTGCGAGTGACGGGAGCGGAGCGATTGAATCTCCGCATCGACATGATTGAGTCTCGATTGGAGCGATTGGAGTTCGGATCTGATTTCGTGCTGTCGTTGCCAGAGTGCCGTCCATTCTGAGATCCGATCCCGCCAGGTGTCGAGGGTTTCGTTCGTTGGTATGTGGACGGGAGAGTGGCTGATCCTTTCCTGAACCTTTCGGATCGACGATTCAAACACCTGACGCAATTCCCCCGAATGAGAGTGTTTCTCGCGGATTGTCGCGATCTGATGTTGGAGGGATTTCAGTTCCAGTGCGGCGTTCCAGGAGTCCCAGCCTTCACTCACCTTGACGGTTTCTTTCAGTCCGATGTCGCGGAGCGTGCGGAGCCATTGCTCGCGGTGAGTGGCGAGATCGCGGCGGAGTTCGTTGAGGGAGGCACGCAAGCCAGACGCCTGTTTGCGTTTGGTTTGCCACTCCGCTTCCCGGTCGATCCACTTCTGGTAGGTGGCCAGTTTGCCCGTGAGAGAAGAGAGGTCGGTCGGTTGTTCCGTCTGACCGAGAGCTTCCAGTTTGGCGGCGATCTCGGCTCTTTGCTGTTTGAGTTGATTGATTTCGTGTTCGAGTTTGCCGAGCGTTTCTTCCTGTTCGGTTTGAAAGTGCCATTGCAGCGCAAATCCGAGACCGCCGCACGTTAAGCCCAGCAGGAAATAGACCGCTCCGGCCAGTCCGCTGGTACTGACCCCTTTCCAGACACCGGCGACGGCCAGCATCGCTCCGGCAACCGTAAACCCGGTAAGCAGGTACTGGACGCCTTTCGGTAGCGGCTCTTTGTCGATGAGCGATTGCTGTTGTTGTTCGAGCAGTTCGAGACGACTGTCGAGTTGTTCGGCGCGCATGTTGAGGCGTTCTCGATCGCGCGACGAATTCAGCAGACGTTCCGTCCGTTCCAGCATTTGCGCGCCGGATTGTCCCTGCCATGTACTGGATTGCCGCTCGAGTTCCTGTTGCTCTTTCTGGTTTTCTTTCGACAACTGTTCGATTTTTCGACGCAGGCGAGCGCGACGTTTGAGGCTGCGTTCGTAGTCCTGTGCGACGTGAGAGAGTGCCTGTTGCTGCTCGGGGGTGAGGTGAAGGCGTTCGAGTCGATCGGATGTCCAGTCGTCTCCCAACTCGGAGAGTTTCTGATGGAGAGTTTCTTCGAGGCGTTGTATTTCCGCGCGGTCTTGCTCGGGGAGATCGTTGTGTGTGTCGAGTTGTTCGGCTTGTTCGAGGAGGACGCGAATCGCGGGGAGTTCGTTGAGAATGTCTCGGGAATCTTCTGCTCGCTGTCGTTCCTCTTCCAGTTCTTTGATTTGCGACTGCAAGGCGGAACGTTCTTCCAGCAGGACATCGAGATCGCTTTCGAGTTCGTCGAGACGGGCGATGCCGTCTTCCGGAAATTCCTCCACCTCGGGGATTTTGTCGAGCTTGGCGTTCAGGTCGCGAACCTGTTTCCAGGGACCGTGCACGCGCTGCAGAAATTGATAGCCGTCCCGTTCTTCTTCAAGCTTCGATTGTTTTCGTTGCAGGTCGCTGATGGTCTGTTCGATTTTGAGCAGATCCTGTTTGAAACGCCCGAGTCGTTCCCGCGAATCACCGACATCCTCCAGTTCCCGACTCAAGCGATCGTGTTCGGTGATGAGTCGACGAATCGAGATTTTGTGCTCGCTGCCGAGGGTCATTTGTTGTTTGCGACGTTCGGCGTCTTTGAGGGCGGCGAGAATGAATTTCCCTTTGTGCCCTAGAGAGACTCCGAACAGTTTCTCGACGATTTCCTCTCCCGAGAGGACGGAAAGTTCCTGCAATTCGTCGAGACCGAAACAGCAGACGTTATCGAAGACCTCTTTGGTGACCTGTCCGAGCATCTTCCGCAAAAAAATCTGAGCGTCGTCCCCTTTGAGTTCCCGATCCCCCGTGATAGACAGAGTAGCGCCGGTACGCTCGATGAGGTAGTTTCCACCTTCGTGCTCCACTTCCAGCATACCGCTGGGAGGGTGGGAAGCGTTGAGGCCTTCGCGATCGGAGAATCCGAACAAGACGCCGCGCAGAAACCGCATCAGGGTCGTTTTTCCGGCTTCATTCGGACCGAATATCACATTCAATTCGGGGGAACAGAGCGGCAGAGAGAGATTCCGCCAGACGCCGAATCGATTGATTTCAAGATGAGTAATTTTCATGCGGGAGATTCTCCGGGTCACTTTGGGTCAGCCACTGAGTCATCACCGATTCCGCGTAGGCACCGATCTGAGCGGGATTCAGAACGGGACGAAGTTCGGTGAGCAGAGAGGCGGAGGATAGGTCGGTCGCCCAGACCGCCGCCAGTCGATCGACTTCGGGTTGGTCGGCGGATTGTTCGATTTCAGTCAGGGCCTCCGCGAGTTCTCGTCCGGAACAGGCGGATTCGAGGTCGAGCGGGAGTTGACCGGCCGGTTGAAATCCGTGGATGACTATCGTGTCGTGATGATGAGATGCGAAAGCGTTATTCCAGGCGGCAATGAGATGACTGTCATCTCCGTTCAGCAATTGTGTGGAGAGAGGATCGTGTGTCGCCACCGACCAGGTCACCAGACGGAGTCGTTCGTACGGTTCCCAGGCGAGGTCTTCGAGTTGGTTTTGCAGACTGAGTGCGGCGTCGTCCCAGTCGTCGCATTCCGTGAGATCGAGTCTGGTCGTGTGAAACCGGACCGCGGCCGTAGACAGTCGCTCGGTTTGAATCGCTCCCCTCGTGGGAATCTCGATCAGCAGACAGCCTGCTTCGTCGTAACGTTCTGCTTCCTCCCTTGAGAGAGGTTGCGGCGCTCCGCAACGATCCTGTCGTACCGATTGATATTCGTCATTTTTCCAGGTCGCGCCGTCTGGAGTGAGTTTCAGATCGACTCCGTCTCGCAATTGGAGTGACTCATCGGAATCAGGTTCGATGTGAATGACGGGAAGTTGACGGTCATCGATCGACTCGTTTCGTTCGTTCTGCGGATTGGAGGACGTACTGGAGATCGACACGAAGCGGGCGATTGTTTGAGCCTGGTGATTTTGTTCTTCGTGGGAATCGGGATATTCGGTCACGATGAATCGACGCGAATTCTCCTCCACGAGCCAAAACTCGCTGGATGTCTGAGGAGTCACGACAGTTATGTGGCGATGTTGGGGAAGTTCCGAGACCACTCGTTTCCAGAAGGAGAGGGGGTCGGTTTCACTCGGCTGGATCAGAACCGGAATTCCGGCTTCCCCCAGAAATTCCAACCCTTCGAGGAGGGCGTGTTCTGCGACCGGAGTGAGCCGGTCAGCAACGACCGTCTCCCCATTCAGGACCACTGTATCGACTTTGCGGTCCAGAGCACTGGTTTGGATCTGCTTCCAGGCGTTCAACGTCGAATCGAGCGCGATGTGTCGCGACTCGTCGGTGAGGGGAAGAGGGGTACGTATCGGTTCCCCAAGGCGCAATCGTCCCGCCAGTAGCAGGCGAACAGAATGAGGTCGCATGGCAGAATCCTTCCCGCCAGTTCGTATTCCGACTTAGCGCATGTCGTTTTCACACAGTGGAAAAAGTGTGGTGAAGGAAGTTTATCGCAGACTCCCAAATTCGGAAAGGTCGGATTTTATGTGTTTCGGGCCGATTCTCAGTGACTCGACCTCGACCGTTCCCGGACGGTTTTAAGCGTGTCTTGGGGGATGAAACCGGGTATGATCCTGAGATACTGAAAATACTGTAAGTTATTAGTATTATGAAACTTGTCGTCATTCACTTCCACCTGAATCGGGGCGGAGTGACGTCGGTGATTCTCAATCACTTGCGCGCTCTTCAGCAGTTTTGTCCCGAACAGCTCGAGCAGGTGGCCCTGCTGTATGGAGGTCGGGATGCGGGAGTGCCGGCGGAATTGAAGGATCTCGCCGAATTTCCAATTCGTGCCCATTCTCTGCCGGAACTCGAATATGATTCCGAACGTGGCTCTGTCGCCGACCAGTTGTCCGAGAAGCTGATGCGGACATTGCAGCAGTTGGGCTTCCATCCGTCCGACACCATTCTGCACGCTCACAATCACTCACTCGGTAAAAATGTAGCGTTCCTCTCCGCAATTGAGCAGCTCACTGAGCAGGGGTGGCGCTGGCTACTTCAGATTCACGATTTCGCGGAAGATTTCCGTCCCGACAATTATCGGCATCTGCAGGAGACTCTGGCGGAGGATTCGACACGGACGTTCGGTCGGCAGGTTTATCCTCAGGCGAAACAGATTCATTATGCGGTGTTGAACGGTCGAGACCGCGAGATATTTCTGCAGGCGGGAGTGCCAGGGGATCGACTTCACCTGTTGCCGAACCCGGTTTTTGCGTTTAAATCACTTCCTCAAGCTGAGGTCGCACGCCGGAAAGTGAATGAGGTTTTCGATCTCGAAAAAGACCAGCATCTATTGGTTTATCCGGTGCGGGGAATCCGCCGAAAGAATGTGGGGGAGATGCTGTTGTGGTCGGTTGTGGGACGAGGAGAGTTTGTGACGGCGTTGACGCTTCCTCCCGCGAATCCGATCGAACGATCGTCTTACGAGGAATGGAAGTCGCTCTCCGAACGCTTGAAACTTCCCTGTCGCTGGGAGATCGGAGCCGAACCGTCGTTAACGTTTGAAGAGAATCTTGCGGCTGCCGATCACATTCTGACGACGAGTGTCGCGGAAGGGTTCGGCATGGTGTTTCTGGAAGCCTGGTTGGCGGGAAAGCCGTTGTGTGGTCGCGATCTGCCGGAGATCACTCACGATTTCAAACAGGTAGGGCTCTGGTACCCGCAACTCGCTGCGCACGTCCTGATCCCCATCGATCTAGTCGATCTGGAACGTGTTCGGGAGGATTTTCTGAAGGTCTATTGTGGAGTCTTGCGGGCCTTCGGTCTCGCGTTGCCGGATGAGGGAGAGTTACAAACCGAATTTGACGCCCTGATAGCGGGAGACACCATCGATTTTGCCGTCTTCACGCGGTCGCATCAGGCGAGGCTCATCGAACGACTCGTCGCGTCTCCCGCCGAAGTTGATCGTGTTCTCGCGCTGAATCCTGTGATGCAATCGGTTCTCAAAGACGATCGCATCGCACAACAGATGGCGATTGATACCAATGCGGAGACGGTTCTGGACGAGTTCTCTTTGGAGTCGACCGGTAGAACTTTGCATAATATTTATCAGAGCTTATTGGAAGTTGAACCTGGAGCGTTAGACGCTGCCGAATCACCGGGGGCGGTGCGTGACGGGTTCCTGAAACTGACTCGATTTCAGCCATTGCGAGTGGAACCATGACGGATGCGATTAACGAGATCATTGCCGAACTTTCTCATCCCCTGGAAGCGATCGATACGGCGACAAGCCCGAGGATTCACGTGCTTGATGAGATCAAGGCGGTCCTGTTTGATATCTACGGGACTTTGCTGATCAGCGGCAGTGGAGATATCGGCGCGCATGCGGAGACGGTTCCGGCGAAGGCGTTGATCGCGGCGATGCAGGCGGTTGGTCTGCCGGTGTTGCCCGATCCTGAACATGGAGTCGCTGTTTTGCATGAAACGATTCTCGCTCATCAGGAGCGTCATCGTCTCGAAGACATTCAATATCCGGAGATCGATATTCTGGCGGTCTGGCGGGATGTCCTGAATCGTTATTGTGAAGAGGGATGGAGCGATGTGGTGCTGACGCCGATTTTGTGCGAACAGTTGGCTGTCGAGTACGAATGTCGGGTGAATCCGGTCTGGCCGATGCCCGGAATAACGGAAACGATACGGAAGATGGCAGAGACCGGTCGGGAACTGGGTCTCATCAGTAACGCTCAGTTTTTTACACCGTTGCTGTTCCCCGTACTTTGTGATGCGTCTCTGGATGACCTCGGCTTTCGTGACGATTTACGTTTTTATTCGTACCGTTATCTCCGCGCCAAACCGGGAGAGTATCTGTATCAACAGGCAGCCGATACTTTGGATACGTTGGGGATTTCACCCGCACAAACACTCTACGTCGGGAATGATATGTTGAAAGATATCTGGCCGGCCTCAACGATCGGCTTCAAAACCGCTTTATTTGCGGGAGATGCGCGCAGTTTGCGGTGTCGCGAGGGAGACGACCGCGTTCGGGAAGTTCATCCCGATTTGGTGGTAACCGATCTTCGGCAGTTGCTTACGGCGCTGGGAGTTGGATAATTAACAGGGTCTTTACACACGCACACAGACAGCCTCGCAGCTTAAGAGACCGCCAGTCAGATTAGATATCTTGAATATCAGGAGAGAACGAGGCGATGCGTCCTCAAAATATCGGCTTTGTTTCGACCCGCTTCGCGGGAACGGATGGCGTTTCTCTGGAAAGCGCAAAATGGGCGGAGATTCTCTGGCATCACAAGCATGTCAGTTACTGGTACGCCGGCAAGCTCGACCGTCATCCCGACATCAGTATGACGGTTCCCGAAGCGTTCTTCGGTCATCCTGAAAATCTCGCCATCAATAAAGAAGCGTTCGGACGGATGCGGCGGTCTCCCGATTTGACGCGTCGCATCAACGACATGGCGGCGATGCTGAAGCGGACGCTGTACGACTTCGTCGAACGCTTCAATATCGACATCATGATCGCTCAGAATGCGCTCACGATTCCGATGCATATTCCGTTGGGGATCGCACTGACCAATTTTATCGCTGAGACCGAATTTCCGGTGATCGCGCACCACCACGACTTTTCCTGGGAACGGGATCGCTTTTCCGTCAATTCGGTAGCGGACTTTCTACAGATGTCGTTTCCGCCGTCGTTGCCGTCGATCCAGCACGTGACAATCAACACACCCGCCCAGCAGGATCTCGCGCACCGCAAAGGGTGTCCGTCGATTCTGATTCCCAACGTGATTGATTTCGAAACTCCCCCTCCGGAACAGGACGAATACGCCAGCGACTTCCGCACCGAAATCGGTCTCACCGAGGACGATATCCTAGTGCTGCAACCGACGCGGGTCGTTCCACGAAAAGGAATCGAACAGGCGATTAATCTGCTCGCGCAGTTGAAGGATCCTCGCTACAAACTGGTCGTGACTCACGAGTCGGGCGACGAAGGGGATGATTATCTGAACGCTTTGATCTATCAGGCCGAACAGGCGGGCGTCGATTTGCGGTTCGCGCACACACGAATCGGCGATCATCGGGAAGAAGGACCGGACGGTGAGAAGATTTACTCGCTGGAAGATGTGTATCCTCACGCCGATCTGGTGACGTATTTCAGCATTTACGAAGGGTTCGGCAACGCTCTGCTGGAAGCGTTTTATTTCAAGAAACCAGTCGTCGTGAATCGTTACTCGATCTTCATCACCGATATCGAGCCGCGCGGATTTCAAGTGGTGACGGCAGAAGGGATTCTGACCGATCGCGTCATCAATCACGTTCGCAAAGTGATGGACGATGCCGAGTATCGCGAAGCGATGGTCGAGAAGAACTACGAGCTTTCAAATCTCTTTTTCAGCTATTCGGTATTACGACGAAAGTTGCGGGCGCTCATCTGCAACGTGACCGGTTCGGACGATCTCGAAGCGGATTGACGGGACGACAATAAGGAAAGAACGGATGAGCTTGGATGACGCTGTTCGTGCGAAGATGAGAAAACGCCTGGAGTTCCTGTACGGAGAGCGGGCGGAAGCGGTGCTGGCGAAACTCGAAGCGAAACTCGAACCGGTTCCGCCTCCCCGCGAACTCGAAGATTCCTGGTGGGATGAGCGAGATGGTATCCTGATCACCTACGGCGATATGGTGAGATCCGAAGGCGAAGCTCCTATCTCGACGCTGAGGCAATTTCTGTGCGATCGGGAACTCGATCGGAAAATCCGAGGCGTCCACTTTCTCCCTTTCTTTCCCTATACCTCGGATGATGGTTTTTCGGTCGTCGATTACAGACGTATCGATCCCGAACTGGGGGACTGGGATGACGTCACCGACATCGGACAATATTTTCGACTGATGTTCGATCAGGTGCTCAATCACTGTTCGGCGTCGAGTGAGTATTTTCAGGAATTTCTGAAAGACGAAGCACCCGGCAAGGATTATTTCATCACCGCCGATCCGGAAGATGCACGGTTAGCACTGGTCACGCGCCCGCGCAGTTTGCCGTTGTTGACGGCATTTGAGACGCCGTCCGGTTTCAAACATGTCTGGACGACGTTTTCTGCCGATCAGGTCGATTTGAATTACGAGAATCCCGACGTCCTGATCGAGATGTTGGACGTCTTGCTGATGTATGCAAAGCAGGGGGCGGAAGTGGTGCGTCTCGATGCGATTGCCTATCTCTGGAAAGAATTGGGGACAAGTTGCATTCACCTGCCGCAGACCCATGAGGTCGTTAAGCTGATGCGAGACGTTCTGGATGCCTATGCTCCGGGGACGATTCTGATCTCCGAGACCAATGTGCCACATAAAGAAAACGTCAGCTATTTCGGAGACGGCGACGAAGCTCAAATGGTGTATCAGTTTTCGCTGGCTCCACTGCTGCTTGATGCGTTTCTCTCGGAAGACGCGACGCCGCTCCTCGCGTGGTTGTCGAATCTCGAACCGCCGCAAGCGGGAACCACCTATTTCAATTTCACCGCGTCTCACGACGGGATCGGTGTGCGACCGCTGGAAGGTTTGGTGGAAGGAGAACGATTTGCGCGGCTGTTGGAAAACGTGCAAGCTCGCGGCGGGCAGATCAGCATGAAACGCAATCCGGACGGCAGTGAGAGTCCTTATGAATTGAATATCACTTATTTGTCCGCGCTCGATGAACCAGACGGTCTTCCCGCAGAGCAGCACGCGAAACGATTCCTGGCGAGCCAGTCGATCATGCTGACGTTGCAGGGTATTCCGGGGATTTATTTTCACAGTCTGGTGGGAACGCTCAACGATGTCGTCGGGATGGAGAAAACCGGTCGCGCTCGGTCCATTAACCGTCGGAAGTTTGAACGATCGGAACTGGAAGCAGTTCTCGGCAATGAAAATTCTGTCTCGGCACACGTTTACCAGGGCTATTGCCATCTATTGGATGTTCGCACGAAACAATCCGCGTTTCATCCCGATGCGCGACAGGAGGTGTTTTCAAAGGACAATCCAGCAGTCGTTGCGTTTCAACGAACATCTCAGTCGGGTGAGCAATCGATCTGGTGCTTCACGAATGTCAGCAGTGTGCCTCAGTCGCTTCCCTCGAAGGATCTGCCGAAAACGGTTTCCGATTTGCTCACGGGCCGTCGATTTGAGCATAATGGGACGACTGAATTAGAGGGTTGGGAAACTCTCTGGCTGGTGGAGGATGAACTCTCACGTTGAGCGTTCACTGTAAGCCGACACTCCGTGTCGGCATGAGCGACTTTGAGCAACTGAGAAATTGACATTGATACTCGGTCTGCACAGCGGATGTTACAGAGATAACAACACTCAACACGTACGATGAAGAACTGACACGCCAATGCCCGACTTCCTGCAAAACGGTCTGATTACCACGCTTCACGATCTCGGAACCGCCGATCCTGATTATCTGGTCGAACGACTGGAAAAAGTGACGAAGACGTATCCTCTCGGTTTGATATTGCCCGTCACAGCGGGCGACATGAGAGCACCGGCGTTCGAGAAGATTGTCGAGGAGTTAAAGAGCGTTGGTTTCATCGATCAGATTTCGATCACGCTCGGCGTCGCTCCCGAGGAAGCCGACTACCGCGAAACCTGCGAGAAGGTGGCCCCGCTGGGGGACAAGGCGTCTGTGATGTGGACGGACGGACCGCGCATTCAGGGACTTTACCAGGAATTAATCGACGCCGGTCTGAATTTATCGGTGCCGGGTAAAGGACGCTCGGCGTGGACATCGTTCGGGTATCTGTTGGCCGACCCGCGATTGAAGGCGTTCGTTCTTCACGATTGCGACATCGTCAATTATGAAGTGGAAATGTTGGCGCGGTTATGTTTGCCGATGGCCGAGCCGAGTTTCGATTTTGAATTCTGTAAAGCATACTACACCCGCTGCACCGACCGCATGCACGGTCGCGTCGTGCGTTTGCTGGTCGCGCCGCTGGTGAATGCCTTGACGATGCTGCTCGGGCATCAGGAGTTTCTCGACTACATGGGCAGCTTCCGTTATCCATTGTCGGGAGAGTTTGCCGTCACGTCGAATCTAGCCCGTTCGAATCGCATCCCGTGCGACTGGGGACTTGAGGTCGGTACGCTGGCGGAAGTGTATCGCAACACATCGCTCAAGCGGGTCTGTCAGGTGGAATTGTGTCAGCAGTACGAACACAAGCATCAATCGTTGTCGCTGGATGATCCCGAGAAGGGGCTTCAGAAAATGGCTCGCGACATTCTCACCACGATGTTTCGCACGATGGCGAGCATGGGCACTGTGTTTGAAACAGGCGACTTCAATACGCTCCGTTCCGTTTATCTCCGCTCGGCACAGGATCTCGTCAGGCAGTATCACGCTGATGCCCGCATGAACGGTTTGAGTTTTGACCGGCATTCCGAAGAGCAGGCGGTTGAAGGCTTTGCCCAGCGGATTGTTGATGCCGGCGATGCGTTCCAGAACGATCCTGCGGGCGGGGAAGCAATCCCGAACTGGTCGCGGGTGATCACGGTCTTCCCGGACTTCCCTCAGCGGTTACGAGACGCAGTTGCGGAGGATGCCGCGGGGTAGTTGAGCAATCTGGATTGCTCTCGACAGGCCTGCATATTAACTCTACTTTGCTGTTTTGTTACGGGTCAGGGAGATCGAATCAATGCGTCCGTTGTTGCTACTCAGCGTCTTATCGATTTTCGGATGTGCAGCTCCGTTTTTTGGACCTGACAAGGCTACGGTCAAGTCCTTGGAATCAATTGATGTCTTGGTCGTGGTGATGAGTGAAGAGGATCAGTTGAAAACGGTGACAATTACCGACTCTTCAGTCATCGAACAATTTTCAGTGATCTATCAAAATGCCAAGTGGAAGCCATACTTCGCTACAATGCCTATTTCTGATCAATCGATCACTGGTTACTCAAATGATAGGGAGCAATTTCGTCTGGCCTTATTGAAAAATCGCTTTGTTCAGAATCATGGTGATGGTGATCTGAGAGAAGGGGTTTTCCGAACTGAAGACAGAAATTGGCTCGACAATCAACTGCTGAACTCTCAACCCAGTTCCACGATTAAGATTGAGTTCAAGGAAAGAAATTTACGCGAGCATGGTGGAGTCATCTGAGTTACTCAGATTTCAAACCGCGGAGATCTCAGAGTTCGTGGAGATTCAATAGGGCTTGTTCGTTATCTCCTTGAACAGTTGTAATTAATGTACTGCTTATTCATTAAGAGGTTCCTATGATGTCCGACCAAACATTGCCTCCCGAGATACGAAATCTTTCTCTGAATGAACGCATCGATCTCGTTGAACAGATTTGGGAAAGCGTCGCCGACGAAGAGAATCACTTCGAGTTAACGGACGCACAAAAGCAAGAGCTTGAGCGTCGTATCGCTGATCACCACCAGAATCCCCAGAGTGGACGAAGCTGGGAAGAAGTCAAACAGGAACTGCTGCAATCAGTCCGCGCATAAAAAAATCCGCCATGGTGTGTGGACATGGCGGAGTCTCGGTGTAGTTCGGCCGAAGTAACGCGAGACTCGAGTTCCATCTGGCGTCGCGTCAACGCTCGTCTTCTGGGTTCAAAGGTACTTGTTAACCGCTTAAAACACAAGAGAAGTGAGTTCTTCCTCCCGTTCTGGAAAGTTTGCCGCAGTTCCCGGTGTTAGAGCAAATTACTGCTAAGTTCCTACTATCAAAGACTCTATTGCAACCTGCGAAACTTTACGGGTTCGGGAAGCTCTGCCCGCCGTAAAAAGTTGTTGTCCGATACATCAGGCACTGTTAATATCTAGTATTACGGATCTATCGCTCGATCATGATTTAAGGTTCTGAGGAACCACGATTTATGTCGAGTGAAGATTTGGGACGATCGCGGTCGTTCTCCACCCACCTGATTGATACACCCCTACCGTTCTCACCAACGGTTTCAGTGTCCTGCCGCAGCGGAGCCCACCTCATGATGCTGCCTGAGTTCATTTATTTTCGACGCTTGAGCGTGCTGCTGGCGTTGTTTCTCAGCACGATGACCTCCGCCAATGCGGAGGAAGAGTTGCTCGCGCCGGAAACGTCGATTCCTCAAGCCATCGATCATTACATCAACGCGACGCTCGCTGAAGAAGAAATTACCCCCGCGCCCCCGGTTAGTGACGCCGCCTTTTTGAGGCGCGTGACCCTCGATCTGGCAGGTCGCGTTCCAACCGTACACGAGCAGGATGCCTATCTGTCATCAGACGATCCCGGCAAGAAACAGAAGTTGGTCGATCGTTTGCTGGCGTCGCCCGATTTTGCGTTTCATCAACGCAATCGACTCGATGAACTTTTGCTGGCTCCGATCAAAAAGAACAATGAGTGGCGGGAGTATTTGCTGACGTCCGTGCAACAGGACAAACCGTGGGATCAGATGTTCCGCGAGATGATGCTGGCCGATGGATCGAATGAAGAGACGGCTGCCGCCAAAGAGTTTCTGGCGAGTCGCATCAAAGATGTCAACAAGATGACGAATGATACGAGCAAGCTGTTTTTCGGCGTGAGCATCAATTGCGCTCAATGTCACGATCATCCGCTGGTGTGGGAATGGAAGCAGGATCATTACTTCGGTTTCGCGTCGTTCTTCAGTCGAACCTATCAGACAAAGTCGGGCCGACTGGCGGAGAAGTATGACGGCGAGATGAAGTTTCGCACGACGGAGGGAGACGAGAAAACCGCTCAGTTCATGTTCCTCACGGGGGCGAACATCGAAGAACCGAAGAGTGAGGTCAGTGACGAAGAACGGAAGAAACGAAACGAACTGATTAAAGCAGCTCAGAAGGAAGAGGATGCTCCAGTTCCGGAACCGGAATTCAGTCCGCGCGAGGAGTTCGTGAAACTGGCGCTCGCCGAAGAGAATCAGTCGTTCTTCGCGCAATCGATCGTCAATCGGATGTGGAAGTCGCTCTTCGGGAGCGGCATCATCGATCCTCCCGATCAGAATCATTCCGGCAACATGCCCAGCCACCCGCAACTTCTCAAATGGTTGGAACGGGATTTGGTCGCTCACAAATACGATCTGAAACGCCTGCTCGGCGGCATCGTGATGAGCGAAGCGTATGCTCGGTCGAGTGAATGGAGCGGGGAGGGAGAGCGACCTCAGCCGTGGTTTTTTGCAGTAAGCGAAGTGCGACCGCTGACCCCCCGACAATATTCACTGTCGCTGTTGATTTCCTGTACCTCGCCGGAGAACTTGCCGACCTCCGTCGAAGACGAAAAGTGGGCCGACTTCCGTCAGCGTTATGAAAATACGGCGGAGGGAATGGCGGATCAACTGGAACTACCCGGCGAGCATTTTCAGGTGAGCGTCGATGAGGCGTTACTGTTCAGCAATAACGCGCGGATTGAAAACGATTACCTGCGGGATTCGGGCGACAAACTGATTGGTTATCTGAAGAAACTGGAAAGCCCCGAGGAACAGATTCGAACGGCGATCCGCTCGACCCTCGGTCGCGAACCGGATGTCGCCGAGATGGTCGAGTTTCTTGACTATCTCCAGGAACGGGAAGATCGACCGGTGGACGGTTTGAAACAGATTCTCTGGGCGCTCATTACAAGTCCCGAGATGCGATTCAATTTTTAACCAATGTCTTCGAGTCCTCGACTCATCAGGCAAAGGAATACGATATGACAATCGATCAGTCACAATTCAACCGACGCCGTTTTCTCGGCACAGTCGCCGCGGGAACCGGGGCGATGGCTGCCGACATGACGGTGTTGAATGTGCTCAAGGATCCGCTGTTTGCGGAAGAACTGAAGCGGCAGCAGAAAAGCGTCATCCTGCTATGGCTGGCGGGAGGAGCGAGTCAGTTTGAAACCTGGGATCCCAAACCGGGACGTGAAACCGGTGGTCCTTACGACAAAATCAAAACGAACCAGCCGGGGGTCGAAATTTCTGAGCTATTGCCCAAGATGGCTCAGCAGATGGAAACGACCGCCATTATTCGGTCCTTGAATACGAAGATTGCCGACCACGGCGGCGGCTTCAATCTGATGGGGACGGGGCGCCGGCCCGAAGCGGGAATCGAGTTTCCCGATCTGGGAGCGATCATCGCCCGCGAACTGGGACGCAAAGACAGCAAGGTCCCCGATTACGTCTCGATTTATTCCTCGACGGAAGGGCGACGAAACGGGACATCCGGTTTTCTGGGCGGTCGATATGCTCCGATGTTCCTCACCGAGGACGTCATGCCTCCCAATCTCTCCCGTCTCGAGCAGGTGAGCGATCTCGATCACAAGCAGCGTGCCGAGTTACGGCAGCTCTTGGCGGAACGCTTTCAGTCCCAGCGTCAATCACTCGTCGTGAGTTCGCAGACCTCCGCGTACCAGCGTGTGCGAGGTCTCATGTCAAGCGAACGGTTGTTCGATGTTGAAGAAGAATCCTCCGCGATGCGAGCCTTTTACGGGCCGACGCAATTTCAGCAGCAATGTCTGATTGCTCGACGCCTCGTTGAAGCGGGCGTGCCGTTTGTGAAAGTGGCTCGCGCCTGGTGGGATAGTCACGGTCAGAACTTCGAGACACATCGCGAGTTGTGTGCCGATCTGGATCAGGCGATGTCGGCGTTGCTTTCCGATCTCGAACAACGGGGACTGCTCGAGAAAACTCTGGTCATCACGCTGGGGGAATTCGGTCGAACCCCGAGAATCAATCCCTCGCTCGGACGCGATCACTTCGCTTCCGCCTGGAGTTGCTCGTTGTCCGGGTGCGGTATCAAGGGCGGTACCGTGTTCGGGAAGACCGATCCGGACGGCAACACCGTTGCCGAGGGAGAAGTGGGAGCCGGTGATTTATTTGCGACGATCTTCTCCGCCGTCGGCATCGACTGGCAGAAAGAATATCACCAGGGTTCGCGACCGATTCCGATTACCGACTTCGGTCACGAACCGATCGAAGAGGTCCTCGCCTAGAACTGTCTTCCATTTCAGATCTACAATCACTCTCTGAAACCTTCAGGGTGCATATCATGGCAAATATTGACCCCAATACACTCAAGCAGAAAAAAGACTACGGCACCAAAGGTGTCAACTTCTGCCTGGCTCGACGTCCCGAGTCGTCGACATTGTTCGTTGGAAATTCCGACTTCAAAGTGCATCAGTTCGATTCGAACGCCGATAACCCCGAGCTGACTCCTCTCGCTGAAGACGGTCACAATAGTTACGTGACAGGAGCGGCTCTCGCGGGAGATGTGCTGGTGACGGGAGGCTTCGATAAACAACTCATCTGGTGGAATACCGCCGATCATTCGATCGTCCGCAAAGTACCGGCTCACGAACTCTGGATTCGGAACGTGATCGCCGCTCCCAGTGGCGAATACGTGATCAGTGTCGCCGACGATATGCAGGCTCATTTGTGGTCGGTCGCTGACGGACAGAAAATTCGCACGCTCTCGGGGCATGATCCCCAGACACCCCACAATTATCCCTCGATGCTCTATGCGGTGGCGATTTCTGCCGACGGTCAATTTATCGCGACCGGCGATCGTGTGGGGAAAATCGTCATCTGGAATGCGGAGAACGGCGAACAGGTCTCACAACTCGAAGCGCCTGTCATGTACACGTGGGATCCGCGCGCTCGACGGCACTCGATAGGGGGAATCCGGTCTCTGGCATTCAGTGACGATGGCGGCATGCTGGCGGTCGGTGGCATCGGAAAGATCGGCAACATCGACCACCTCGGGGGACCGCATCGGATCGAAGTCTTCGACTGGCAGGCGGGCGAACGCAAATTTGAAATCGAGAACGACAAATTCAAAGGACTCGTCGAACAACTCCAATTCTCCCCCGACGGCAAATGGCTCGTCGCGGCGGGAGGCGATCATGGCGGCTTCGTCTCGATCTACAACATGGAAGACGGTAAGGAAATCATAACCGAAAAAGCTCCCATGCACGTGCACGGGATGAGTTTCAGTGAGGATTTCCGCACGCTTTACACCGTCGGTCACGGCAAGATTGCCCTGTGGGAGTTGCAGGGGGAATTGGAGCCGCTGGTCGCTCCGAAGGTATGACTTTTCAGGGCGTGGGTTAGCGTTCATATCAACGCACGGCGATCAGATCAACGATCGGTTACTTGCGAAATCGCTTCAATCGACAACAATAGAGGCTTATTCTTCTGAACTGCCCGTTGATTGAAAGACGTTATGTCGTCGTTTGAAGAGATGATCGAATCCCGCAAGGAATGGATCGAAACGGTCTTGCGCCCTTGGTGTCGGCAGGCGAGTTTGAAAGATCTCAAACGAGCCGAACAGGAATGGCTCGATATCGGTGGCAAAGTCGCTCCCGAAATGACGCTCTGGACGTGGGCGTGGGAACGCTTTCCCGTGCTCACCCACGAAGGTCTGACCGGCGTCAATGAAACCGCTGAAGTGACGGTCTCTCTCAAAGACGGTCGCAGCGTCACCGGTTTCCCGGAAGGCCGAAAAAGCCAGCAAGGAAAGTTAGTGCTGATCGAATCCGAAACAGGCAAAGAGCACGGCCCGTTCATTGTTGACGAAGTCGAAGGCGTTACGCTCGTCGGAGAGAATTGATCAATCCGAAACCGCGCGCGTTGGCGTTTCCGCTTTCGGCCATTGGATGGTTCGGATGAGATCGATGTCCCGTTCGTTGAGCGTCTCCATCAACTCGCTTTCCGTCGAGAAAACGAACGAGACCTGTCGCCCATCGGGGTGCGCGGCCAGATAATAAATCCAAGTCATGGCGCGACCGTTGGAATTACCGTTCGCAATCACGCGGTAGAGAAATCGTCCGTCTGTGGTCTCGATTTCTTCGGCGGATTGAACCTTCGATAATTTTTTCCCCAACGAGCGGACAATGTCTTTCTGGAACTGTTCTTCGGGGACGTGTTTGCCAGGTTCCATTTTGGGGAGCCCCATCATGGTTCCCTGAGTGATCAGACTTCCGCTATCCATCAGTCTCAGCAGGACAAATTTGCCGGGAATGACGTGCCAGTTGCGAGTGTGCAGTAAGCGCGCTTCCCACGGAGAGGTGTACGCCAGCAGCAAGCGAACTGGGTCGGGATCGAGGGGAATCGACGCGGCGAGTTTGTCCCTCAATTGTGGATGCGAGGATTGCGGGGTCCGGGTGAAGTGAATGTTGGCGGCGACGTCCAGCCCCGGTGAGACGGGGCTGATACTGCTGTTCTCGGTTTGGCTGACGACGAGATCGCGGAGGTATTTGCGATCGAGGTCGAACTCGTACTGACCGATGAATCGGACTGCGGTAGCGGCACCGAAGCGACCGCCGGAAACTTTCCCTTCAAACTTCACAAACGCGATATTCCCGTCCACTTTGGTGAGCGTGCAAAGGCATTCCTGTTTCAGAATCGCCTCGACGCCGGTCAACAGTTGCAAGGCCCAGGTTTCCGGCTTCCAGTTGTCACCCTGCTTAACGGCGGTTCGCGGGAGCAGACCGAGACTGGCGAGGGAGTCGAAGGGAATGCGGAGTTGTTCGAGGACGTTGGCCGAGAGCAGGGCGGAAGGAGGATAATAAAGCAGTTCGAAGTTTCGACCTTCCACAACAAACAGCCGGTTTTTTTGAGGGAGCCGAAGCTCGGTCTTACGGTCACCGATGGTGACGTCGGTTTGATGTTGGTCGAAATACCGAATGGAACGCAACGCGGCTTCGTTACGACCGGCAGATGGAAGGTGCCGATCCGAGTACTTGAGTGTGGCCATGCTCTCGATTTTGAACGTTCGGGTTTCGTTATCGGGGACTCGTTCCTCGACTTGTCCGGTGACATCCAGATCGTACTTGACGGCGAAAGTTTTCCCAGGGAGGTTGCTCTCGGTGAGAACGTAGGTGGGGCGCGATGACTCTTCTGGCTGTTCGTCCTGAGCGGATGCAATTCGCGTGCCTGCCGTCAGAAGCAGCAGGATCCCGGTCAGCAGCAATTTAAAATGTGACGTGCGGGGCATCTTATTCTCCGTCTTCGAATCCATTCTAAGCGGGGGTAGCAGAGTCATCTTAGCACCTACGCTCGATTGTGAGTAGAGGATTCAGGAGACGGCGAGAACCGTACTTCCCACCTCGTTTCACTCAAACCACTCGTCTTCGGGATCGAATTTGGGGTAGACGATGTTGAGGATTTTCATCGGGCCAACCGCGCGATGGCGAACTCCCGGGGGGATCATGACGCACATTCCCGGTTTCACATCGATGACATCGTCGTCGAGTTCCATTTTGGCATCGGGACCGCATTCGAGGAAATAGTACGTTTCGGTCAATTTTTTGTGGTAGTGGGTTTTGGCGTCAGAAGTGATTTCCGTGACGTGGATCGTTCCGGGAGCCGCGGGAACGTCGGCAAATCCACGTTTGGCGGTTCCGCAGGGGCATGGAACTCCGGGGATTTCCGTAAAATCGACGATGTGATAGTGGGCGGTCTTTTCCATGGAACTTTTCTCTGTGATTATTGCAATTCGCCGCCGCAATGTCGGCATTTCCGATGCTGGGCGTTGGTTTCCTGTCCGCAATGGTAGCATTCGAGTTTGGCGGTAGAGGCGAAACTGGATGATTCGGCCGCGTCTACCATCGAGACAATCAGCATCAGGCCGACAATCCCGGCAGGAATGATGATCGGAATCAGTAACAGCATCCACCACCACATAACGCTTTGCCTCACGAAGACATTGATCTTCTACTACTGTAGCGATTGCGGTTGATTCGTGTGAGTCAGATTTTCAAATTCCGGCTCCAAACGGACTTCTCACATCTGGGTGGCGAGTACCCGGTGGAATTCGTTTAGCGTTGTTTCACCATTCAGCACTTTTTGACGCGCGCAATCTTCGAGAGTCAACATGCCGCCTTGTTTGGAGATCTCGCGAATTTCCCCCGGACTTTTTCCGTGCAGAATCGCGGATCGAATCTCGGATGTGTTCATCATCACTTCAAAAATTCCGGTGCGTCCGAGATATCCGGTTCCGAAGCACTGATCGCATCCTGTCCCCCGGACGAGAGGGCGGTCGAGTTCCGAGGCGGAAGACAAACCAAGTTCAGCAAGCATCACTTCATCCGGATCAAAACTTTCCTGACAGTGGTCGCAGATTTTTCGGATCAATCGCTGCGCGATGATACAACGGATACTGTCGGCGACAAACAGCGGCTTGATCCCAAACTCGCGAAAGATTCCCACCACCGAAGAGGAATCGTTGGCGTGGAGCGTGCTGAGAGCGAGAATACCGGTGAGAGACGCGCGGGACGCGATCTGGGCCGTTTCTGAATCACGGATTTCACCGATCATTATCACGTTCGGGTCTTGCCGCAGAAGTCCCTTCAACGCTTCGACGAATCCGAAGTCGATATTTGGTTCGGCCTGGATTTGATTGATCCCCATCATTTTTCGTTCGACAGGGTCTTCAATCGTGGCGAGGCTTTTCTCGGGAAGATTCAATTGTTCGAGACAACCGTAAAGAGTCGTCGTCTTTCCCGATCCGACCGGGCCGACACTCAAGATCATGCCGTAGGGGAACTCAAGAGCTTTCTGGACAGTATTGAGTTGGTCGTCACTCAATCCGAGTTCCGAAAGTTTGCTGAACGATTTCTGATCGGGCATCAATCGTAAGACCAGACGTTCGCCGTAAATGGTCGGTCCGCCTCCCACGCGGATGTCGCGATTGTTTTCCAAGATCGTGACTGAGATACGACCGTCTTGCGCGTAGCGATGTTCGGTAATGTTCATATTGGCCATCAATTTCAGCCGCGAGATGACCTGATTTTTCATCGCCTCCGGAAGGTTGATGATATCGTGCAACAGTCCATCCACCCGCAGTCGGATGCGTAGTCCGGACGGGAGAGGGTCGAAATGAATATCGGTCGCGCGATTCTGGAATGCTCGTTCCAGAAGTAAGTCGATCAATTTCGCCGGGGCGACAACATCCGACAGTGACTGAATCTCTTCGCGTAAGGCGTTATGAGCGTATCGAGTCGATTCGTTCATGAGTTTTCTTCTTCCATCAGAAATGCGACGAGTGAATTGAAACTGATATCAGTTCAGCATGGTGAACAGTGCAAATGCAGCCAGACCGAGGCACACGATTGCTGAGAGGATCCCCAGCCTTTTGCTAATTCGGTGGGCCGTGAAAAAAGCCCACAGTCCCAGGATCGCTCCCACGGCGCCGGCCCCGATTTGCATTTGTTGTTCGGTCGTTTTCCCGATCGGATGATTGTTGGTGAGTTTTAGTGCCAGCATGGTAGCGGCGATTCCGGTGCAAATCAGCGAGACCGTGACGAGAAAAGGGGCGAGATTTCGGCCGGTCTGTTCGGTGGTTCCTCCCAGTGCGTCGAGAGCATCCTGCCGCTCGTCACAAATCGTCCAGACTTTTGCCAGTCCGGCGAGATCGAGGACTTGATTGATGCCATCGTGAGTGGAATGGAACGCCACGGTGCCTTCTTTCGCCTCCGCCTGTTTCCAGATTTTTACGAGTAGCGCCACCATGGAGGAGCCCATATGTTCGAGCTGCGAAAGGTCGATCATCACCTGGGGTTTCTTCTGTTCCTCCATTTGTTCGAGGATTCGATCTCCTACTAGAGAAATGTGATCCCATTGGGCATTCACGAGTTCGCGTTTCAAAATAAAGACGAGTTTCCGGTTTTCTTCTTCTGAGGAGAGGTAGAGAGCGAGATCGGGAGTCTCGTTCGATTTGCCCGTTGAGGGTGGATCAGTCATTGACACGGTGCCCTTCCGCGTATGGTTAAAATCATCAAAGCCTTGCTGCTATCCTATAGAAGTTCGGGGTTTACCTCACGGAAAAACCGGAGTGGGATCGTTCGATGGAAAATATTGTCAGGGTAAGGGGTGTTGTCGTTGAAGCGGTTGTAGAATAGCATTTTTATTGTCGCGCAAACGGCAATTCAGTATGGCTTTATGCTTTTTTCACAGTTCGAGGACCTGGTTTTTTGTTTGCACTTGTATACGTATTTGTCCGGGGTTAGGGAGCTATAGAAATTTCGGCCTCTGAGGAACGCCTTTTTCGGAGAGCCAGTCAGGTTATGCCGATTATGCCGTAAGGGAGATTTCGGCTCAGGTTGAGGGGACAGGAATCCGAGTACAGATCGAGAGGAGCTTTCTTTTCTGATTGACGGAGCGATTTGGTGCCCCGTATAGTAGATTAGAACAAAATCCAGCTAATGTCGCGGAGACCGTTCGTCCAGTCCGCCCGTATCGGGCTCTTCTATTTATCCTGCAAATTGAATCGACCATGAATACTGTGGCCAAAGTCCTGATCGTCTTCGTCACTGGAGCCTCCTTGACGTTTATGGCTGTTTCGGGAGCTGTGACCTTGGGTGGTCCCAACTGGTGGGGACGCGCTCAGGCGATGGAAGAATTCACGTTTACTTCAACCACCGACGCCAACGGAACGACCTACTCCTCGACGCATCGACCGAGTGGAGAACAGGCAGGATCTTCCAAGGTGCTGGCGGAAGTGGTGGTTTCCTCGCTCAATAAAGAGAGCCAGGTTCTAACCGCCCGCGAACAGCAACTCGACCAACGTATTGCTTCCGAACAGGCGAACATTCAGGCGTTGAAGGATTTCCAGGAAAAAGACACCGCGGCCATGGATGTTCGCGCACAGGAGTTTCAGGCTGAGTTGGATCGTTTAAATGACGAAATCAAAACCACGCTCAATAACACCGCCACGCAAGCGGAAGATAGTGTGGCTGAAAACCTGCAAGCCATGACCGCTCAAGGAGAGTTGCTCAAAAAGCGTCGTGAGGATGTGTTGCGGTTGAGGGATCAGTTGGCGCTCGTTCGAGCGGATGCAAAACGTCTGGCGGAGCAGCAGCGTGAATTGGAGAATATTCTGGCGTTACTTGATGCCAGCATTACACAGATGGAGCGTCGGACCGCACAACTGAAGGCCCGACAATAAGATTCGTAAAAAATATCGACGAGGGGTCGCTCTCAGAGCGGCTCTTCTCCCACCATTAAAGTTTCCTCGCCATTGCGAAGGGATGAAGTTATGAGTTTTTTCGGCAAGTTACTCATCGTCTTTCAGGTTCTGTTCAGCTTCGTGTTCATGGCGTTTGCCGGGGCTGTTTACACGGCTCAAGTGAACTGGAAAGACAAGGCGGATTCGGTTCAGGAGCAGTTGAATAGCAAGAACCAGGAGTTGTCGGAACAACTGAGTCAATGGGAAGCGGAACGATCCGCATTGCAGAATCAGATCGCCGAAGTGACGAACAACTATCAAACCGCGAATGCCGACCTGCAAACGGCTCAGAATCAACTGGCGAACCTGCAGGAAGAATACAATACCCTCAACAGCATGCGAAAAGTGACCGTAGCCGAATCGGGACTTTCGAAAGAGGAAGCTGAAGCGCGACGTGAAGAAGCCTACCGTCAACGGGACGTCAATCGCCAGTTGCTCGCCGACTTCGAAAAAACGGTCAGTACTTTGCGGGACGCCAAGGATGAAATCTTCTCACTGAAAAAAGAGATGGAAGAAATGGAGCGGAAGCATATGGCCGCTCTCGAAGAGATTGCGACCTGGAAACTGATTGCCAAAGCCAACAACTGGGTCAAAGATCCCAAAGTCTTCGCCCGAGCTCAAGAGCCGCCTCCTGTCGTCAGCGGTTATGTTTTGCAAGCCCAGGACGCGAACGATCGCGGTACCGAACGGCTCGTGGAGATTTCTCTCGGCGAACGTGACGGACTGGTCGAAGGTCACGAATTATTTGTCTTCCGTCCTGCCGAACTGAATGAAGGTCGTCCGATGTATCTCGGGTCGATCCGACTGGTCAGTGTCACCCCCAACCGGGCGGTCGGCACGGTAGTGGAAAAAGCGAAAAACGGAACTATTACAAAGGACGATCATGTCACCACGCAGCTCTGATAGCCCTGGAATTTACGACGGTCTGTTGCTTCTCTCTGTAGGAGCGATGATCATGGGAATTATTTTCCTGTTTCTGGAGATTCAGGAGTACGGTGGTCAGCTGGCTCCGTGAATTGCCGACTTTACGCAGTTTGACACTCTGTGGGGTGATGAGCCTGCGCGAGTGATCTAGCCGCTCTCCGAGGTCAACTGCCTCTTGCGACAATCTGATAACTGACATATAAGTCCCGTTCCTGACTCAGGTTCGGGGCTTTTTTTGCGCCCTGCTTCCTGCCGGTCGTTCGAGCCTTTCAAGCGGATACGAGCACGGATGCTCCACGGACTACGCAACTGGATGGCGCCTCAGCTCGCCCTCGATCTTGGGACGTCCAACACACGCATCTCTTTACGGGGAGAAGGTGTGGTGTTGAACGAGCCCTCAGTGCTGGCGCTGCAGAAAGAGAGCCGTAAAATTCTGGGACGCGGTGCGGCGGTCGGGAAGTTGGCGCGTCAGATGGTGGGCCGCGCTCCCGATTCGATTCGCACAGTGCAGCCTCTCAGCCGCGGCGTGATTACCGATTACGAACTCTGCGAAGCGATGTTGAGGTATTTCTTTCGTAAAGTAGCGGCGACCGGTTGGCGCTCGCGACCGCGCGTCTTGATTCCCGTCACCGGTGGAATCACGTTGGTCGAACGGCGTGCTGTCTTTAATTCCGTGGAACGCGCGGGGGCGGGAAAGGTGTTTCTGATCGGGAAAGCCAAAGCGGCCGCGATCGGTGCCGGCTTACCGATCTCCGAACCGATGGCGAGTATGGTTTGTGATATCGGCGGTGGGACGACCGAGATCGGGATTTTTTCGATGGCGGAAACGATCTCGTCCCAGTCATTACGTGTTGCGGGGGACGAATTCGATCAGGCGATTGTCGATTATCTGCGAGAAAGATTTGCGTTACGAATCGGCTTACCGACCGCCGAACGACTCAAGAAGGAGATCGGGGCTGCATTTCCCCTCGAACAGCAACTCTCTCGCGATGTGAGCGGTCTGGATATTGTGAGTGGTGTGCCGCGGAAGACAATCGTGACCAGTGAGGAAATCCGCGAAGCCGTCCGCGGTCCGATCAATCGAATCCTGAATAAAATCAAACTGGCGATGGAATCCTGCCCTACCGAACTGGTGTCCGATCTTGCGGAAACCGGCATTGTTCTCTCCGGGGGCGGTGCCTTATTGCGTGGAATCGATCTGCAATTCAACGAACAACTTGGTATCCCCATTCGGGTCGCCGCCGATCCGCTCACCACGATGGTGCGCGGCGGGATGATTTGTGTCGAGCATCTCGACCAGTGGCGCGACAGTTTGGATGACGGATACGCGGCTGCCTGAGGCAGGCCTCAAGATTGACGGAGCGATTGATGACTCCTTCCTCCCCTAAGACGAAACAGACCGGCCAGCACCTGATTCCGGTGTTGTGTCTGGCGGTCTGTGGTCTGCTGACCGGAATTCCGTCGTCCTGGCAGGAGTCGGCTCGGTCTTTGATCCTGGATAGTGTGGCTCCCGTTCAGGAAGGGAAAGCGTGGCTCGCAAAATTTGGAGAGAACTACCGATCCGAAGAGACACAACGAATCGAGCAGCTCGTTCAAGAACACGAACGGGAACGACAACGCTGGGAACTGGCAGCGCGTCAACAGATACTGTTACTCGCTGAAGCCCGCGAGCGTTTCGAACGACGGCAATCCGAAGAGGAATCCCCCTTTCTGATTTCCGAACATCGTCCTCTCATCGAGGCGGATGTGGTCTCGGCGGAGGTCTTGTCATCGCGGCAGATCGCATCACTGGAGCGACAATTATTGATCGAGGTGACTCAGGTAACCGACGCTCATCCCGACCAATTGGTGTTGCAGGCTTCAGAGAACAGCAAAGACGCGATGCGGTCGGCGGAGAACCTGATCATCGATCGGGGGACGCATGCCGGAGTCCGCGAGTCGCTTCCGGTGATGGCGGGACGATGCGTCGTCGGAAAACTGGCTGATGTCGGACGCCGGATCAGCCGGGTTCAACTGATAACCGATCCCGGTTACCGCGGACGTGCGCGAATCCTGCGGCAGTTTGAAGACGGTTATGCCTACGGTCCGGAAGGAGTGTTCGAAGGTCTGGGAGAGGAGTTGTGCCGATTGCGTTACGTCAGTTCCTCAAATTCGATTCGCGTCGGCGATGAGGTCTTTACTGACGATCCGCTGACGTCATCGACGATGCCGATGTATTACGGGCGGATTGTAAAGGCGGAATTGGAGGAGAATGCCCACGAGTGGTCGATCTGGGTGAAACCGGGATGCCGCTTCGACACGCTGAGTCAGGTTCAAATTTTACGCGAACAACTGACGCCGCTTCGTTCGCACGCGAACTGATCGAGTGACTGGAAACGAGAGAAACTATGAACTGGTGGATATTTTTCCCGGCCCTGTATGTTTCGCTGGCTGCGAATCTGATCTTTGGAGACTGGTTGCAGTGGCGCGGGGTACCGGCAGATGTTCTGTTCTGCTTGTGGTCGGTGGTGGCGATGCGTCTGGATACACGTCGTTCTATCCCACAGGCAGCGATTCTGGGGTTGCTCAGAGATCTGGGGACGGGGGCTTCCCTGGGGGCATCGGCGTTGACGTTTGTTGTGATCACGTGGTTATTCGGGACGTTGCTTCGTTCGGAAAAATACGATCGACGACTGTGGTTGTTCTGGGCCTTACCGATCATCTTCCTCGGTTGGGGGGCCACTCACGTTGTTGACTGCTACTACGCCGGAGTGGAACCGATGTTCGTCGATCTCGTTGCGGCCACATTTTGGTCGGCACTGGCGACGTATAGTTTCGGTTGTCTTAGCGGTCTTGCCGTTCTTGCGGTGGGGCGTCTGACGATGCCGCGTTCGTTCCGGCAATCCGACAAACTGGAAACGACATCCTTTTTTCTTTCTCGATAACTTGCGATGCTCAATCAACCTCAACATCCTTTCGAACCGCAGATTCGGCCCGATTCGTGGTCGAGCGGTTCCTGGCTGACGGATCAGAATCCGTCGTTACGACTGGGGATCTTGTTGACGCTGATGTCGTTCCCTCTGCTGGTGGTCGCGGGGCGAGTCTTTTGGCTGCAATCGGAAGTGCGCGACCGGTTTATCGCCCGTTATGAAGAAACCTACGAAACTCGAGAACTGATTCCCGCTCCCGACGGACGAATTCTTTCTGCTGACGGTCAGGTGCTGGCTCAAGACGAAGAGTTTTTCAATCTCGAAGTTCACTATCGATGGTTGGAATCACCTGCGGATCCAGATTGGTTGCGAGGTCAAGCCTATCAACGGTTGTCTCGTACGGAGCGTCGCGACGCAGAGAAGATCGAGCAGGCTGAAAGGGAGGTATTGGACGAACGTAGGAACCTGTGGGCGTCGCTCGCTCAATTGACCGGAATCGCTCCCGAAGAGTTGGCGGAGAAACGAAGCGAGGTTCAAAAACGCGTTGAGAGGATTGTGTCTCTGGTGGAAGACAAACGGGCGTCTCGGAAAACGGAAACGTCAACGCAGATGCCTGTTGATGTGAGTCAGAGTTGGTGGAAGCGTCTTGCCTGGAGAATCCGACGAGAGTTGACGACTCCGCCGTCGCGCGGGCGGGAAGAACCATTGATCATTCGAGAGGAACTCGATTATCACCTGGTGCTGGAGAATCTATCTTTCGACGTTGTGGCGGAAATAGAAGCGAATCCGGAGAAATATCCGGGACTCCACATTTCCTACGGAACTCTCCGAAAATATCCGCGGGGAGAACTCGCCTCGCACGTGATCGGGCACCGGTCGGAACCGGATGAGTCGACAGTTGCGTCCGACAGCGAAGCGAATCCGCTTGACTATCACGTAGACGATCGCAGAGGGATCTCAGGGATCGAACGATCTTACGATCGCTTGCTCCGAGGGTTGCGAGGCGAACGTAAGGTCATTCGAGATCGACAGGGAGAAATCTTGAGTTCCGAGGTGATTCGCAAGCCGCGGCCCGGTCAGGATGTCGTGTTGACCATTGATTCACTGCTTCAGCAGGAAACCGAAGCGATTATCGACCGTAAGCTGACGACAGATCCCTCTCCGGAGGAGGAAGCGGGGGCGAGTATCGTTGTGATCGATGTGCGTACGGGGGAAGTCATCGCCTGTGCCAACGGTCCGAGACACAACTTGCAGCTCTTTTCCGTGTACGATGAGGAGGCGTGGCGGGAATTGATGCAGGATCCACGCCGACCGTTTTTCCCGAGAGCCACGAACATGACGATCGCGCCGGGCTCTGTTTTCAAAACTGTTACGTCGGTCTCGCTGTTGGAAAGCGGGAAGATCGATCCCGATGAACCGTTTTTCTGTCAGGGGTATTTGAACACTCCCGAACGTTATCGCTGCTATGTCTATCGGCATTACGGCTTCGGTCACGGCGAGATCGCGCTTCGCGAAGCGATCGCCCAATCCTGCAACGTTTATTTCTATCAAGCCGGTGTGACGATCGGTCCTGACGAAATGATCTACTGGGCCGATAAGCTTGGGTTCGGTCGTCCGACGGGGATTGATCTTCCCGGAGAGGCGGGGGGAAATCTCCCGCGTCCCGGACATCTGGCGCCCGGCAGCAGCGATCGCTGGCAACAGTCAGAAACATTGGGACTTGCGATAGGCCAGTCCCGATTGACCGTGACGCCGCTCCAGATTGCTCGCTGGATGGCGATCATCGCGAATAACGGCTACGGCTTCACTCCCCGGCTCGTGCAACGGACGGGGAACATCGCCACAACGGGAACTTCTGCGACGCCCGTTTCGTTACAACCGATTCCGGGACTCGACGAAACCTCACTGCAACGCATTCGCGAAGGAATGGAGCGTGTGGTGAACTGGCATCGGGGGACGGGGTATAAAACAGTCAGGCTGCCGAATGTGCGGATAGCCGGCAAGACGGGAACCGCGGAGGTCGGAGGCGGAAAACAGGATCATGCCTGGTTTGCCGGCTACGTCCCCGCCGATCGTCCCAAATATGCTTTCGCGGTTGTGGTTGAGCATGGAGGCGGTGGCGGCAGTGCTGCCGGGCCTCTGGCCAGAGAATTGGTACAATCGATGCTCGACCTGGGCTTGCTGGAATCGACGACTCTCAGTCAGAAATGACCGAACGTGCTGTGACCGATTCGTGTCTCACTGGCTTGTTGGCCATCCGGGTCGGGTTTAGACTAAGTAAAACGATCGTCGTGGAGACGGTCTGAGCTTCGTTTTTCAGGTTGAGTTGGATTCATGTCGCAACGCGTCGTTCTTGCTATGAGTGGAGGAGTCGATAGCTCCGCAGCCGCTTTGTTGCTTCAACAGCATGGCTGCGAAGTGATTGGTCTGTTTATGCGATCAGGGGCGACTGAAGAGGAAGCATGTGCGACGGAATCCGGAAATCTGCTGCCGATTGTGACGTCGTCTTCTCATAAACAGGGATGTTGTTCGGCTTCCGATGCGGCCGATGCGCGGCGCGTTTCAGATTTGCTCGATATTCCGTTTCATGCCTTAAACTTCAAGGATGCGTTTGGACGGATCAAGGACTATTTTGCCGACGAATATCTCGCCGGACGGACGCCGAATCCGTGCGTCATGTGTAATAACTGGTTGAAGTTCGGCAAGTTGTGGGAGTTCGCACAGCAGGTGGGTGCGGACTATATTGCCTCGGGACATTACGCGAGATTGGAACCGGTCGAAGGCGAAGACCAACCGGCACTCCTGCGAGGAATCGATCCTACGAAGGATCAGTCTTACGTGTTGTTTGGTATTCAGCGAGAATTATTACAACACATCCGTTTCCCTGTTGGGGACAAACCAAAGACCGAGATACGGGATTTGGCACGAGACGCCGGCTTACGCACCGCCGATAAGCCCGATAGCCAGGAAATCTGTTTTGTGCCGGATAACGATTACGCAGGCTTTCTGGAACGTTATCGCGGCACATCCGAAACGTCGGGAGAGCTTGTTGATACGTTCGGCAATGTCGTCGGCCAACATGACGGTTACGAACGTTTTACCATCGGTCAGAGGAAGGGACTGGGGGTCGCTTTCGGTACTCCTCGGTATGTGGTGGAAGTCCGTCCTGAGTCGCGGCAAGTCGTGATCGGGACACACGACGAATTGGGGCGGGAGATGCTGGAAGCTGATCGAACCAACTGGCTGATCCCCGACGTCCCGACGGAGTTTCGATGTCGAGCACAGATTCGATATCGTCAGACCCCGGCGGAGGCCGAAGTGCGGGTTCTTTCGGAGGATCGATTTCGAGTGATGTTCGATGCTCCTCAACATGGTGTCGCGCCGGGACAGGCGGTGGTTCTGTATGACGGCGATCGCGTTCTAGGCGGTGGCTGGATTTGCTGAGTTACGCGACTCGGGCAACTTCTTTGTCGCTTTTTCGAGAGCGTTTTCCGTTGGAGGAGGCCGAACCTGAACTGAATCGATCCAGAGCAGTCAACAAGGCGGGGAGTGTTACCAGGGAAACCAGCAGGCAACTTCCCACCCCGATCACCAGCACCATGCCGACGCTGTAGAGACCTCGATGCGAGGCGACCATCATGCTTCCGAAGCCGATCATCGAGGTGAGAGACGTCAGGACGATCGCGTTGATCGTTGAGGAGGAGGTTTGATAATGGCCTCGTTGTTCCCGGAAGTCATGGATAACATGTACGCCGTCATCGACGCCAATGCCGAGAACCAGCGGCAGAACGATGAGATTGGCGGGATTCAGATCGATGTCCAGGATTCCCATCAAGCCAAACATGATGAACGAACCTCCAATCGGCGGCACCAGCGCCAACAAAGCATCGCGACTGTTTTGGAAATCGAGGTAACCGGCAATACCGACGATCATGACCAATGCCGTCAGAACGTACCAGATAGGGCTGATATCGATCGATTTCTGATGGAGGACGATGGCCAGAATGCCCACCCCGACGACCGGGGGAATGATCCCGATGACTTTAAAGCGGTTGTCGAGGAAATCGAGTAACAACACGATCGCGATTACCGCCAGGGCGTAGATGGCGGCTTGTTGATAGCTTTCCTTGATCTGACGGGAAGCTTCATAATTTTGGAGAGGTGTTCCAGTTGCGTTGGGATCAATCGAGCGGACCGATTCGACGAATTCCTCCAGAGGCTCGACATCCCAGATCTGATTTCTCGGATAGATCTGAAGCAACCATTTCCCCTCGGGGGAGACGAAGCGACTGGTCAGTTCTGAGGGGAGGTCGTCGAGACGAACGGGGGTGGAATTGGAGGCCGCGTACAGCGCCTGAAACTGGCCGAGTAGAGAAGCTTGAAAACGATATTGGTAGGCCCTCAGGAATTGTTGTTGGCTGTCTCCATTCAGTTCGGAAAAACGATCGAGGAAGTCGTCCATCTGCCGATAGGCTTCGACGGCGGCTGGATCGGTCTGTGTTTTGAGAACGCTGAGTAACTGATCGGTTCGTTGGCCGAAGACCATCGGCTGGGGAGCTGCAATTTCTGGAGGACGTTCGGGCAAACCTTCCAGTTGAGCGTGAAAGGCTTGGACGAGTAGTTTCGTTTGCTCGGATTCAAAGCTCGGAATTCGACTTCCAAGCTCTTCGACGTGATGGACAGTTGGTAATGCTTCAAATTTTCGTTTCAGTTCGCGTGTTTCTTCGGGGCTTTCGGCGACCGAGACGGCGTAGAGCAAAGAATGTTGTGCGCCTTGGAAGATACGTTTTTGTAATTCGACGGAATTGAGTCCTTCGGCTTGAAGATTGAGCAGATTGGAATCGTATTTAATCGCCGGTCGGAGAGTCCCGTCTTCAAATCGGAGCATAAATACGGCGGTTCCCAGAATCACAAAAGCCGACGTCGCCAACACGGATTTCGGAGCCCGCGATATCATTGCCTTGAGGGCATTTCCCTGGAAGGGAGTGGGGAGCTTTTGCGGCTCTACATTTTGGTCGGCTAAGGCAATCAGGGCTGGTAAAACCAAAAATGTCGCCAGTGCGCAGAGCAGAATTCCCCCCCCTGCAATGATGCCAAGTTCCGCCACTCCCAGAAACTGGGTGAAGCTGGCACAAAAGAAGGCGAGGGCCGTGGTGACGGCAGCGGTCACGATCCCGACACCCACGCTGCCCGAGGTCTCCAGCAAGGCTGGTCGCAGCATTTCGTCTTCGTGACGCAGTTGCAGGTAACGGGCGAGATAATGGATGGCGAAGTCGATTCCGAGTCCAATCAGGATCGCGGCAAACGAGACCGAGAGGATATTCAGATGACCGACAGCCAGCGTGGTGTAACCGAACGCCCATGCCATCGCGATGGCCAGCATGATCATTGCCAGGGCAGGGTGTCGATAGCCGCGAAAACCAAGCAGCAGCACCAGTCCCACCCCGACGACGGAGATCACCGAAGCGAGCCACATATCGCTTTGGGACTCTCGCATTTCGTCGTTTTCGAGGATCGGGATGCCCGTCATGCCGAATGAAGCATCGGGATGGTCGGCTTTTGCTTTGCCGAGAATCTCTCGCAAGCGATTGATACCGGTGGTCGCGCCGCTGAAGTCTTTTTCGGTCTGAATCACGTATAGTTTGAGAAACCCCATGTTTCCCGAGTCGTTCATCAGGTAGATCACTTCCTGAGCGCTTTCCCGCATACGGGGATCGATGGGAACGATATCGGGCCAGGGATTGCTGAAGTCGTTGCCGTCGCGAATGAATCGGGAGAGCGATGAACCGAGTTGCTCGGCGTGTGCGAATAACTGTTCGGGATTTCCGTCATTCCGCACGGTCGTTTGAATCTGGTTGGAGAGCCGACGCATCATTTCGTCGAGTCGGAGTCGGTCCCAGCGTCCGCGAATGATAGGTAAATATTTTTCGACCTGATCCAGCCCTTTTTCGAGTTGCACGGGAGAAAGGTATTGCAACCCCTTGGTCCGTAATTCTCCGGGCTCGATTTTGTAGAGTACGTTGCGGAAGTGGTCGGTTTCTTTCTCGATTCGACCGCCGAGATCGTCGAGCGTATTTTTGATCGTTTGGGGATCGTCGGCTTCCACGACGACGATGATTTCAGAGGTGTCTCCGAATGTCTCGGCATATTGCTTCCAGCGTTTCTGGAACGGAGCACTCGGATCGATCAGATCGGCGCGTTCGGTCTTGAATCCCATCCAGGCGAGTGTGATTCCGACTGAGACGCACGCGAGCAGGATCATGATCGACAGACTGATCCTGGGACTGCGCACCGTCATACGCGTCAGCGATTGTAGAAAATCGCTATGCAGGTTTCCGCTTGGTTGCTGTTTATCATCCGTGGTCATGCAGCGATCCGGTGTTGAAGGGCTCCGTCGGAGAAACAGAGACCGGCTGCGCGATCATCCTTGATCGATCACAGATTGTGATTACATTCATTTTCATCGGCAATTTACGCCCCGATGAGGATAACGATGGTAGGTGATTCTTAAAAAACTGACCAGCAAAGCTGCTGAAGTTCGGCTTGTGACCGATACCACTGTTGGCTAAACGCTCCAGACCTCCCTCTTTACATAGTTTAGGCGTTTGAGGGTGAACTCTCCACATCGGGAACCGATGGGTCGGGAGAATCCCCATTCACGTCGTCAGAATGACGTCTTACTCGCTGCCGGATGATCCACAAGGCCACAAAATCGTAGAGTGAATGGGCCACGATGGCGGGGGCCAGATTCTGATTTGAGAATCCCGCGACCCAACTCAGATAGAGTCCCGCTACGGCGGCATAGCCAAAATACATGCGTGTGGCGGCGTGACAGAGCCCGAAGAGCACATTCGTTGCTATGACGGCCAGTGCAAGCTCCCACCCGCGATCCAGGAGTCCGTTTTGTATTGCCCCGCGAAAAAGAATTTCTTCGCTGAAACCTGCCAGCAGTGAAACGTAGATCAGTGCCGGAATCGAGCAGGGAGCAATCAGCGGCCCGAGTTGACCGATTAGTATTCGGCGGAGTTCCTGGAGCGGAGACCAAGTGGACTGCATGGCGTACCAGAACACCCCGAACATCGGCAAGGTTGCTAACACTCCGAGGAAGTAGGCCGTCGAATTGACCTCGAATACAAGATTCACTCCTGCAGCAACAGCGATGCCGAAACCCGCGAGTAGCAGGCCTCCCTGAAACAGCGTGGCCAGCAGGAGAAATTTCCAGTGTGACATGAGCGAACGAAATCCATTTTCAAAAAAGACAACTCTCGAAGGGGTAAAATGTTATCATGGAGCATCGACTGAACAGTTGCAATTGCGCCCCAGAGAGGAGACCTACGATGACATTCAGCATCCGCAAGATTTTAGTCCCGACCGACTTCAGTGACTTTTCCGTCAACGCGGCAAATTATGCGATCGAGTTAGCGAAAAAATTTGATGCGGAAGTTACCTTACTCTATGTCTTACAGGATGCGGTGGCACTCTTTCCCGAGCCTGGAGTGACGTTTCCGGCTCCGGGTAATTATCTCCAGGAATTGCAGGAAAGCGCGAAAAAGTCTTTGGAACGTCTTTGTGAATCTCTGCCTGAAGAAATCACGATCAATACCGAACTGCGCAACGGTCCGCCGTTTGTGGAGATTCTTCGCTGCGCGCGAGAGGGAGACTACGATATGATCGTGCTCGGAACGCATGGGCGATCGGGATTGGCCCATGTGTTACTCGGATCGGTGGCGGAAAAAGTGGTTCGGAAAGCGGAATGCCCCGTACTCACTGTCCGCCCCGACGAACACAAATTTGAGATGCCTTGAGAGTTCGTCTTCAAATTCGATTTTGGCTGCGAATGGCGAGCCTGCCCCAGTCGTTACAATCGGACTGGTTTTCTCAACAGGTTCAAAAACCGTAAGTGTCAGGACATTCGTTTTTTCGGAGAGGAGTCAATCCGCCGATTTGCTCCGACCGATATGAAAAGAGGATCATTCTGATCCTGAGTCTCCTGAATGTTTTCCCTGGAATTTGTCATTCCGGTCGAGTCTCGGTCAAACCGATATTTGCGGAACCTTTTCCGGATCTCATTATCCCGCTGTTGTGAGACAGGATTTCATGCGGGAAAGGATTGAGTCGGACCGTTTTTGCAAACCCCGAGGCGAAGAGATCGGATCTAGTAAGCACCGGCATTCATCGCCCTTGATGAATGCCGGTTTTTTTTGTGCTTGTCACGAAGCAACCGCATTTTGCATGGCGACTTTGCCGACCAGTCGCTTCAGTAATTCCAGAGATTCTTCCGCTTGCTCGCGCGTGATCGTCAAAGGAGGGCTGACGCGGAGCACCTTGCCGGCAAGAGCGCCCAGCAAGTGGATGCCGTCGCCTCCCTCTTCACCCAGGTAACAGGCTTCCACAATCGCATTCGCGACATTCTGAGCAGACCGGTCTCCGAGCGGAGCGCACTCAATTCCAAAGACCATCCCTTCACCGCGGACTTTCGCAATGGCTCCGGTCGATTTCAGGTCGGTCAGTTTTTCCAGGAAGAGAGGAGTGAGGGAACGAGTATGTTCCAGAACATCGGTCTGTTCAAATTCGTCGAGAGTCGCCAATACCGCGGCACAGGAGAGAGGATTTGCCGACCACGTATCTGAGGTGGCTCCGTATCCCATATGTCCGATGATATCTCCGCGACCGACAACCGCTGCCACAGGGACTCCGTTACCCAAACCTTTGCCGAGGACGACGAAATCGGGAGCGATTCCGTATGACTCAAAGGCATACATGTGACCGGTTCGTCCAAAGTTCGCCTGGACTTCATCGAGGATGAACAGAATATCGTGCTCGTTACAGAACTGTTGCACCATCTGTAGGTAGGCCGCGGGAGGGTGAAAGCTACCGCCTCCTCCGAGGTACGGTTCTGTGATCAGGCAGGTGATTTTTTCGCCGTGTTCGTCCCACAGACGGTCCAGTTCTTCGCGGTAGGGGGTGAGATCGATTTCCTGTCCATACTTCGAACAGTCGTCGTATTCGTCGCGAGGGAATCCGATGAATTTCACGCGTGGATCGCGCTCGGGATCAGATTCCGATCCGGTCACGGCTCCGGCGAGCCCTTTTTTGCCGTGAAATCCGAAACGAGTTGCCAGGATGATATCGCGATCGTGATCGCGATGCAACGACGCCCAGAGTGATTTGATCACGGCTTCAGAACCGGAGGCGGCCCACATGACCGTGTCCAGTTTTTCTCCTCCGGGAGATGATTGCACGCTTTTGAGCAAACGCTGCGAGGCTTCGTTTTCAATTTCGGTGATGCCGTTATAGGCGGTCATTGTGACGGCTTCGAAATATTCGCCTTCCTGAGGATCGCCGGTCAGATGATCGGGGCTCCATCCGAGATATTCTGTGAACCGTTTGGTCCAGCGTTTGGGATTATGTCCCAGATTCGCGACGAGCACGCCCGACGAAAAATCGTACAGACGTCGGCCTTCGGGAGTCCAGTGGAACGGACCCGCCGATTTGGCGAAGACGGCTTGAGACGGGGTAAAGGTTCGTAGCGAGATCGGTTCCACGCCGGCGATATCGGCACGAACCTGATTGGAACGATCTTCACCGTGGAATTGGATGGGGCTGGTCATGAGTGATTCTCATACTGGTGGTAGGAATGTGGCGCGGGTGAGTTCATTGAGGAGAACACAATGGTGGGCTGGCTTTCAGACAGTTCCTTCATATAAGACTTCGTAGTCGGTCGATCCGGGACGATAGAGTACAAGCCCGCCGTTCTTGTCATTGACCCGGACCGTACAATCGGGTTCGCCGTTGGCGGCTTTTTCCAGAATGGCTTCCAAAGCTTGGACCGCCGCCACAGTCTGACGGTCGGCGGAGACATCATTGTACGTGAGGGATTTGAGCTCAGCCAGTCGCTGAGGGCGTTCGGCCTCAGAACCGCCATGTTCGAGGTAAGCGACTTCTCGGGCATACCGCTCAATCACTTCAATTCCGTAGCCGCGTTGGGAACGAGCTCCCCACGGCTCGAGGAATTCCCCGTTGTAGTGATTGTTCATCGAGTTTTTCATTTTGAGCGGAGTGAGCTCTTCGACCGTTACTTCGACTCCGCGTTTGCGGGAATGGCCGTTCCAGAGCCCGTTGTCGAAACGGAATTGTACTTCCTGTTCGACGTAGCCCGGAAAATTATCGGGAGTGACCCAGGAGGTGTGAATGTCGAAGGCGGCTTCGCGACCGTCATCGTATTCGTAAACCATTTTCATCTGGTTGCTGTCCCAGGTGTTCCCGTCGGCGGGACCGACGAGTCCCCGTTGTCCCGAGGCGGTGATCGTTTTCAGTTTTCCGCCGAAGGAAAAGTCGATCAGTTTGATGTAATGGACGGCGACGTACGTGCCGGGATTTCGGCCGCGAATCCATTCGGCAAATTGTCCCCCGGAGATCGATTTCGGTTCCAGGAGCGAACAATAGCCGGTATTCACGTGTTTGAGGACATTGTCGGCGACCAGGGTCCGCATTTTTTTATGGTCGGGATCGAGCAATTTGTGGTAAACCACTTTCGCGAGGAGTTCCTTTTCCTCGGCGAGGCGTTGGAGTTCGTCGAGTTCCTGAAGTTTGAGGACGGACGGCTTTTCGACGAGCAGGTTCGTTCCTGCCTCGAGGATTTTTTTCGAGGCTTCGAAGTGACGATTATCGGGCGTCGCCACGCAGGCAAAATCGAGATTCTGGGCGACCATTTGATCGACCGAGTCTTCACCCGCGAAACTCTCAAACGGATGGATCGCGTCCCCCGCCCGATCGCGGTAAGCTTCCGCCCGTTTGCCGGTTCGCGTGGCGACGGCGGCCAGCTCGACGCTCACATCGCCGAACTTGCGGTCGTAAAGACCTTCCGCTCGGGCGGCCTCAAAAAACGGGCGATACGTTTCGTCAAAAATCATTCCCATGCCGACCATGCCGGCACGAATCGTAGGTGTCTGTGTCGTATTCATGAACTCCATCGTACGAACGTGCGCGTCGGAATTCCATTGCTCCCATGCTGAGAAATTGTTCCTGTGAGAATTTCCCAGGGCATGCCTTCTCTTTTGCACATGGCGGCCAAAATCAAATTTCAAAACGATCAGATCGTGTCGAAAAACAACGTCGGACTCGGAAAGCTTGCATCGGTCCACGGAAAACTGAACAATGCTGTTCGCTGTGGATAATCTCCGTTTTCATCCCTTCCTTGCGACATCAACGAAGACTGGTTTTTCATCATGAGTGATCCCGAAGTTCTGATCTCCGCGTTTGCCGACGAAGCCGCCAATCATAAAACCGCCCTTGAGCAAATGACGGCGCTTTCCGCGATCGGCTTGCGTTACTATTCCCCCCGATTCATCGATGTGAACGGAACGGGCGAAGTGAAACACGTCGTCGATCTTAGTCAGGATGAATACAAACGATTACTTGAATGGCACGATGAATACGGCATGAACGTCACGAGTATCGGTTCTCGAGTCGGGAAGGTGAAGCTCGTCGATCAGGAAGATTCGTCCAAGAACGTTTTTGTACCGTTTGACGAGTATCTTGAAGGAGAGGTCCGCAAGACGATCGCCGCTGCTCAGCAGCTGGGTACCAAATTGATTCGCGGTTTCTCATTCTATCATCCCGCGGGCGAAGATCAGACGCCGTACATCGATCAGGCCGTCGATCAGATCGGGAGGATCGTCGATCTCTGTGCGAAAGAGGGGTTGATTTACGGACTCGAAATCGAGCCGAATCTTGTCGGGGATACCGGCCCGATGCTGGCGACTCTGGCGGAGAAAGTGGATCATCCGAACATGGTCTGTATTTTTGACGGCGGCAATGTGGCTGCACAGAATAAGAATCCGGTCCAGGTCTATGAAGAATATGTCGCGATGCGACCCTATATCGGCTGGATCCACATCAAGGACTATCGCATCGACAAGTCGCTGGAATGGGAAGGGCACGTCGATGAGGAACGTTTGAAAAACTTCGTTCCCGCGAATGTCGGCGATGCCGGTCACGAACTGGTCTTCCGAGACCTGCGCGAGCATCTGCCCGCAATGACCGAAAAAATGCAAAAACTGGGCGTCCCTGGGTTCTTCCTGGAGACCGAACCGCATCTCAAAGGGGGAGGGCAGTTCGGAGGGTTCAGTGGTCCAGACGGAATGGGCGTCGCGGTGAGGGCGTTGTGCAGTTGTCTCGATTACGCCGGCATCGGATACCAACTGCGAAACTTTGCCGACATTCAGGCCGATCGTGGTTTTTGATCCAGGATACGGAGGTGGGAGATGGCCTTTGAGTTTGAAGCAATTGCCTCGTTAGTCAAATGCCCCGGTTGCGGGGCAACTCTGATACCAGCGGAGAATGCCCTGATTTGTGCAAACCCGGAGCATCGATTCTCGTTTCCTATTTTGGACGGGATTCCTTTGCTGCTTGCGGAAGAGGCTCAGGAACTCTCGACGGAGGAATGGACTGCGATGACGTCTTCGAGCACCCACCAACAGGACTGAACAGCTTATGTCGACCAACGATTTTGCGAACGATCGTGAAGACTACGGGATTGAAGACTGGGGAGCCGGTTATTTTGCCGTCAACGAGGCGGGGCATCTTTGCATCCGAACGGAAGAGGATTCTCCCGATGTCGCCGATATCTCTGAAATTGTCGAAGAACTCGTCACGTCGAAGAAACTCGGAACGCCTTTGTTACTGAGGTTTCCTCAATTGCTCACGAGTCAATTGACCCGCCTCCATAGCGCTTACAAACAGGCTTGCGCCGAATTCGACTATCAGGGAAAACATTTTCCCGTCATTCCGATGAAGGTAAATCCGCGTCGGGAAGTGATTGAGACTTTTTTGACGGAAGGGGCTCAATTTCACTGTGGTGTGGAGTGCGGTTCCAAGTCGGAACTGTATGCCGCGCTGTCTCTCGAACAGTCTCCGGAGTCGCTGTTGATCTGTAATGGTTTCAAGGACTCGGCGTTTGTGGATCTGGCAATCATTGGAACGCGGATTGGCAAACGCGTGGTCATTGTGATTGAGAAACTGAACGAATTGCGGATGGTGGTTCGACGTGCGCAGGAGACCGGCGTTAAGCCTTTGATTGGCTTGCGAGCTAAGCTTTACTCACAAGGGATGGGCAAATGGGTTTCCTCGGGAGGGGAAGCCGCAAAGTTCGGTTTGACGACTTCCGAAATCCTCGATTGTCTGCGGGTCCTCAAAGAAGCCGGGATGGAAGAGTGTCTGTCGCTGATGCATTTTCATATCGGCTCGCAGATCACCGATATTCGCAGTATCAAAGGGGCGATGCAGGAAGCTGCACGCGTGTATGCGAAAATCCGGGCGATGGAATTTCCGGTGGCTTACCTCGACATCGGCGGCGGTATGGGGGTGGACTACGACGGGAGTAATACGAACGTCGAGTCGTCGGTGAACTACAGCATGCAGGAGTTCGCGAACGACGTTGTTTATACGATCGGCCAAGTTTGCGAAAACGAGTCGATCCCCGTCCCCAATATCATCACGGAATCGGGACGTGTATTGACGGCAGCGCATGCACTCTTCATCACTTCCATTTGGGACGAGATCGAAACCTTCGCCGATAAACGTCCGGAGGTGGAAGTCGATGACGATGATCCCGATGTGATTCGCGAGATGAAACAGACCTACGATGAAATCGATGCAGAGAATTATCGCGAATATTATCACGATGCGCTGAACGACAAAGACAGCATGCATTTTCAGTTCAATCTCGGTCTCATCACCCTTGAAGATCGTGGCAAAGGTGAGGTGCTGTTCTGGAATATCTGTAACAAGGCCGTCCACTATGCACATCTCGCGGAAGATGAGACGGAGGAATTCGAAGACGCGAAGAAAAAGTTGGCGTCCAAATATCTCTGTAATTTCTCATTGTTTAAGTCGGCTCCGGATCATTGGGCGATCGACCAGCTCTTTCCCATCATGCCGATCCATCGTTTGAACGAGCCTCCTACCGAAATTACCACGATGGTCGATGTCACGTGCGATTCGGATGGTATCATCGATCATTTCATCGATGCGTCCGAACTGAAAGAAGTGCTCCCACTGCACGAACTGAATGACGATCCGTATTATTTGGCTATCTTTTTTGTCGGCGCGTACCAGGAAGTGATGGGGAGTTATCATAATCTCTTCGGCCAGCCGAACGAGGCTTTGCTTGAAATCAATGAGGGAGGTGGTTATCGCATCGTTCGGACGAAAAAGGGGAGTAACGTCGGAGAGATGATGCAAATTGCGGGATACGATACGATTATCGCGTTGGAACACGTGCGCGAGTTAGCCGACAAGCAGATCGCCGCCGGAACTTTAACCGCGGAAGAAGCCGAGGGACTGGTTTCGAGCTACGCCCGGGAAGTGGGACGCTATACCTATCTGGAAAACCGCTAGCATGGTACGCTCTTTTCAATTCGGCCGTCGATAGTCCAACGTCTCCAGCCTTTGTGATCGATTTTATCATGAGCGTAAAAGTGATTTGTGTCTCCAACGATGCAACCCCACCCACGAAAATGTCCGACCGTTTTCGACACGAGATCGCCTATTTCGGCACGCGCAATGGTGATGACATTCCGGTCGAACTCGCCCCTAACGAATATTGGATCGATCTGAAAGAAACTGAGGAAATTTACGACGAGGGCGTGATCAAGCTGGTTTCGCCGCTCGACAGTTCCAGCACGGCGGAACTGGAATTGTCCGAAGAGCTGGAACTCTTTCTGGAATGGGTCATTCAAAATAAAGTCGATCACGTACGACTTGAATCGATCTGAGGTGTTCTTACCCGACTGCGGACATGACGGCTCGATCGATCTTGGCAATGCCGGTTTGCATGACTTCTTCGACCGGACGTTTGAAATACTCCGGATTGAAGAGTTCGAGTGACAACATGCCTGTAAAACCGGTGGCTTGAAGTGTTTGGAGGATTTTATCCAGCGGGGCGACGCCGTCGCCGGGATAGACGCGATCCTTGTCGCTCATTTGTTCACGTTCCGGTTCGGCAGGATAATCATTGATATGCATGACGTGCATGGCTCGACCGTTGATCAGACGCAGGCCATTGAAGTCAGATCCGCCCCGGAAGATGTGGTACACATCGAGCAGCAGGCAGGCATCCGGATGACCGCTTTCAGTCGCCACGAACACAGCTTCTCCAATACGGGAGAGGTTGGTAGCCGGTCCCCAGATTTCCAGTTGCGGGAGGATGCCGGTTTCTCGACCAACCTCCAACAACGCATGGTAGCGTCGGGCGATGTCCATCAAATCGAGCTTGTCTCCTCGATGAGCACCGGCGGGAGGTGCCGCAATCCGTTTTCCTCCAATCTCGGCCAGCATATTCATTTCGCGTTTGGCCTGTTCGAGTGCTGCCGCTCTTTTCTCATCGTCATCGACGATCCAATTGGCAAATCCGATCGCACTTTCCACACCCAGTCCCAGGTCAGCCAGGCGTTTCCGCAGGTCGCGCAGCGAACCGCCGTCTTGTACGTATTGGTCGAGTTCGCGAATCCAGGGTTCTATCCCGTCGTAGCCTGCCTTCGCTGCCATCTCGATTTCCGAGACGAGATCCGGTTTTTGCTCCCGCACGCAACTGGTGTTGAAACAGTAGCCAAAAGGGCGTTTTTGAGGCGGTGTGATATTGGCGGCTTCGGCGGCGTAGAGTCCTGCGGAGAGCGAACTTGATAAAGCAAGCCCAGCAGCGGTGGCGGAGCGAGCGATTACTTCGCGGCGTGAAAGTGGCAAACTCATCGATGGATATCCCAGTCAGGCGGTTCAAGAGATCGAATCAATGGTCGCATCTTACCGCGAAGGAGACCTGGAGTCAGCCTCATTTGCTTTGCTTGTCATCCAATTCGGGAACTGAAAACTCCTCTCGAAGCTGATGTTTTACGGTGATTTCGGACTTCTCTAAGATTTCTCGTGCACCGGTGGAACAGGTGCCTAAAATTTGCAATTCAACCTCGCCCATTGGGAATTGCTTGCGAATTGTCTGGGCCATCGTTTGGACATCGGGGGTGGCGGACAGATAGTCAACGGATGCGACGAGTACTTGTGGACCGGATTTTCGACGACAGCAGGTCAACCCGATAAACCGGATCTCATTCAAGGGCTCCTTCCGATGGAGTGTGACCAGACGCGCAGTTTCTTCGAGAACCGCCAGTGCCTGAGTTTCGTTCGTGGCGGCCGCCGCGTTTTCGATCAAGGAGTAACGACCGGAAACCTCGCTCAGAATTTTCAAATACTCCATCAAGACCAGCTTTTCTGTGGTCGTGAATGCCATGTTGGTCAGAAACTGTTGCCGAATCGATCTCCGGACACCTGCCCGGGCGAGATGTTGATCGAGGGATCGATTGATCTCGGAGGGAAGGTAGGTGGTGACGGTTTTTTCGATATCGGTATTCAGGGCTAGAAGTCCGAGACCGGGGACGGCGACCGACATACCAATCCGAGCAGCGATCTTGCCAACTTTGTTACGGGTGGAGATCTCATCGAGCATTCTGGCGAGTAACGGATTGGTTGTTTCGGGATCGCAACCGAGACGAGCGGCGAGTTCTCGTCGGGTCGATCCACCGGCGCGTTTGTCAATTTCATTGAGCCTCTGACCGACCAGTTTCTGCAACCCTCGGGGGGTACGGAGGAGCGTTCCGATGGGGTCTCGAAGAATTAGCAATGCTCCCTCGGGAGTCTTTTCCAGGCTGTCGAACGCTCCCTGGATCGATTGCAATTGCCAGCGTTCATCCATGGCCAATTCGAGGCATTGCATCTCGTACAGCCGAATTCGCAACTGATTGATCCCGGAAGCGGGGAGCATTCCCCACCGGGTCATGATTCGGAACTGGTAATGATGAGCGGCCACTCCGGTTTGAGCGGCGAGCGTGTAATTCGGTCCCGACCGAAATTGTTCCGGTATCAGCAAACTCGTTTGAATCGAGGGTGAGGTTGGTTGTTGCGCCAGGCAGCGGTGAGAGATCGTCGCCGCAATCCCGCTTGCGAGAAAATTTCGTCGTGTCAGCATAGGTTCTCCTCCATGATCGAACCCATGAATGGTAGGAACTCAGGGGAGGATGCATCAAGGGGAGAAATCCTGACATGCAGTTGACACAACAGCCGGAATGGACAACTTATCCGGTTATTTGCCTTTCAAATACATCAGGAAGACCCAGGCAGCGGTCGGGCCGGTGATCAAAGCCATGAGCAAATACGTCACGAAGATATTTTTATCGAACAAGGGAGAGACGACGTAATTTCCCAGAAAAAATGAGCCAATTAACGCCCAGCAAATGAACATAATCCCCATTAATTTGCGTTGTGAAAGTTCTTCGGCGGTGAGCGGGGCGGCTTGCGATTTCGCTTTTTTCTTTTTGGCCCCTTTGTCTTTGGCAGATTTTCGAGTCACACCTTTCGACTTCTGGGAATCCTCATCCATCGTGTCGGCTACATCCTCCCGCATGCCGGGAGCGTAGTATTTGGCGATGGCCTGATTTACGCTACGAGGGGTCGCCAACGCAAATTTACTCGGCATACTGAAGCGGAGACGTAATTCATCGACCAGATCGGGAGTCGGCTCATCGGCACAGACAATCAGCAACGTGTCGTCGTCAACAAACATCGGGATAAAGGTATTGAGTTTGACGAGATTTCTCGGGACCTGATCGAGAACCGAGTCGTCAGGCAACGTTTCATTCAAATCGAGATAAGGGACGCCGAGTTCGTTGGCATAATATTGTGTGGCGGTTTCCATGTCCGTGAGCTTCATTTGCACGACCGCGTCACGCAATTCCAGCCCCCGAGCTTCCGCAAACGATTCCGCCTCTTTCAGTTGATCGACCGTGATGATCCCATCATCGACGAGGGCCTCGCCGAGTGACTTCTTACCGCCGTCGGACGACTCATCGAATTCGCGCCCCAGAGACTTATCATATTCTTTTTTTCGAACCGGATCGGTCAGGCAGAGCATCGCCCGCGCGATCTCGTTCATGAGATCCTGCGATTCCTTACTGTATTGCCCCGTCGCATATTTCCGCACATGAGCGTTCAACTTACGGTAATTGGCCTGGATTCGCTCTTCGTCATCTTCAAATTGGACAAGACGCAAGAGCGCGTAATGATCGGGCGGGCATTGTTCCTCGGGAATTCCCAACCATTCCTGATACACATTGATCGACACGGCGACTCCTTAACCAAATCGCAATAGGCGTTTCTGAGCTCGATCTTCGATCGGGCGAGGGGATTATTCGACGCTATAACTTGTTGCCAACGTTTCAAACAAATCGACACCGGAGTCGTCCAGTCCCGAACTTCTGACAATTTCGGTCGAAGCAACCGCACCGCTCGTCAACTCTTTCGCGGTCGCGCTGATACGCCCGCTGGCGTCGTAACTGTAAGTGATTTCGACCGGCGATCCGGCGGGAAGGTTCGGAGGAAGATCGACAACACGGAAGTCTCCGATTTCCGAACAAGCGTTCGGATCTTTGGCCTCTCCTTCCAGAATCACGACATGGACGTTGGTTTGATTGTCGACGTTGGTGACAAACTTCTGTTTGATGTCAAACGGAATGGGCGTGTTGCGCGGGATCATGATGTGGTTGATCTTGCGCGACTTTTCTTGTGGATCGCTCACTTTGACACCAAGGGAATGCGAGTTGACGTCCGACGTCGAAATTTGCAGTAATCTTTGCACCAGAGTTTTCGCCATGCCGCTTTCTTCTCCCAGCTCCCGGGCTTGCAGAATCGCGGCGTGCAACGCGGCCCCCTGCGCGACAGCCTCTTCCGGATTCAGGCCGCGTGACGGTTCCGAACCGGTCACATCTCGCAGCATTTGTTCGACCACGGGCATGTATGTCGATCCACCCACCAGCAACACATCGTCGAATTCTCCCGGTTTGATGCCGGCCTGTTCCATCACCAGCTCGGTGGTGTCCTTGGTGCGTTGCAGAAGGTCGGACGTCATCCGTTCGAACTCTGAACGTGTAAGCGATACGGTAAGTGTTTTGCCCTTGTAGTAGACCGAGATCGGCAGTTGCGATTTTTTGGAGAGCGCCCGCTTGGCGGATTCGCACTCTTGGGTGAATTGCAGAATCGCTTCCGGGTCGTTCGAGGGGTCTTCGCCGTACTTGGTTTTGAACTGTTCGCAAAGATGCTGTACCAAGCGTTGTGACCAGTCGAGACCGCCCAGCATGACGTCTCCGTCGGTGGCGAGCACTTTGAAGTTCGTGCTCGTGTATTTGACGGCGGTCACGTCGAATGTTCCTCCTCCCAGGTCATAGACTAGGAGAGTCCGTTCGCCGAAGTCCTTATCGACCCGACCGAATTCCCCTTTCTTCCACGCATATGCCAGCGTCGCGGCGGTCGGCTCGTTGATGATGTCAATGACGTTGAGGCCGGCAATTTTGCCGGCGTCCTGAGTGGCTTTGCGGCGAACATCATTGAAGTAATAAGGTACGGTGATGACCGCGTTGGCAATCGGGCCGATCCGCTTTTCGGCGTCCTGCTTCATTTTTTTCAGAATCATCGCCGAGATGAATTCGGGGGTCAATTTTTTGCCTTGATAGACGACGTAGAACTCTTTGTTTCCCATTTCGCGTTTGACAGCTTCGACGATATGTTCGGGATCTTCAATCGAGATGCGTTCGAAAGACGGTCCGACGAGCACTTTCCCGTCGTCCGCCAGCAGCACCACCGATGGGGTAATGGTGCGGTCGTCTGAATTGGCGAGAATTTCGGGTTCGCCTTCATCGTTGAGATAGGCGATCGCAGAGTAAGTGGTTCCCAGATCAATACCGACTGTTCGGCCTTCAAGAAATTCCATAGTGGTCCTGTCAGCTTTCGTTGAATGACTATTGTCTATCGCAAGTTATCGATGATCCCGGAGAAAGATCTCTTACAGATATTGTGATGAATGATCGTGGAAACCGGGATGTGATGGGTCGGGATGGGAACGAACACCCGGGAGACAAACCGTCATCCGGAGACTCGCATAATCCTTGGCCCAAAAACCGCTGCCGGATTCAGCAGCGAGCACCATTCTGACACCCCGTACCAGCGGAATCAAGCGCCGAAATCCGGGATCGGAAAAGGGATTCGAGAAGCAGTTCGTTCGGTTTATTCGACCAGATTCAGACTCGGAGCCATTGATTGGTCAGTGGATTTGTACGCACTGACAGATCCGGCGGGGAGCGTCATGGTTTGTTGTGCTGTTCCCGTTTCCGAATCGATTTCCCGAAATTGGAAACTCTGCGCTCCATCGAACACGTGCTCCTCATTCGGGGGAAGTGTATAAGTCTCGCTCCAATCACTGATGCCGGTCTGAATCTGGTAACGCAACGGTCGGTCCGACTGATTGGAAATCCGGATACCCGGTGGAGAAAATCGCACGAATCCTTGGCGGAATCCCCAGCCGGCGGCGCTCAGTCTCAATTTGCTCTTGCCGAAATCGAGATCGGGGACATCGATCTTCCGGCTCTTCTGATTTTGGATCCAGCGTCGCCAGCCTTTCCGAAACTCTGCGACGAACAAATTTGTATTCACGTCGCCGGGGTCATGCGAAGAGACGAGTTGTGCCTGGATCATGGTCTCGTCACTCCAACCAATGTTCGCTGATCGGGAAGAGTTTTTGGAAGCATCGACATCGACCTGGACCCCTTGTGTCACCGAGAATTCAAATTCCGCCAGCGGTTGCCACGGCTGATCTTCGGCGGTTTGGAAGGTTGTGATGAGGCGTGCGGTCTGAAGGGAAAGATTCAATTCCACGCCGTCGACGTTTTGAGAGGGGCGATCATCTCCCGGACGCGGAGCTTTCAGAGGCGGGGGAGCGATACTCAGTGGATGGGTCAGACGAAATTCATGTCGAACCTTGAAACCTGGACCGAGTTTTTTCAGATCGGAGAAGACCTCTCGCATGACCTGTTGTTGATAAAGTTTCTTGAACGGAGTGTTGGGGACATCTTCCAAATGAATATGTGCCACGTCTTCGGCGATCAACTGCGATGTCAGCGGGGTCAGAACATCGGAAGAAACTCCGACTTGGAGATCGGTGATGGTGGGGAATTCTGAGGAGGATAGTTGACCGATACGGGACGTACGTGGCTCTCCCTGATATTGACTGGGAAAGTACGCGGCCACGCTCATCCCCACCCGGATGGTCACGCCTTCGGGATCGGTGAGCACTTCTTGAGGCCAGATCCGAATGCGGGGTTGGTAGACGGGCAACGGCCAGGCGGAATTAAGTTGTTCGGTAGACCGGATCACGTCGAGATTCGATTCGAGCTGTTTGATCAGTTGCGGCACCAAGCTTTGAACCTGATCCTCGATCCGGCGTCTCGATGAATAAAGCCCACTCACAAGTCCCTCTCGAACCCGTTCGGGGGTCATGCCGAGCCCCCGCGTTCCCAGGATTCGAGGAGTTGTGACGTACCAGTTGTTTCGCGGGATCTGAAATCGGGTCGAGATCAATTTAAAACGCAGACGTCGATTTTCGACCGTGGGTTCGACGGCGACGCTGAGCCAGACCGGTTCTCGATGACCGATCACAATACGAATCGGGCCAGCGACAGCCGATTTCCCCGAACCGCTCACGTCGGTCCGCCCGATCACCAGGTTGACATTAGAAAGAGCCAATTGCAGCGTCAATCGATCTTTGCCGTAGGCTCCGACATAGACGCGGGCAACGTCCCCTTCATAACTGATCCGCGAGAAGCGAACATTAAACGCTCGGCCGGCGGCTTGAGTGCGGTCCCATATGTTGGCGAGAGTTCCTTCCAGAACATCATCGGGAATTTTTTCAGGAATCGAGGCCGAAACGGCTTCCAGCATGGTGTTTCCAAGACGGATATACCCCACGCTCGGGATTTCGAGCGCGGAAATAAATTCCGCCGATGCATCTAACAAAGGGGAATCCTCAGGAAGTGGTTCCGGTGCCGAATAAGGGACTGCGGTCTCGGGAGCCTTCATCCACTCATACAGTCCCTCCCAGCGACAGACATCGCGCCAAAGGTTATGGTCGGTCTCCTCCAGCAATGTCACTCGCACCTCGGCACCGGCATCACGCAACTTTTCGGCAAGGTTTTCGGTTTGCTGCGGAGGGACGATCTTGTCCCGCTCGCCGTGAAAGAGCCAGAAGGGAATATCTTTGGCCTTGGAGTAGTCTGATTGTCGGTCGCCGCCGGCCAGAACAACCACCGACTTCCAACGTTGCGGAGCATGCAGAGCGAGTTCGACTGCCCCAAAGCCTCCCATCGACCAGCCCATCAGAACCTGTTGCTGTCGGTTGAGCTGAAATTCTTCGATGGCTTCATCAAGAATTTTCAATGCGGTCCCGCCATCAGCAGTTTCAACATCCCATCCAGAGAGAATGGGAGCATGCTTGTCTTGAGATTGCGGGAAGACGACTACGTAAGGAACGTCGTATTCATCAAGTCGAAGAATTTGTCCCAGGCCGACTTGTGTCTGGAGTTGACCATCCCGACCGCGTTCACCCGCCCCGTGAAGCCAGAGCATCACCGGCCACGAGTCTTGTTTGGAAAAACCATCCGGGAGGTAAACAGCGTATTTGGAACTCCCCTTGGGGGATTCGTAGCTTCGAGAGACGAATTCACCGGCTTGGAGCGTGCAGCACATCGTGAGCCAGACTAGGCTCGTTGTCAAAATCGCTCGGGTGATTTGATTGATTCGTAGACGTTTCATAACGCTCTCTCCCTGGTGAGGACGCTACATCATCGAGACTCTCGAAGAGTAGCACTCCTGAATTGACTCATCTCCATTCGTAACGCTCACTCGACAAGAGGTCAACGGTGAGCGAGAGTCTCACGGCTTCGAAAACCGTAGGCAGAGAGGGGGAGCTGCGAGAATCAGACCTGCAGGTTATCTCGTTTCAGCTTCTCTTTCGATCGAGAAAGGATCGATCCGATGGTGTTTTCGCTGATACCTGTTTTTTCATGAATTTTCTGATAACTCAGGCCGTCGAGATAAAACATTTTGACAACCGCGGCGTGCTCGGGAGGCAACTTTTTCATCATCACCTCCAGTTCATCTAATTCTTCCTGTTTGATGACGATCGATTCGGCGGAAGCCTGTTCCAGCGAGCGAGAATGGACGTCCACGTGTCCCATGGCCTGAGAATGATTCTTCCGCAGCAACGCTCTCAACGTGGTGCGGCGGGAGATGACCGTCAGGTAAGAGGCGAGCGAACTCTTGCCTCGAAAATTACGCAACACTTTAAAGTCGTCGGAGAGAATTTCGAGGAAAATCTCACCGCACAGATCTTCAATTTCATCTTGTTGTGCGCGGACGCTGTGAGCGTGTAACGTATGATTGATTACATGCAGAAAGAGCCCCATAAAGCGTTTGACGAAATCTCGCCACGCTCCGGGTTCTCGTTCAACGCAACGTTGAATCAGGTTGCGATCAATTTCAGTCAGAGCCATCGGGCCGCATTTGCTGAAAACAGGTCGAAAATTCAGGTCTCGCGCGGCAGGAACCCTGCCAAACCTGAAATAGTTATCAGATCTTATGTTAGTGTAGTTGGGAAACGCCGACAAGATGGAGTTTTGCCGCCCAAAACCGGCAAGATCGGCTGGCGTCGTGGAAGAACTCTCAGTTTTGAGAAGGCCAAGTGTCATAAACCCTTGCTGAGACTCAGTTTCAATTGAAGTTTGAAGGTTGAATCTGCCGATCCCGAGTCTTGACACCGTCCTGAGACGCTACTACGATCAGCCTGAAATCAATACAAATTGTTTGATCTCGACACTTCAGGATATACGAACGGCCCTAAGCACCGGTTTGAAAGGGAGATTATGACCCACGTCGTTGCAGAACCTTGTTTTAACTGCAAGTACACTGATTGCGTTGTTGTTTGTCCCGTCGAATGTTTCTACGAGGGACAATCGATGGTGTACATCCACCCCGAAGAATGCATCGACTGCGAAGCTTGTGTGCCCGAGTGTCCGGTCGAAGCTATTTTCCATGAAGACAACTTGCCCAGCGAATGGACCGATTACACGGCTCTGAACGCTGAGTTGGCTTCTCAGTGCCCGGTCATCACCGAGCAAAAAGAGTCGATGGAAAGCGAAGGCAACTGTGCTGCCGCCAATGGCTGATCGTTGCGCTCATTGATTAAGCTCGTTGCGAAAGCGAAATTCCACACCCGTTGACTGAGAGTCAGCGGGTGTTTTTTGCGCTTTGACAAAACCGGATCGTCAGCGACATCGAGAAGAGAACCCCCCGTCCCTTAGTATCTCGTCATGCCGGGTTCAATCGTTTGAGCCCATTCATCGATGCCTCCCGCCATGCTTTTGACGTTGGCGAAACCCTGTTGCTTGAGCCAGATCGTCACCTGCAAGCTGCGACCGCCGTGGTGACAGTGGACGATGATCTCTTTCTGTTCGTGAGGTTTCAGGTCCTCGACGCGATTTTCGATCTGGCTCATCGGAACCAGGGTTGCGCCCTCGATCTTGACGGTGTCATACTCGTCTTGCTCGCGACAGTCGAGAAACAGAAAATCCTCTTCAGAATCCAGTTTGGCTTTGACTCCGGAACAATCAATTTCGAGTGAGTTCATCTTGTCTCTTTCCTGGCAAACCGGTCACAATAGCTGCAAGCTCGATGAGCGTACGCAGAATTCAGAGAAGGCCCGACCTATGTTACACGAACCGCTGACTCGAAGAAACTTATTCCAACTGACAGCGGCTGCGTTTTGCGGTGGCAGCTTATGGGCGCTGGAGGCTCCCGCCTGGCGCCGTGATGTTTCCACACCACCGCATAATCTTCCCCAGCCGAAACGCGCATTGGCACCGTTGTTAGTTGACGAAAGCGGGAATTCGATCGACTCCCTCGACGACTGGAGGCCGCAGGCAAAATCCCTCCGGGCTCAATGGCAGAAATATTTAGGAACGTTGGATCGCTCACAGCGACCCTCTGAAGAATACGAAATTGTTTCGGAAGAAGTGGTGGGCAATTTGATTCGACAGAAGATTACCTATCTTTCGGAGCCAGATTTGCGAGTTCCGGCGTATCTTCTGTTTGCTCGACAAAGGAAGCCCAATTCATTACGGCCGGGTATTGTGGCGCTTCATCCGACCACGGCGGAAACGATCCAACCAATTGCGGGATTGTCGGGCCCCGAAGAGAAGCAGAGTGCGATTCATCTGGCCGAGGCCGGTTTTGTCGTGTTGTGTCCCGAAAATTTCCTGTGGCAAAACGCAGAGAGTTATGATCAAGCCGTCGAGAACTTTCAGAAACGTCATCCCGGATCTCTCGGCATGAGTAAAATGCTCTGGGACGCCCAGCGTGCAGTCGATATCCTGTCGAGCGTCCCCGGAGTCAATCCACATAAGATCGGGACGTTCGGTCATTCGTTGGGAGCGAAAGAGGTGCTCTATCTGACGGCGTTTGACGAGCGAGTGAAAGCGACGGTCTTTAGCGAGGGAGGCATCGCCTTTGAATCTACGAATTGGGATGCTCCCTGGTACCTCGGCCAAGGGATTCACCAGGACGACTTTTCCCTCAACCATCACCAGTTGTTGGCATTGTGCGCTCCGCGACCGTTTCTTGTCTTAGCGGGGGAAGAGGGCAGGGGGGCCGCCGACGGGGATCGTTCCTGGCCATGCCTCGCTGCGGCTCAGGAGGTCTATGCCCTGTATGGTCAAAGCGGGGCTCTGGGGCTTTTCAACCATCGACAGGGGCATGCCATTCCTCTCGCAGCCCGCCGTAAAATGATTGAGTGGTTGACCTGGGGACTCACCGAATTGGATTGAATCATTTATGGAGTTAGGAGAAGCAAGGCGGTCAGGTTCTTACTGGTGAAAAAAATGCACCAGACTTCTGAAATTATGTTGATCGAACGATCACCGACGATTACCTTACCGGAAACGCCTGATTCGCGTTACAGACCCTATTATCATTATCGACGAAACACATTGAGAGGAGCGGGCCAATGCTCAAACGCTATTCAGAGACTTACCGCAGTCATCGGAATTCATCCCGACATAGAAATGGATTCACGTTAATCGAGCTTCTGGTCGTTATTGCCATCATTTCTTTATTGGTGGCGATCATTCTTCCCGCTGTGCAGTATGCACGCGCGGCGGCACGCCGAACAACTTGCAAGAATAACCTGAAGCAACTTGGCCTGGCTTTTCACAATCATGCGTCTGCATTTGACGAGAAACTCCCCCGGATCGGGATCCCCCAACATCAAGGGCATCCGTTGGAACGATATTCCTGGGCCGTCATAATTCTCCCCTATGTTGAGGGGGAGGCGATTTATAGCGAGATGGAACAAAATCCGACCGATCCACCACCAGAAGTCGCCGTTGAAACTTATATTTGCCCTGATGATGTAACAACCGGGAATGACGTTCGACCACTTTCCTATGTTGTGAACACTGGTTATCCGGGGCGAAGTGGCCCTTACCCACCTTCATTTTTCGGGAAAAGTGGTGCTTATTCGAGTCCATACAGCATCTCTCTTATTTATACCGGTAGCCACAACACAAAAAAAGCTGATGGTGGATACGAGTCCGGAGTCTTCTGGCCTGATAAAGATGTCAAACTCTCGGCAATTACGATTAATGATGGAACTTCCAACACGGTTGCTGCTTCAGAAAATATCTACGCGAGAGACTGGGGAACAAAGGTTCTTTATGATGATCCTGCGAGTGGCTATTATCCCAGATGTGACCCCTCGGCCGGGGATGTCGCATTTGGAATTGGTGATGATGGCATTCAACTGGAAGGAGAAACATCACCAGGAAATGATCAGGCGATCCCTACTTCACTCAGAATAATTGCGACCAATCTTGAACACCATGGAATTAACAAAGCCGTGACTCATCCTGCGGGGGGGAGTGAAGGTTTTATCTCAGCGCCAAATTCTCACCATACGGGAGGCGTCCACATGCTGTGGTGCGATGGTCGTGTCTCCTTCGTCGCAGAGAACATCGATGCCTTTGTGTATGCACGCTCGCTCACTTGGGCCGGTAGCAAGAAAGGGGAGCAGATCTCCGGCAGTGGTCCACAAGGGGGCGGAGGCGGAGGCCGCGGTGGACAATTCTGAGTCTTGTCCTCAGTACATAAAATCCAAGTACGCGGAGAGGTTCTTTAGAACTCTCCGCGTTTTTTTTTGTCCGCTTTGTGACAGCAAATTACTCGACTTCCCGAGTTCCGGACGCCGTGCGAATCTGGTGGTTATAGAGTCCTTTCGCGAGAATTTTGAGGTATTCCTCGCTTTTGGCGAAGCCGTCTTTACGGGCCAGGACATCCGCATCCGTTGAGATCACGATCGAGCTGGGAATTCCTTTGACCTCCAGGGCCTTGGCAATCGCTTTGGATTTGTCGAAGTCGAGATGAACCGGCACAAAACGCTCATTGATCGCTTTGACCATCTCTTTTTCAGCCAACGTGGTTTGTTCCATCTTCTTGCAGAACGTACACCATTCCGCCCCAAACACGATCAGAATCGGTTTGTCGACTTTGAGGGCTTTCGTCCGGGCCTTCAGCAAATCGGTCTCCCACTCGATTCCATTCTCGGGCGGCGTCGCCCAAGCCAGGCTTGTCAAAAATGAAAACAAGAGTGTCAAACAGGCAATTCGGGAATACATCTGTGATACCTCAATTCGAGTCCGTGAATCGATGAGGTGAGCCGCGAGACCGCAGAACTCATCCTCAATACTCGATTTATCGGACTCTCGACGAGATCAGATGTGTGGAATTGCTCACACTTTCCTCAGAAAATCACTTAGGTGCGTCATGAATCGCAGGAAAGTGTGATTAACTCAAGACATAGCAGTGCTTTACGTGAATGCTGCCTGCTTCGGGATTTTGCGGCCGCCAGGCGATGTGGAATTTCCCTCAATTGCCTTGAGGCAGTTTCAAACCGGGAGGTGTTTGTGGGAGTCCGGGAATTCCGGGCAAGCCACCCGATCCCGGAATGCCGGGCTGATTTCCCTGTTCTGCTTCGTCGGTCCCTTTCGGCTGTACGAGCGATGCACGTGTGACTCGCAGGGCATCGACGTTGTCCGCAGGAACAACGTAGTACCAGGCTCCGAGCCGTTCGTTGAGTTCATCTGCTTTTTCCGTCCCCGCTTCCAGCTTTTGGTTGTATTCCTCAGAAGCTTTCTCGTACTCCGCCAACTCTTCCTCATAGGCCTGCATGGCGATCTCGTAGTTCGTTTGCGGATCGATTTCCTGTTCGCCCGGTTTTAACGCCCGGAGCGGAGCATTGGGGGCTTCTGGTTGCGGTTCTTGAGGAGGTTCCGGTTTCGTCGGCTCTTCTCCGAGATAAGCCGGTTCAAAATTCACTTTCACAAACAGGTAACGGGACTGTTGTTGTTCCGCCCCAGACTCGCCCTTGTCTCCTTCAGAGTTCTCTGCCTTGGAGTTGCCTGGTTCACTGCCCGCTTCGTTGGTGGTTTCTTCCTCGTCGGCTTCAGAGTCCTGACCGAGTTCGATTTCTCTCAGATCGCCGGTGAAGACATTTCCAAAGTGCAGTTCGTAGACCAGTCCTTCGTTGGTGGCGGCGTAGAAGCTTCCTTCCTGGGCGATGATACCGAGTTGGTTTTCCCCTTGTGGGACCAGAAAATATCCTTTGGTGGCCAGATCGCTTCGAATGTTGGCGATCATGAGCGGATTTCGGGCGGCTTCGGGAGTGACTCCGAGTGCCGGCGTCAGTCCGTCCGGTTTAGGACGAACTCCGATGATTTTGGTATCGACGAGCGTGGAGACAAGCGCTTTAACGGCATCGCTGTTGACCTCTTCATCTGCTTCAAGCTGTTTGATTTCCCAGGGGGTTCCGAACTTCTCCCGCGTGATGTCAATTTCTTCCACATCGGATGTGCCCATATATGTGCGGCCGTCGGGATCGGTTTTCTCAGCCAGCGTGTATTTGTTGACAATAATGTCGGTGACGGTGTCGCGTTCGATCTTGAGCAGATCGACGTCGATCCAGTCCTGAAACTTGGTAGAGAGTTCGACGTCAAACTCCGCGACATAGGTCTCTTTTTCGCCGGGGGCACGTACGAAGAAGGCGCCCTGCTTTTCTGGGTAGGCTTTCCCGACGATATAATCGGCCAGAACCTCGTCCCCTTTCTTGAGCGTAATGCGATCGCCGCGTCCTTTGAGGATTTTTTCGTCGCGCGACGTGGGGTCGGCGACGCCGTATTCCGGGTGATCTGATTCTCGACGACTGATCAGCGCTTCTCGCTTGATGCCGATAATCGAGGAGGCGGTTTTGGCCAGTTGTTCGGTGGCATCTGCGGGATAGTTATAATGTGTGGGAATTCGCCAGAGTCCGTCCACCTGTTCGACTTCAAAAGATTGGATGGTGGCCTGTTCCTCATCGAACACCGTCACCTTGAGGCTGGTCGCTTCGTTGGGATTGTTGAAGTCGGGATAGAATTCTTCTCCCACCTTCTCGAATTCGGCCATCTCCACGGGCTGGTTTCGATAGTACGTGCTGACGCCGAGTCCGACGCACAGCATCGTAACGATTGCATAAATGACCGTGCGAACGGATTGGGCTTTGGATTCCGTTGATTTGTGATCAGTCATGACAGTGGATTTCGTATTAAATGACGGGTTGAGGGTGTGGGTTTAAGGTTTCCAGTCAGCGAACGGCACGTTCCGGAGTGACGTTCTTTTTCTCTGACAGCAGAATGGTCACCATCATCACAAGCCCCAGCACGACTGCCGGAAGCGGGGAAAGAATTAACGCCTGATACCGGGCCTGTTCCTCGATGGCGTGAATCTGGCGGTCCATACTGCGCGTGATCGCTTTGACTTTATCGTTTTTCTCCCGATTGATGTTTTCCCGAGCGACACTGACGCGTCGTTCTTCGGCGCGAGCGACGTTTTCGAGTTGGGCTTCTTTGGCTCTCGCGCTGAGTGTCGGGTCGGCTTCGATCCGCTTGCGTTCTTCGTCAAAACGCTTTTGGGCGAGATCGATCAGATCTTCGGCTTCTTCTTCCGCTTCGCGTTCCTCTTCATTTTTTTCGCGGATGAATTGATCGCGCTGTTCCTGCAGCTTGGTCAGCATCCGCATCGCGGGACGACGTTTTCGCAGTTCGAGATAAGTCTCGTCATCCGCCAGTTCGTCAATGCAATTCATCAGGAAGCTGACGTTGTCGAACTGAAACGGTAAGCCACCAGTTTCGCGTTCGAGGAAAAACCAGTCGGAAATCATGTCGATGTCGGCGACGAAAATCGCGTCCACCATGCCGTCTTCTTCGATTTTTGCGGCCAGCACATGGGCGTACTTATCGAGTTCCGGATTGGAGACCGGACGAATCATCGCTGCCGGAGAGAAAGTCATCCGGTCGAAAGACTGGCTCGCGAACTGATCCCATTTCAGCGTGGCTGATTTCAGACTGCTTGTGAGCAGTGGTGTGAAGGTTCGTTTTTCCGACATATCCTCCCGCTTCTGAACTTCTCCCGAATACGCCAGCAGGAGTTCCTGCATGCCGGAAGTGATAGGGGACTTGTCGCTGATGGTGTTGTAGCCGCTGCTTTCATTGGTGACGAAGATGAATTCTCCGCCGATATCAATTTCCAGATGTGGATTGAACTGGTCCCAGACGATTTCGTCATACTCCCAGGCAATCTGCAGGATATCCAATAACGCGGAAGCCTTTCCGTTGTCGGCCTTAGGCGGGGCTTGTTGTCGTCCGCCTCCCATCATGGCCATCATGCCGCCGGGCGTCGGCTTGGGAAGTCGCGGCGCTCCGGTCAGGATCCGACCTCCGCCTTCCATGCGGCTCATAAACAACGGGACTGGATCGTCAAAGATGAGTACGGGTCGTCCCGCACGAACGTATTCGACAAAGTTTGTCATTTCCTCCTGAACCATCGATGAGGGCATGACTGCTAGCAGAACATCGAATTCATCTTTGGGGATCGGGTTCGCAGGATCGACGTAAATCACGTCGTAATGCATGCGCAGAGTCCGAGTTAATTGCCATTCGCGATTCCGACCTTCCGGATTGTTCTGCACGATTTGAGCGTCGGTCGCCAGAATGCCGATTTTCAAACGCTCTTCCTTACTGACAGTTCCAATGGCACGCGTCAGTTCATATTCCAGCGGAAGTCCTTTCCCGAAGAACGGGATAACGACCTCGTCGTAAGAACTTCGAACTAATGCTCCGAGAAAGACGTCAATCGATTTGATGCGACCGTCAATTTCCCGCTGCAGGCTCACCGGGCGAATGCCGAGTGTTTCGGCTTGATCGGAATTTTCGTCGAACGGCGTGACGGCGACTCTGCGAACGGTAATTTTGTCTCCACCGAGGCTGTCGAGTCGATCCAGAAGGCTGATCAGAGTTTTACGCGTATCGATGTACTGTCGGGGAACTTCCGGGCTGATAAACGCCTGGATTTCCACGGGCCGGGATTCATCAATACTTGCCACGAGTTCCCGCGTGGTGTCGGAGAGTGTGTAGAGCCCCTCTTCAGAGAGATCGGCGGGTTGAATGGCGTAAGACGCGGTGTAAGTCAGACTGACAAAACTCACCAGTAGACAGACGGCTCGGGTGAAATAATTGGCGGCGGCTCCCGATTGGGCGGACGAACTCCAATGTCGGTAGCTGATGACAATGAAGTTCAAATAGAGCAGGGAACTGATGAGAGAAACGAAATAAAGCACGCTGGAGAGGGAAACCAGTCCCACGGTGAAGTCGCGTAAGTTCTCTGCGATCGTCAACGACCTCAGGAGTTCCGAAGTTGTGTCGAGTGATCCCAGACCGACCGGAATGACGCAAAAGACCGCTCCCAGTACAAACGCGACGGGAGTACTCTTCGTCAGCGCGGACGCCAACATACCGGCGGTTAACAAGGCCGCTCCCGAGAGCCAGTAACCGAAGTAAGTGGCGGTAATGATCCCCCAATCGACATTCGAACTGAGTGATGCGAGAACGATGAGCTGAGTCGTCGAGAAGAACAACGCGACGGTATAGATCGCGAGCACGGAGAAATATTTCCCCAGCACGATTTCCGTGTCCGTTCCGGGAAGTGTGAACAATAATTCGTCCGTGCCCGAGCGTCGTTCTTCCGCCCAGACAGACATCGTAATCGCCGGAACGATGAACAACAGCAACCACGGGAAGACCGCGGTGAGGTGATCGAGGGTCGGCATGTTGTCCGTGAAGAACTCGGGCTGAAATGTGAAGTATGTTGACGCGACAACAAACACAATGATGAACAGGTAGCCCAACAGGCCGGAGAAATAGCTCATCACGTTGCGCTTGAAAACCGCCGAAATGACGTGCCAGCGAATCATGGTTTGCAGCTCTCCTGATGAAAATGAATGATGTGGTGGATCACTTGGCTTAACGTAAAGGACGCGAGACCTGCCGTGAGGGTCTGCAGCAATGGGCAATCGACGTCAGACGACCGCAGCGCCGGTTAATTCGTGGAACCGATGCTCCATCGATTCGGCGTTTTCGCCCATTTCAGAAGTCGGACCGTCGAACACGATGCGTCCGTTGTTGATCAAGACGACACGGCTACAGACGGCAGCAACTTCCTGCAGGATGTGAGTTGAAAGTAAAATCGTTTTTGTTTCGCCCAGGCTCAAAATCAGCTCTCGAACACCGACCACTTGATTGGGGTCGAGTCCGCTGGTCGGCTCGTCCAGGATCAGGACCTCCGGATCGTGCAGAATGGCTTGCGCCATGCCGACCCGTTGACGAAATCCTTTGGACAGTTTCCCGATCATTTTTCCCCAGACCGACTTGAGATCGCATTTGTTGGCGACATATTCCAGACGTCCCTCGATCTGTGCGCGTTTCATGCCCCGCGCTTCTCCTAGATTTTTCAGAAACGAAGCGGGGGTCATTTCCGTGTAGAGAGGACCGTTTTCAGGGAGGTATCCCAGCAACTTGGCCGCTTCCAGCCGATCGGTCCCCACATCGTGGTTTCCGATGCGTGCGGAGCCTCCGGTCGGGGCGAGATACCCGGTCAGCATTTTCATCGTGGTTGACTTACCGGCTCCGTTCGGGCCGAGAAAACCGGCCACCTGGCCTTTGGGGATCTGGAAGGAAACTTTTTCGGCGGCGGCAAAATTACCGTAATGCTTGGTCAAATCTTGAGCTTCGATCATGACTTGACCGGAGTCGTGCGTTGGCCGTGAGTCGGACATAGCGCGTCGGACCTTTATCTCAAGGGGTGTGGAATCTCAATTATGACGAGTCGGGGGTTCCGGCAATCCGGAGCCACACTTTTCGTACGTTAAGAAATACTCACCACGTTGGAGATTGTCCAGTGTCTGCGGAAATTGGTTGCCTTGATGACGATCCTGCGAAGTCCCGACGCAGACAACTCCTCCGGCTCGCAGGAGGTCAAAAGCTCAAAGCTCGGGGCTCTAAAAACTTTCGGTCTCGTCCTCGGGCACCTGGAGAAACTTGACATCGTAGGAGGCCAGCAATTGATCGATCCACTTGCGATACAATTCCTGAAGTTCGCCTCCCACCAGATAAACGTAAGGTGACGGGAACTGGATTTGTCCGTTTTCAAATCCGATCTGGCTGCGGAACATGTCCGTTCGCAAAAAGGCTTCACGTTGAGTGGTTAATTCCTCCTGAGTCGAGGGGCGACGTTCTCGAACCTGGACCACGTAGTATTCGCTCTCGTCATCGTTGGGAACCACTCCAATCCCCCCCTCCTCAATTTCGGTGAAGACGGAGTACATGAATTTCTCACCCGCCGAATCGACCGTACTTAAAGTCGTCATTTGAGGAACTTGCGAAGGGAATCCCATCGGGCCGGGTACTGATGCGGTCCGCATCCAACTGAAAGTTTCGATCAGCGGAGGTTCGACGAAGACGCCTTCTTTATCGCCGGTGATTGTCGCATTCAGGAGATATTCCGACCACGTCTTCTCCGTTTTTCGGAGCTCTTTTGCCAATTCATCAGCGCGTTCCTTCGCCAGGGGTTTGGCTTTGAGCATCTTCCAGGCTTCCAAAACCTGTTCCTGAATTCCTTCGTCATCAAACTCGGGGATACGCTCCGGTTTATCAAAGGTTTTCCAGTAGACGTAGACGCTCTCCGGGTCAAGTGAGCGGGCGAGTTTGGGATTGAACAAGTCCGTCGGATTGAGACGGAATTGATAACTGGCGACGCTTTCCTGCTCTTCGTTCGACAGCTCCATGCCGATTGTCGCACTTCCGATGGGGTAGTCGTTCGAGAGGCTTAAAGCTTCCTGACTCAAAAGTGGGGTGACTTCGTAATTGAGGCCGTTTTCTTCCGCGAAATCTGCAAGCTTCTCATTCGCGGCCACTGCAAATTCATCCCGAGCGGTCTTCAGCTTCGCTTTCATCTCCTTTTCCTGGTCGGGACTGTCCGGGAAGTATTGTTCCCGCAGATCTTCATGCTCCTCCGCCAGTGCCGACATAAAATCTTCAGCCTTCTCGGCCAGTGCCTGCTGCTTGGCGCGAGTCCGTTGTTCGAGAAGTTGGTCGCGAATCTGGTCTCGCAGAATTCCATCGAGTGGCTTGTATTTCGGAGGCTCTACTTCAGGTTTATCCGCAATGAGTGGAGCATCCAGGTCGGTACTGGGGGCAGGGGGAACCACGTTCTCAGTCTCTTCAGCAGGCTTGGGTTCCGGGAGAACTGGTTTCTCGTTACCGGCCTGCTTTTCTTCGGAGGGAGCGACGGTCGGTTTTTCTTCAGAGGGTTTCTCTTCCTTTTCAGGCGACTTGGTTTCTTCGTCTTCCTGTACGAAAGCCACTGTTTGTAATGAGTTTGAACTCAATGATCGAGATGATTGGTCCTTTGACTCTTCCGGGTCCGCGGGTTTTTCATCGCTATCCGTTTTGGGTTCTGTGTCGGGGGCTTCAGGAGTTCCCGGTTTCTCTGTCGAAGGTTGTTCGGGAGTCGGAGTCTCCTTCTTCTCCGGCTCAGGAGCTTCCGTGCCGAGGTTGTCGAGGTCGACCTTGGGAGAGGGGAGATTCGGATCGAACAAATCGGGAGCCGTCGATCCCGAACCGCCCACTCCATCGTCCATGTTCAGATCAAAATCGGGGACACGCTTATTGAGGTAAAGAGTTTCTTTGTTGGCTTCGTAGTAGTCCTCGATTTCCTGATCGGTGATTTCGGGAACCGTCGCCTCCAGATCGAGGTAGCTGGCTTCGAGGTAGGCGAGCTGAATTTTGCGCGGCTGGCGGAATCCGATCGATTCCGGATTGGGAGAGCCGGGGAAATTGGTTTTATGCGCTTCAAAAAAAGCTTGGAGTTCATCTTCGGACGGAGTCTTGACTTCATCGACAAATTCATCCACCGGGATCGAGACCGATTGAATTGTCTGCGTAAACTGCAATTTCTGATAGAAGTCCCAATATTTCTCGGGGGTCATGATCGATTGCGGTCCAATGTGACCGCGCGCCGTTTTGATGGCGATTTGCTCGCTGAGGACGCGAAAGACCTGACCATCCGAGACTTTGAGTGCGTCGAGGACTTCTTCGTATCCGCGCTTACTCAATTTTTCCTGAGTGGCGAGGCTTATATAGTCGCTGACGGCACCCTTATCGACGACGATACCCAGCTTGTCTGCTTCTTTTTTCATCAGAATGTTGAGTACCACTTCTTCCTGAATCGTTCGGCCGTTGAGTCCGAAACCGAATTGGGGGGCGCGTCGGGCTCCCTCCTCTCCCAGTGCCTGTTGCATGGCCAAGCCGATAAAGTTGTTCGCCAATCGCAAATCCTGGATAACGCGTTCCTGTTCGAGGCGGCTGATTTCACCGATCGACGTATCGGCGACTGCATCGGAAACCGTTGGGTTGAAGATCTGCGAGGCAATGACCCCCGCGAGTAAGCCTCCCAGCGCACCTCCCGCGGCAAAACGTGCCGGTTTATCCACAATCACGCCGACAATCGTCATGACAATGGTGCCGAGAATCAGGCCGAGAAATGTCAGATTAATCCCGTCGGCTTGAAATAATCCGGAAAGTGTGAAGGCGAAGATCGAGAAAACAATCAGCACCACGAGCAGTTTTTGCTGATTTCTGCGAAAGACTGCAAACGGAGAAGCCATCGTGGTCAATCCTTTCTGAGCGGAGGCATCCGTGGGGGTTGGGACTGTCGGATTCGGGCACCGCCCTTGACAGTCGCCCTATCGTGCTTTATGCCATTCAGGTTGGGCATTCGTAAATTTGTCATGTCATACGGCGGTGCCGCATTGTAACTTGCGTCGAATTCGACACAAGTCCAACCAATCTCTCCAGGTAAGGAACCAGGTCGTTGGCTTCAAAAAAGTATAAAGCATTGGTCATCGTAGAGTCCCCCGCGAAGGCCAAAAAAATCGGTCAATATCTCGGTTCGGACTACAAAGTCCTAGCCAGTTTCGGCCACGTCCGGGATCTGCCCGCCAAAGCGGCTGAAGTCCCGAAAGAACTGAAAAAAGAGTCCTGGGCGACATTGGGAGTGCGGGTGGATGACGATTTCGAACCACTTTACGTGATTCCCTCCGATAAGAAGAAAATCGTCAAAGAGCTCAAAGACAATTTGAAAGAGTCGGAAGAACTGATCATCGCGACCGACGAAGACCGGGAAGGGGAAAGTATTGGGTGGCATTTGATCCAGCTTCTAAAGCCTAAAGTCCCCGTGAAGCGGATGGTCTTTTCCGAAATTACCAAAACCGCCATCCAGGAAGCGATTGAGAATACCCGGGATCTGGATGAAAACCTCGTCTCCGCTCAGGAAACACGACGCGTTCTTGACCGACTTTACGGTTACACACTCAGTCCATTGCTTTGGAAGAAGATTGCCCGAGGACTTTCCGCCGGTCGCGTACAATCGGTGGCTGTCCGCGTGCTGGTTCAGCGGGAATTGGAACGTCTGGCATTCCGCAAAGGAACTTATTGGGACCTCAAAGCGGAACTGGCAGTTCCTGAAGACGGAGCGTTTGAGGCGCAGTTGGTCACGGTGGAAGGCAAACGAGTCGCCACCGGTAAGGATTTCGATGAAAACACCGGCCAACTCAAAAAGGATAAGGACGGAAAAACCGTTGATGTCCGGCTGTTGGATGAGGAGGCCGCTCGCAAACTGCTCGAAGAAATTCGTAACGGCGACTGGACCGTTGCTTCGATTGAAGATCGTCAACAAACGCGGAAGCCGTCTCCGCCGTTTACCACCAGCACGATGCAGCAGGAATCCAACCGCAAGTTGAATATGACCGCTCGGCAGACGATGCAAGTTGCTCAGCGACTGTACGAAGACGGTCACATTACTTACATGCGTACCGATAGTGTCAATCTCTCCAAGGAAGCCATCGATGCCGCCCGCTCGACAGTCAAAAAGCGATACGGAGATGATTACGTTCATGATACTGTCCGACAGTTTACCGGGAAGTCTAAGAATGCTCAGGAGGCTCACGAGGCGATCCGTCCTGCCGGAACGGAAATGAAAACAGCCGAAGAACTGAATCTCTCGGGACAGCAGGCCAAGCTTTACGAGTTGATCTGGAAGCGAACCGTCGCCACTCAGATGGCAGAAGCCAAATTGACGTTCCAGACAGTCATTATCAAAGCAGGCGACGCTGAGTTCCGCGCATCGGGACGACACGTTGATTTCCCAGGTTTCTTCCGGGCATATGTCGAAGGGTCGGACGATCCCGAAGCCGCTTTGGACGATACGGAGTCCGCGTTGCCGAAAATGCAGGAGTCGCAAAGCCTCAGCTGCAAAGATGCGGAAGCGGTTCCGCACGAAACCAAGCCTCCCGCCCGCTACACGGAAGCGACGTTGGTCAAAACGCTGGAAGCCGAAGGGGTGGGACGACCGAGTACCTACGCCAGCATCATCGGCACGATTCAGGATCGTGGCTACGTGCGAAAGTCGGGATCCCAGTTGGTTCCCACCTTTACCGCACTGGCGGTGACTCGTCTCCTGGAAGACTATTTCCCCAACCTGGTTAACCTGCAGTTTACCGCGGAGATGGAACAGACCCTGGACGATATTTCGATGGGAGAAGCTGATCGCCTGCCGTATCTCAAACGATTTTACAGCGGCAATGAAGGTCTGGAAAATCAGGTCAAGACTCGAGAAGAAGAGATTGACCCGCGGAAAGCGTGTACGCTCCATTTTGAAGGTGTCGGCCCCGATATTCGCGTCGGGAAGTATGGACCATATCTGGAAACTTTCGAGAATGATGAGCCGATTACGGCTTCCTTGCCCGCCGAAATTGCACCGGCGGATGTCGATAATCAAGTTGCCCAAAAGCTGATCGCATTAAAGAAAGAAGGGCCCAAGTCTCTCGGTGTTCATCCCGAAGAAGGGTTGCCGATTTTCGTTCAGCACGGCCCGTTCGGTCCTTATCTGCAACTCGGAGAAGTGACCGAAGAACGACCGAAACCGAAACGGGTCAGTATTCCGAAAAACTACGATCCTGCCGAACTGGGTTTCGACACAGCGGTTCAGCTGTTGGATCTGCCTCGTCGCCTCGGCAAACATCCCGAAACGGGTCTGGTCGTGAATGCCGGGATCGGACGCTATGGACCCTACGTGCTTTCCAACAAAAAGTACAAATCACTCGGGAAGGATGATGATATCCTGACCATCGGTCTCGATCGGGCTGTAGAATTACTTGCCCAGGCAAAACAGCGCGGTCCAGCCGCTCCCATCAAGGAACTCGGGAAGCATCCCGATGATGATGAAGTGGTGGGGATTTACGAAGGTCGCTACGGAGCCTACGTCAAGCATGGGAAAATTAACGCGACAATTCCCAAGGATAAGGAAATCGATCAGGTGACTCTGGAAGATGCGTTGACCTGGATTGCCGAAAAAGCAGCCAAGAAGGGCGTCAAAACCAAGAAGAAAAAAGCGTCCAAAAAGAAGAAGTCCACCAAGAAAAAGAAGTCGACTAAAAAGAAGAAAACCGCCAAAAAGAAAAAGAAGACCAGCAAAAATTCGTCTTCGAAAGATGAGGATTGAGAGGCGATTGGTGGGACCTGATCGTTTTTTTCAGCGATCGCCCCACCGCGGAATCAGGCCTTGTTTAATGTCGAGTTGGTCACAGATGCGGTAAACGACAAAGTCGACCAGGTCGTGGATCGTAACCGGGTTATGGTAGAAGCCGGGCATCGCCGGCAGGATAACGGCCCCGGCATCAGAGAGAGTTTTCATATTCCCCAGATGAATGTTGGAGAGTGGGGTCTCCCTCGGTACCACAATCAATTTCCGACGTTCTTTCAAATGAACGTGTGCGGCGCGATGAATCAGATTTGACGAGAGCCCGTTCGCTAGCGCTGATAACGAGCCCATCGAGCACGGGCAGATCACCATCCCTTCGGTCAAAAACGAGCCGCTGGCGATACCGGCAGAATAGTCATTGATCGAGTGGTAATGCAATTTCCCACTCGAATCGCTCGAGATGATCGAACTGAGTGCGTTTTGTTCGGGGGACTCGTCGAGCGCTGAGCCGGTGTCCGGGGAGAACTGTAGCTGATCCAGCGAAAAGTTTTTCAGGTCAATTTTCACTCCCAGTTCACGTCGAAAGACTTCGGCGGCGGCCTGGCTAATGACCAGATGAACGTCGCGATTCGTGGAGAGCAGGATTTCGAGGAGACGAACCGCGTAGATAGAGCCGCTCGCTCCTGTGATAGCCAAGACAATCGGTTTCATGAATGAGAAGCCTTTGCTGCGAGTGGCTCTGAGCGGGTTGATTCCTGCTCAGTCGGAGGGGATTTGTGATTGAGTTTTTCGCCGACATACAGTCCAGCCACACCGAATGTGAGCGGCTTCCAGAGGACGTTTTGGAGACCCTGTTCCTGGAGCATCTCGACCAACGCTCCACCGTGAGGAAATTCGGAAACTGAAGCGGGCAGGTAGTTGTAGGCCGATTGTTTGTTTCGAGCGAGAAGTTGACCGATGCGCGGCAGGATGTGTTTGAAGTACCAGCGATACAATGCCCCGAACAGTCGATTGGTCGGCATTCCGAATTCGAGAATGAGAACCTGGCCACCCGGTTTACAAACGCGGATCATTTCATCGATTCCCCGCCGAGTGTCAGTCACGTTTCGTAATCCGAAGGCGACCGAAACGGCGGAGAACTGATCGTCTGCAAACGGCAAGTGTTGAGTGTCCGCTTCCACAAACGTCAGGCTTTGTTGATCGCCATTCATCTCAGGGATGCGTCGCGCGTTTCGCTTTTCGTTGGCGATGGTCAGCATCTGGTGCGTGAAGTCGCTGCCGACAACCTGCACGCGACCTCGATACTTTTTCCAGAACGCGATGGCGAGGTCTCCCGTCCCGGTGCAGACATCGAGAATGGGACCTTCGATTCCGGTCGGAACGGACTTGATGGTAGCTCGACGCCATGAATAATCGACCCCCATCGACAGGAAGTGGTTGAGAAAGTCATAACGCCCGGAAATTTCGCCGAACATCTGCCGGATGCGCTGTTCCGATTTATCGACGTTCATGGAGTTGCTCCCTTGCGAGGGGAACCGGGAAGACCGAAGTCCTGCCAGCGTTTTCGAATCAAATCACGGGTCTCTTCCGGAATTTCAACCCGCTCGGGCCAGTTTCGAGTGTAACCTTCTTCAGGCAGTTTGCGAGTGGCGTCGAATCCCATTTTCTGTCCCACATAGCGTCGTGGGCATGCATGATCATAGGCATCCGCCGGCAAATCGGCGAACACGCAATCCGATTGAGGGTTCACGTGGGTACCCATGAGATGCCAGATAAGATTTTCGTTGGAAACATCGACGTCCTCGTCAACCACAACAATCATTTTGGCCTGGGACAAGCCGTGTAGGCCCCAGATCGCATGCATCACCTGTCGAGCATGTTGCGGGTGTGTTTTTCGAATACTGACGAACAGCCAGTTTCGGAACATCCCGGCTTGAGCCCAGTGCAGATCGACGAGATCGCGAATATAGATTTTCGCCAACGGCAGGAAAATTTGTTCCGTCGCCCGGCCGATCCACTCCGTTTCCTGGGGAGGCGGGCCGGTCAAAGAACTGTGCCAGAGAGGGTTGGTGCAATGAGTCAAAGCTGTCACGTGGACGGTCGGCATCGTCTCTTCCGGGCTGTAAAATCCGGTTGGAGCGGCGATCGGGCCAACTGACTGCCAGGGTTCATTCGCGTCGAGGTAGCCTTCGATAATCATTTCAGCGTTGGCGGGGACTGAGATCTCCTGAGTTCGCCCCGGAACCAATTCCAGCGGTTTGTTGCGGAAGAAGCCCGCCAACATGGTGGGGTCGGTACCGCGGGGGAGTGGAAGGTGAGCGGCAAACCAGATCGCCGGGTCCACGCCGATTGAAACGGCGATTGGGAGTTGTTGTCCCGCCTCGCGTGCGGATCTCACAGCCGAATACAGATCCTGTCCCGGATGGATGTGCAGAGCCAAAGTTGAATGACTGGTTAATTCCAGAGGTGCCGCCGTGAGAATCCGAGTACCGGAGAGAGGATCTTGAGCGTGAATGGTTCCGGCAGTGATGACGGGCCCCGCTTCACCTCTCCAGGAATAAGGAATCGGCAGGTTCCCCAAATTCACGTCTTTTCCGATCCGCACCACTTGCTGTGAGCGTCCGGTTTGCGACTCCACGGGCGGTAACTTCATCAGTTGTGTCACACGGGGAATCAATTGCAGGGCGTTTTTCCAGCCGTCCGGAATTTCAGGAGAGATCAGATCGATGATCTGATTGGCAAGCTCGGAAAACTGCTCGACGCGTAGTGCCAGCAGCATTCGGGAGCGGGTTCCGAGTAGATTCATCACAACGGGAATGCTTTGCCCATCCACCTGATCGAAGATTAAAGCCGGAGCCTGATCCGATTGAAGTGTCAATTCGCGTGTAATGGCCGCAATCTCGAATCGGGAGCTCACTGGGCTCGACACGCGCAATAATTCACTGCGCGATTCCAGTTCGCTCAGGAAGTCGTTCAATGTCTCGTAAGCCATGTCTGTAGCGGGCCTTCTGGTGGCACTCCAGTTGTCTGAGGAGGGCTCCAGTGTAACAGGAGCCTCCTCCAATCTCCTGCCCGAAAGCGAATTGTTTCTGCCCCCGGTTCGTTCTATGATTCGAGCTCATTTTGTGCCGAGGAGTCGCCCCGCATGTTACAAAGATTTCTCCCTCTCTGGTTACTGATCCTGAGTGGTTGTGCCTTGTGGTGGCCTCGAATGGGGCTCGGGTTCGATCCATTTCTGGAATTCGACGCGTTGCACGCTCAGGCGTTAAGCCTGATCTTTGCCCTGGCGATGTTCGGGATCGGATCGCTGCTCCCAGCGGACGAAGTTCGACAGGTGTTTCGTCAATGGCCGCGCGTATTTCTCGGGACACTGGCCCAGTACTCATTGATGCCGTTTCTTGGTTGGCTGGTGGCGATTTCTCTTGAGGCTTCTCCGGGGACGAAAATCGGATTTATTCTGGCGGGAACGGTTCCGGGGGCGATGGCGTCCAATATTTTGACGCTCCAGGCTCGGGGAAATGTGAGTTATTCAGTGAGTCTGACCACGGTTTCGACAATCCTGTCTCCGCTGGTGGTTCCCACGGTGTTGATGTTTGCGCTCTCTTCCGTGGTCTCGGTGGAGGATCTGGATGTCAGTCAGTATTTCGATCCTGTCAAAACAGGTATTAAATTGGCGTGGAGCGTCGCGTTGCCTGTGGTTGCCGGACATCTGCTCACTCGTTTTTCCACAACAGCGAGACAGTTTGCCCGGCGATTCAGCGAACCGGCTGCCAATTTGATCATTTTATGGATTATTGCCGTCATCGTTGCCAAGACTCGTAGCGACTTCGAGTTTTCAGGAGTGATTATCATCGCCTTGCTGGCGTTGAACCTGATTGGGTATCTCGCCGGGTACAGTGTCGGTCGGCTGGCAGGACTCGACGAGCCGATGCGTCGCGCGCTGGTGCTGGAAGTCGGTATGCAAAACGCGGGTTTGGGATCGCTGCTGGCCGTCAAGATATTCCCCGATCATCCGGAGGCGGCCGTGCCGACCGTGTTGTACATGTTCGGTTGTATGCTGACGGGGACTCTGCTGGCGCGGTATTGGAATACGCAGGAACCACTCCCAAAAGCTATCAATGGTTTTGGGGAACCGACCGCCTGAATCTGTTTTCCGCGGTCGGAAACGGGAGAAAAGCCTTGGCGAATCGGCCAAAGTTTCCTACTATTCTCGACTTACAGCTCTCCTCAACCCAGGTTTCATCGGTGGCAATCAGTTTGCGAACAGTAGCGTTGTCCTGATTCGAGTTGCCACGATGATTGTCATGGTTGATCCCTGAGGACGGACACGGATGTCGAAAGCCTCATTATTCTGGTTCATCATTATCTCCTGTTGCGCGGTCTCCCTCCGCGCCGATGATCTGGCGTATCCTCATGAAGAACGCGAGCCGGAATGGAAAGTCGTCGCTCATCCGCAGCAGGTGCGAGTGCTGCAACACTTGAGGCAGAAGGCCGAAGTTTACGATGGCTCCTGGGCGGAACAGATAGGTTTGGATGCCGCTCTCTCGAACGCAGTCACGCATCTGGTCTTTCCCATTCCCTCCGCCAGAATGATCGACGATTTGAAAGCGACGGTTGCGTTTAGAAGTAACCGTTCCGCGGCGACTCTGTGCTTTCAGGTTCGTTTGCCGAATCAAAAAGATCCGGAAAGCGGTCGCCAAATGACTTTTCTGGTACCGGGGGAGACGAGCTCGGAGATCCATGAGTGGCAACTGCTTCATTGCCAACTCAAGCGACAACGGACGGAACAGGCGCTCCAGCTACTCAGAGCCCGGCTGCAATTGCCGCAGTTGAATACTCAGGGCATGTATGTGGATGCAGTGGTCTGCAAGACAAATTTACCGCGTGGGCAAACGTCGGTCTGGCTCGATGATCTGAAGCTCACGGGGCATATCGGTCTCGATCAGGATCAAACCATCGGACGGACGGAAATGAGCGATCGTCGCGAACGACCATTTCCCGTAAGAATGGAGCTCGATCGACTCTATGTCGACGATCATCCTCGCTTTCCCGTCATGATTCCCCACCATGGTGAGCCGGTCCGTTTTTTAACGGAATTGGGAGTGAATACGGTTTGGATTCCGGAAGCCTCCAATCAGCGTTTAGCCCAATCGCTCCGTCAGGAAGGATTGCTGACGATGGCAACGCCGCCTCGTCCGAGAGATGAAAACGGTTTGCTTCTGGACGCGGATGACGTTTCCCTGGCCCCCTTTGGGGTGGCGAGTGAATCGATCATGTTCTGGTATCTGGGGACGCAGATTCCGATAGAATCGTCCGATGATTTGGTGTCCTGGCAAACCCAGGTCTCCGACGCGGATCGAAAATATCAGCGACCGATTATTGGAGATGTGGCGGGACGGGAAGAATTTTTTACGCACTATCTCGATATGGTCGGGACAAGCCGACCGGTTGGATTGACCGGAACTTCCTACCGGGAATATCGCGACTGGCTGACGATTAAGCATCGACTGTTTCCCGGCGCGTTTTTCTGGACCTGGATCGATATCGATGCCGGCTCTGAGGGACCGCAGTTTCTGGAGCCCGAACAAATCCGCTTACAGGTTTATGCCGCGCTCTCTTCCGGATGTCGTGGACTCGGTTACTACACACGTCGCTCGCTTAATTCCAAAGAAGTCGAAAACACCGAGCATCGATTGATGATTGCCGAGTTGAATCGCGAAATCAGTTTGATGGAGCCGATGCTCGCCACTGGAACGTATCAGGGAACGATCCCCGTGGTTACCGATCAGCAGAGCCTGGATCGGAATCGTGGTTCCGCGCAGCGTCCCCAACAGCGACTCACTCCCGAATCGTCTTCGAGGTCGAAGACGATTCTCGATCCCAAGACTTCGGCTTCCAAAATCGAAGCGGCGATGATTCAGACGGATATGGGATTGTTGCTGTTGCCGGTTTGGTACGACCCTCTTGCGTGTTATGTTCCGGGGCAGATGGCGACGAATAAGGCGACGATCACAGTCCCTGGAGTTCCGGAATCCGCTGCCGCATTTCAGATCACACCGACTGGAATCAATAACCTCGAAGGACAACGCGAAACGGGAGGGATGAAGCTCGAGCTGGTCCCCAATAATGGCATGGCGTTCCGCGAGACTTCCGCCATTTTAATCACGACAAACATTGAGTTTGTCAAATGGCTGCAGAAACAAACACGACACTTTGCTCGCGGGTCGGCGATGGATAATGTCCTGATGGCCAGGACCAAATGGGAGCGAGTGAAAAAAGTGGACGAACTCCTGACGAATATGGGGCACCCTCAGGAAGCCGCGAAAGATATTCTCGAACGCTCTCGCCGCTACATCGAGCAAGGTGAAGTGGAAATCGAACGTGGACAATTTAGCTCGGCACGTCTCGGGGCGGGTCTGGCGATGCAGTTGTTGAGAATTCTCCAACGTCAGCACTGGGAAGCCACCATTTCGACATTGCCACATCCCGCGACGAGTCCCTACGCCACCAGTTTTCAGTCACTTCCCGAACACTGGGAACTGGTTCAAAAAGTCGGAAGACAATCGGAGTATGAAGTGCTGTCCCGATTGGCTTCGGGAGACTTTGAGGACGTTCAGAAAATGTTCCGTGATGGTTGGCAACATCAGCAAGTCAAATCACCGGGAGTCGAATCGGCGGCCGAGTTATATCCGACCGAAGATCCGCCTCCCCAGACCGAGGGGCAATTTAGTTTGAGGCTGGCGACGGTACCTCTCGATATTGATTCGCCTCCCGCGTTAGTGTCCGAAAAGACGGTGCAGGTTGCCACACCTCCGGTGTCGGTCAAAGCGGGAGATATTGTCTACGTCTCGGGGTGGGTGCGCGTCCGATTCCCGGCTTCTAATCGACTCGACCACGCTCTGATTTCCGACTCGGTCAATCGGGCCAGCGGTTGCATTCGCCTCGACTACAATCGGGGATGGCATAAATTTGAATTGCTGCGGGAAATTAACGACAGCGGACCGTTTCAGGTCTTTTTCGAACTGGAAGGTTTGGGGGAGATGCAGATCGATGACGTGGAGGTGGTCACGCTCCAGCCTCGCCGCCCGGCGGAATCTATTTCCTCACCCTCCACACGCCCTGGAGAGCCGAGCATCCGAGATCGCGCCCGAGATTTGTTCAATCGGATTCCGGGGGTCGATCGTTTGCCGAATCTCCCAGGGTTCGAACAGGAGCCTCGCTGAAGCACGCCGGTGAGGTTGCAGGTTTCAGGCAGCACGGTTCGCTTCACGCATCCAATCGACGCGCCAATCGCGAATTCCTTTATTGTAAACCAGTCGTCGTTTGATGCAGCCGGAGATTGAGGTGAGTGAGATCGGTGGCAGTTTTGATTTTGTCCGCTGGTATTCTTTCAGGTCCTGTTGCAAAGTGTCGCCGTAGTCTGTTTTCTGTCGAGGATAGATTTCATTGAGAACATAGTCATACAGCTTTCGATCTTCCTGATTGTATTCTCGAATGAGATCGATGGCATGGGGAAGTTGCAGGACCGCCTCTTTGAGAACGCTGGACCGGGCTTTGTTTTTCGTGATGTAATTCAAATTGAGGTGTGGGTGTCCCGACCATCGTCGCCAGAGGATTAACGATTCATCGAATGATTCGGTGAGGCCGACGAAGATTTTCTGTTGCTCCAGTGTTTCGATGGCGAGTTCCGCATTTTCCTCGTCGCAGATGGCTTTGCACATCAGGTTGGAATATAGGGGGAGCCATTGATTGAGTGGCAATGCTGTTCTGGAAGGTGGATGTTTATGTTGATAATGAGACAGACACCGCGCGAACGGATCTCGAAGCATTGTGAAGTAGCGGACATTCTCAAAGACCTCTTCAAGAGAACTGTGAGGCGTCACTGAGTGACCGTGAAGTGATTCAAGGTCGGGATAGCATTCCTTAACCCACTCCCAATCGCTCACTCGAATCCCCTTATGAATCGGGCAATCGCAGTTTTTACCGCCAAAGTCCGATCGGAGAAGATTCCGGATCGTGAGTCCCCCGGTTTTTTGCAGGTGGATAAAAGCCAACATGATTGGTGTCTCGAATGAGGAGTCGGGGGAGGTCAGGCAGCCTTTGAAAGCTGAGTTCCAGGACGGAATAGTAAGTTGCGTTTGATTTTTCCCAGATAGGATTTGACCGAGTCGTTGTTGGCTGATTCGAGTTGTTGTCGGAGTTGGTCGCAATCATGACAGAGAGAGTCGCCGTAGGCAGCGACCTGTCGTGGGTAGATGACGTCTGTGAAATATTGATACAGTTTTTGATCTTCAGCGTTCCGTTCATGGGCAATTTCCATGTTGGTCGCGCTCTCTCGAACCTGCTGTTTGATATGATTCGTATTTGCCTGATTCACGGAGGAATAGGTCAGATCAAGATGCGGGAGTCCCGTCCAATGTCGCCACAGCAAGAGTGATTCGTTGAATCGTTCGACCATTCCCACGAAACCGATTTTGGTTTCCAGTACTTCAATTGCTTGTTCGGCATTCTCTTCACCGCAAAGAAACCAGCACATGCGGTTTCCATGCTGGTTCATCCATTCCGGAAATTCCCATCGATTCGGGCTTCTCTCCAGCGAATATTGATAAGCGGAGAGAGAGCGAGAAATGGGCTCGCGGAGCATGGTGAAGCATCGAGCGTGCGGGAAGTGTGATTCAAACTCCGGTGTCAGCTTGACGCCGTGCCCCGCCAGACTCTCCAGATACGGATAACAAAGTTTGATCCAGTACCAGTCGCGCGCTCGAATATTGGAATTGACTAGGGTATCACAATGACGCACACCAAAATTTTTTCGCAAGACGACTCGAAAAGTCTGTCCGGCGGTTTTCTGAATGTGTACGAAGGCAAACATCAGTTGTGAGTATCCCTACCTCAAATCTGACGACGTGAGAAAAATGGATGATGAGCGGAGAGCTTGTTCGGGGAATCCCGGAAGTGGAATGGTGGATAGTTATCAGATAGGAGAGAGGCGGTCAATGTCTGCTTAGCTTTCGCAATTCTCGCTTAAATCGGTCATTTCAGGGACTTACGAACTTGGAAACTTGTTGATTCCGGAGGCTCGCTTCGCTTGAACGTGATGACTCCTGTTTCGTAGACTTCGAGTCTGTGCAGTTCGCGAGTTCCGTGAAGAATCGGGTCGGCGTTCTGACTCACTCCGCTTTTTTCATCATCGCATTTGATAAGAGAACTCTCATGCCAGTAGCCACACCTCAACAATACGCCGCCATGCTCGATGCTGCTCAGGAAGGCGGATACGCTTATCCTGCCGTCAATGTCACGTCCCTGGTCACGATCAACGCGGCCCTGAAAGCCTTCGCAGACAACAAATCGGACGGGATTATTCAGATGTCGACTGGTGGCGGGAAGTTCGCGTCAGGTTTGAATGTGGGCGATAATGTCCTGGGAGCGATTGTGCTGGCGGAGGCCGTCCATCGACTCGCCGAAAAATACGACGTTTTAGTTGCTCTTCACACCGATCACTGTCCGCCCGACTCGGTTGACGGTTTCCTGAAACCGCTGATTCAGGCTACCGCGGAGCGTCGAGCCGCCGGGCAGGGGAATCTGTTTCAATCGCATATGCTGGACGCTTCCAACCTTCCCCTGGCGGAAAATATGGCGTTGTCGCAGGAACTGCTGAAGCTGTGTGCTGAGCAGGAGATCATACTCGAAGTGGAAGCGGGTGTTGTCGGCGGCGAAGAAGATGGTGCTGCCGGTTCCGAGGATACTCCCGAAGATAAACTTTACACTACCCCGGAAGATATGCTGGCCGTCTACGAAGCATTGAACGGGATCGGGCGTTACATGTTTGCCGCAACGTTCGGGAACGTGCACGGTCACTACAAGCCTGGAGCCGTCAAATTGCGTCCGGAAATCCTCAAGCAGGGGCAGGATGCAGTAATGGAGAAGTACGGCAAAGAGGCCGAATTCGACCTGGTTTTCCATGGTGGGTCGGGAACTCCCGAGAACGAGTTGCGTGAGACTCTGGAATACGGTGTCGTCAAAATGAATATCGATACCGACACGCAGTACGCCTTCACGCGTCCGATTGTCGAGCATATGTTCAAAAACTACGACGGCGTCTTGAAGATCGAAGGGGAAGTCGGCAACAAGAAAGTTTACGACCCACGCAGTTATCTCAAGAAAGCGGAAGAAGCGATGGCCGCTCGAATGGGTCAGGCATGCAACGACTTGCTGTCGGTTGGTAAAACAATTTGCGGCAAAGTCTGAAGCTGACTGCGACAATTCTGATCAGAATCACTCAACAGGCTCTTCCCGTAGGGGAGGGCCTGTTTTTATTGGTGATCAAGATCAGTCAGGTGTTGAGAGTCCAGAAGCCGTAGTTCAATACCATCGCGAATGTGACCCATAACCAATAAGGGATCATGAGGCAGGCCGCTCGTTTGGAATATCGGGCAAATGAGAGGATCGTTGAGAGAATCATGATCCAGAGGAGGATGATTTCCAGAAACGCCAGAAATGGATTCTGCAGGCCGAAAAACAAGACCGACCAGAGGACGTTCAGAATTAGCTGGATAGCAAACAGAGTGAGAGGCAACATTCGCGAGCGACTTCTCTCCGTTTTCCATACCATCCAGACCGCGACAGACATCATCGCGTAGAGGATTGTCCAGACTGGGCCAAAGACCCAGTTGGGAGGTGCAAAACTGGGACGGTTCAGCGTGGCGTACCAGCCGTCAATCTGGGGAGTTGTGAACAATGCCCCGATCGCCGATGCGGCAAAACAGATCAGCATCGAGACGATAAGGGCTAAACTCTTTCGAGCGGGGGGCTTTTGTGTGGAATTCATGTTGAGTGTGTGGATGTGGGGGGAATTGTAATCTCTGCAAATCTTAGGCGCTCTGAGATAGCCGTCAAAGGCCCTTTATTGACACAAGATCCTTGGTTTTCTAACGTTCCGGTCCGTCCATCCCTTCCTTTCGGTCGTTCGACCAAGTCTGAAAATCATTCCCTCCATGAAACGTTCCCAGCGAAAAATTCAATGGATGATGAGTGCGCTGCTCGTTTGCACGCTGGCGACGGGGTGTTCGTTGTGGAAACTTCGAAATCAGGAGCAGAGTGAAAGCCGAACCTGGAAAGAAGTCTTTGGTACCTCCGGTCCCGAAGTGGTGGACGCGGCGGTTCCCAGTGTCGAGACGGTTGTTCTGGAAGTGGCTCATCTGGAGCAGCCATTAAGCGACATTTCAATGATCGATCTGGTCTGGAAGGAAGTCGATGTGATCGGTGCGACTGACGCTCGGACCAGAAAAAAACTGAAAGAAAACGGCTTGAGAGTCGGGATTGCCGGCCCGAACATTCCGCGAACTCTGGCTCATATGCTGGAGGTCGATGCGGTCTGGCGTGAAGAACGAAGTGAAGGTCGGCAAGGGAGTACCGCTCAATCGGTCGTGGTATTTCCCGGTGAGCCGACTCACCTTCATACGGGAGCAGTGATGCCCTCCTGCACGATTGACGTTCCCCGTGCGAAGGGACGAGAAAAACTCGAATTGAAAAACGTCAATTGTCAGTTTCAGATTGAAGCCGAGCAGTTGCAGGATAACTGGGTGGAATTGCATCTGATCCCAGAGATTCATCACGATGCCGAATCCCTGCGTCGTGTGGCGACGGAGGAAGGTTGGCAGTTTCAGAATTCTCAGAAAGTGTTACCTGTTTACGATCAGAAATTCACTCTCACCCTCAATCAAGGGGAAGTTGCCGTCATTAGTGCCTCCGAATTCAAGCCGGGAACGCTCGGACACGCGATGTTCATCGGTGACGGCGAGGACGACCAGATTCAGCGGATGATCGTGATTCGCCTCTCCGATATCCGGTCCGCCCGCGCGAAGCTCGCGCGAGAGGTTCAATAGTCACGTTTCATTTTGCTGAGAGATCGACGCGCACCAGTTCTTTGTCGTTTCGGGCGAATACTGATTTCTCTGCAAACGCGGGATGGCTCCAGACAACCGGACGACCGAAGGCTTCATTGGTCGGTTCGAGAAGGTGGAATCTTCCGAGTTCGTCATAACTTTTGGGAGATAGGTTGGCCAGAATCAAGTCACCCGTTTCGCTAAAGAGCCAGAAGTGGTTGTTGTGTTTGACGAGGTAGCAGGTGGCGTGTCGATCGCCGCGTGGATTTCCGTTAGTGGCCGCCGTCGTGGACCAGAGTCGCTCGCCGTCTTCCAGACTGGCTCCGACAAGAGCGCCGCTGTTGATGTCGCAACCGTAGATCATGCCGTCGTCCAACAGCGGAGTCGAGTTGCAGGTATAGAGTGCATTTTTCGTGTTTCCCTTCCAGACGAATTTTGCGCCTGGTTGATCCTCGTCCAAATCGATAACGGCTCCCACGGCTCCAATACCGCTCACATACAGTTTGTTGCCCAACTTCACGGGCATCGTGACCGACATGCCATATTGTGGTTGAAACGGCAAGGACCAGTACGCCTCACCGGTTTTCGGATTGAGGGAATTGAGAGTTGTCGGGGTCCAGATCAGCAGTTGCTCGACTCCGGCGTGTTTGATCAGCGAAGGAGGACAGTCGGCTTGTTCGGGAGCATCCAGAGCCCGCCAGACCTCTTCCCCGGTTTTCTTATTGAATGCGACGGCGACACTTCCTTCACCTCCCACAACACAAAAGAGAAGATCGCCGTGGACGAGCGGGTGAGCGGCATGTCCCCAGAAAGGCGATTTGGTGTTATATTCCTCATTCAGATTTTTCGACCAGACCTCTTCACCGTCAGCGGTCCGATAGCAACCGAGTCGGCCTTCAGCCCCGAGAAAGTAGACGCGATCTCCGTCGATTGTTGGCGTGCAACGAGGTCCCGCGGGATAGGAGAGCTTGTAAGGTTGATCGTACTTCGCGGTCCACAATTCATCGCCGGTTTTCACATCAAAGCAGCGCAGTCGCTCATTACCAGTCAGTTCTGCAACTCCACCAGGACTATTCTTGATCGTTCCCGAAGTTTTTTCATAGTCCGCCAGAAAGACTTTGCCGTCAGCAACCGCAGGTCCTGCATATCCCAAACCGACAGGAACGCGCCAAGTCACCGGCAATCCGTCTTTCGGAATGGATGTCACGATCCCCGATTCCCGCCACACGCCGTCCCGTTGTGGTCCCCGCCATTGAGGCCAATCATCGGCGGAAAGAGAGGCAGCCGAGAAAACAACCAAGACCAGCACAAGCATCATCGAACGAGTCAAAAGCATCGAAAACTCCATCATTTGGGAAACATCAACGATTAGTCGATTATTGACGGCAGTAATCGGTGGGTCAATGAACGATCACAAGTATCGATGAACATTTCAGGCCATTGACCTGTCTCTCTGCCAACATCCCTTTCTCTTATTTTGAAGAACTTATTAATGAACGAGTCTGAGAAATCATCTGTTGAAGAAATCCGCCAGCGTTTCGATCAGGATGTCGAACGTTTTTCCAATCTGGAAACGGGGCAATCCGCAACGATCGACGCCCCGTTGGTTCTCGATCTCATTGCTAATGCCGCTGCTGCGGTGACTACAAACGGGAAAAATCTAATAGACGTAGGGTGTGGAGCAGGCAACTTCTCACTGAAACTATTGCAGTCTCTGCCGAATTTGAATGTGCGTCTGATCGATCTCAGTCGTCCGATGCTTGACCGGGCTGTGAAACGCGTTTCAGAAGAAACTGCGGGCCATGTGACAGCATTGCAGGGAGATCTTCGAGAGGTCGAGTTGGGGCAGGGGAGTGCGGACATCATTGTTGCTGCAGCAGTCTTGCATCATTTACGGACCGAGGAGGAATGGCGAGATGTCTTTCAGAAGTTTTACGAAGCATTACGTCCCGGAGGTTCGATGTGGATTTTCGATCTTGTAAAAAGTGACATTCCTCAAATACAGGATTTCATGGAACAGCGGTACGGCGACTATCTGGTTGAGTTACGAGATGCGTCGTATCGCGATCAGGTCTTCGAGTACATCGAGAAAGAAGACACCCCGCAATCGCTGACTTTTCAATTAGAATGTCTGCGACAGGTCGGTTTCTCAACAATCGATGTGCTTCATAAGCATGTCTGTTTTGCGGCTTTCGGTGCCGTTAAATAAATCTCTAGATTATTCGTTGTTTTTGATTTCCGGTGCCTTGCTGGCCCAATACTCCAGCCATTTTGCCATCAACGCACCTTTGAAGTCTCCTGATTTTGCGTTCTCTTCGATCGTCTTACCCCAATAAAAGCTGACGTAACCATCAGTGAAAGACCTGGAGCGATCCACAAATTCATCGACTTCTTCGATGGAACTTTTCAATGGAAACATCTCTTCGACGACGAGCGGTTTGCCGATTTCGTAGACTTTCAACGCAGCGAGCGCTTTATCGACTTTCCCTTTTTCCGGATAAAAATGAACCGCGACGAAGTCGAGCGATTGGCCCACATCCGGATCGTGAAACAGAGGTTTCGCATTGGGCCAGGTGTGAGCCCAGGGAATGACGCCCACCGTGATCATGTGCTGTTGATCGACTTTCCGGATCGCCGTGGTCAGTTTGGTGATCCAGGCTTTCGCAATTGCTTTCCGATCTCTGTCTCCCGGCGTGAGAGTAATGCGTTGCACGAAGTGTTTGCCGCCGAGCTCTCCCGCGAGCCAGCCGTCTTCCGGATTGGCGCCCCCGATGATCGGTTCATTCATCAGGTCGTAACAGAATACGGCCGGGCTCGATTGGCATACCTTGGCAATTTCCGTCCAGAAGCGTGCCTGAGCGTTCCAGCGCTCCGTTTCCGACATCTCATCGTACCACTTCGGGACATCCTGTTTGTGATAACAACCCAGTCCCGTGATATCGAGGTAGAGCCCCGTCTCTTCCGCGACCTGCACGAGTTTTGCGAGCTGTTTGAGATTCTTCGTATTGGGCTCATCGGGAGCATCCATGAACTTCGCAAATTGAAGATGAATCCTGACGACATTGCTGCCGAGGTCTTTGATCTCTCGAAAGTCACCCACGACAGTCTCCCACTGGTCGTGCCAATAGTCTTCGAGCAGCAGGCCCTCGAAATCGTGATCGTAGTTCACGCCCCAGACGATGAAGGTCCTTTCGGATTCCGCGCCGACGAAATGGGTTCCCTGATCGCTCACTCGTATCAGTTCGAGGTCCGCAGCCGAAGATGTTGAAATGAGGAGTAGGGGGCAAAGGAGTCGCAGAAACATGAAATCAGCCTCTAAATGAAGCAAAGTGTGCAGGAAAGTATTCAGTGGACGACAGAAAGGGGCACAAGTCAACGACCTATTTTCATTGAAGTCCGGCGACTTGTGAACCCGATAAAAACGGGGTGTGTCATTCTGATATCCAGAATGGCCTACGCTCTTGCGTTTCGTGGGAAATCCGCGATAATTTGATCCTGTATGACGCAACTGCGTCACGGCCGGAGAGATGGCAGAGTGGCCGAATGCGCAGCATTGCTAATGCTGTGTTCGGGTCAAACCGGACCGCGGGTTCGAATCCCGCTCTCTCCGCTTGCTGTTCCTTCCCAGTCAATAAGTCTTGACTGGGAAAGGAATTAGCATTTGCGAATCTGATTGGCACAGTCGAGTGTGCCATAACTGTGCCAATCGATGTTGAGAAGCAACAAATAGGGCTGCTCTCATCTTTGGTTTGAGATTGATAGCCTCCTGAAAAACAAAACATCAGTCTGACTCCCCAGCGGAATCAGCTTCCTTGTTTGAAATGACTTGGACGCGCGACATCTGGCGTTGTGATTCTTCGTCGTGCAGATGATAATACCGCTTGACCATGCGGCTGCTTTTGTGCCCCAACCAGCGCATCAGGACTTGCTCTGGAACGCCCGAGTTGGCACACACGGAACAAAAGTAATGCCGGAATGAATGCAGACGACCATCTTTGAAACCAATCTCATTTGGCTCGGATGGAAACTGTTTCTCCAACGGGGCAAGAACGTCGCGGATCAACACGTTACGGATGGTATCAGCTTTGACCTTCCCACCCAGGGGACCATGCAGCACGAGTCCATCCCGTCTTCGTGGAATCCCCTTCAGAACTGGTAACAACTGTTTATTAATGGGAAAAATCCGGCTCGATTTGGTCTTTGTTGTTCGTTTTTTGCGTCCGGTAACCCGTCTACTGGTCGATTCGTCGCGCAACATAATGCGTTGATTTTCGAGATCGATATTAGACCAACTGAGTTGTGCCAGCTCACCAATTCTTAAGCCTGTACACGCAAGTGTGAGCAAAATTCGATAGAGCCAATTCATTTCCCGCTCTTCGCAATGTTGAAGCATGGCTGTCACTTCGCCCGGTTTGTAGCAGTAGGTATCGGTCTCGTCGGGTTTCACAAGAGGATATTTGAACAAACACTGTGGTGGCAGATGCTCATACTCCACAAGGAATTTCATGATCGTTTTGATGGTGTTGAGTTCTAAATATTCGGTCGCATAAGCGTAGCCTTCGCCATCAAGCCATGCTGCATAGCTGTCGAGATATGATTTTTTGATCTGATTCCAACAGGTGAGCCCCTGCTTCTCAAAGAATGGAATTGATTTGTCCAAAACAGCTCGATAACGCTTTCGAGAAATTGGTTTTGGCCCTCCCGCGATCTGAGGACGGGCCACATGTTTCTCATAGAGACGCCTCCCCTCTGTCAGTGGTAGGAGTTTGGATTCTTCAGGAGAATGTACTGTAGGATCGGCCAAACCCGATTTCACGGCCATCTTGTGATCAAGTTCATGGATATCTTGTAGGGCTATTTTGTAATTTTTTGTACCCAGAGAGAGTTTCCCCAGTGATGGCTCATTGGATCGTCCGTCCGCAAAGTACACCCCATTGCGTTGCCCCAAAAGCCAGCGAAAATGTCGGCACTTAATTTCTTCGTTCTTTCTTGGTTTGGGCATTTAAAGATTCTTTCCATAACTGGTTGTTGTTTGATCAGAATTGACCGGTGTTACGTTCGTTTCCAGAGAGGAACCGGTCCCGAGAGCTTTTGATTTTTTGGAAGTGAAGTAGGCTGATTTTCTGCTGGGGATTTCTGTGGAGCCGAATTGGAAAAATCCTGCAGACAAGACGCAGGAATCAATATTCGAGCGCCCTCTCCTCCCGGTTGCCAAGAGGGAATTTTTCCTCTGGAGACATAGCGGCGAATCGTCTTTTCGGAGAGATTCAATTTGATTGAACACTCCCTGATCGACAGATATTCTTGTTCTGGCTGTTCCGGTTTCATCACATCAATTCGACTTGAGATTTCACGTCAAGGATTAGTGTGATTTTTGTACCGCGCTGATCACCGGGAGATCGATAGGAGGTGAGTGGGACTTGATGCGAACATCACTGAAGGATTCCCGCCGAAGCGTATTTAGACTCTGACTGATGACATCGGGAAGACGCAAATTCAGAGCGTAGGTAGCGATGAGGCATTACGGGAGAGACTGCAAACCTCTTAGCAAAAAAAAACGATGACCATCGTAAGCACTGAGTGGGGAAGCACTTGTTTTCTGATTCAGACTTCCCGCCAACCGATCATTGTTCCACTCGACCTCTGTTCGAAGGTAATGAGCGAGAGCTTCTCTTTGAGTGAACGCAATGTCTCGCGGACAGTGTCGGAATCAAAATTGGGGGGAGCTTCGATGAACTCCACCCAATTTGCAGTTTCAAAAGCGTCTAAGATCGTTTGCACATTTGAGGGTTTCGAAAAAATGCGGACTTCTCGAACGCACTTCCCCCGATACGTCAATATTCCACGTTGGCGATCCCAAATCGGACGCTCTATATCGAGATTTGAGCTGTCGGCATTCATTGCCTTCAGCAGCTTCTCGGCACGCTTCTGAGGCACGAGTTCCATCTCCAGTGCAAGTTGAACAACCGCGACATGTTCATGTTGAAGCGATTTCGCCGCCATCCACATTCTCGGAGCTGTCTTGTGTAACTTAAGAGCAACTTCAAAATCGCCTCCGAGGGCATCTTGATCTTGTCGAGAAAAATGAATCTCCCAGACATCACGACATGCTTTCGCAGTCTTCGTGCGGTGCCAACATTCTTCATACCAAAATTGTAGTTCTGAATTGAGCATCGGGTTCACAACTGGGGAAAGAGTAAGAGAGCAACATCGTCGTGTCGTACTTTTCAATTCGTTGTAACTGATGGGACTCTACCGTCCACAAGTAACTTTACTAATCTCTCGCGTCAAGCATTCTCTTATCGGTGCAGACTAGCCATTCACCCGCCAGCAGGTTCACCATTGAGTCCCCATCGATGGGCAGATTGCGTAGCCAGCGTGCAAGCTGATGCACCATCAAGCCCGCTGCAATGCTCGCTGCGTAGATTGTGCTACGGGACGTGCAGCTCCCCTGCTGAGCCTCAGACTGTGCAAACAAGGTGCTTCCATAGTCGTCATGGCTCTCCGCATCCGTGGCGGTCAAAATACGCAGCGTTTCCCCCAGCATGCGACCGTCCACCCAGAACTGACATCGGTTTTGCACGGATCGCCAGATAGCTGCCCGCGCCGAGATCGAATCGACGCAGCAAAACACCACCTCGCCGATCTGTTGCTTCGGACGAAAACGGTCCTGGAGGGTGGTGACATCGATCAGCGGATCGATCTCCTGCACGGCCTCGGCCGTCGCATGAACTTTCGGGATTCCGACGTCGTCGGTTCGATAGCCTTGCGTCGTGACGTTGGTCTCCTCCACATCATCAAAGTCGATGAGTTGGATTTGCTGGACGCCCATCGCCGCCAGTTGCAGCGCAACCTGACGTCCTATGGCACCCACGCCGATCACGGTGCAGCTCAGCTCCGACAGCCGTTCCATCGGAACCAGATCGCGTTGTCGCACGAAGCGGTCTTGGGGTTGGTCATTCGTCTGTCTCATAGAAATCCTCCTCAGTCAACAGGTTGTTGTCGGGCTCGTCGAACCAACCCGCAGGCCAGTCATCCACAAGTTCCAAGTCCTCGGCAGAGACAAGCTCTTCGGCCAGGGGCGATAACGTAAAGCGGAGATCCTCCTCCGGCAGCACATGTTGCCGATATTCCCGCTCCCAGGACTCATGATCCGAACCCGCGAAAGGAAGCGAATAATCCACGCCCACCGGGATCTCGAATTCCGCCTTTGGGCCGTGGTTGTAGCGCAGGCGGGCATAACAATCTCCGCCACGGGCCAGGATAAACATCACGGCCCAGTCGGCCCGTCCAAAGACGCGTTCGAACGTTTCTTCATCCACGTTACTCGGCCAGGGACTATCGCCCGGATGCGTGTGGATCCAGATGCGGCCAAACTCCTCGGGCGTTCTTCCCTCGTCGACCTGGTGATCGAAGAAGTCGGCCACCGACTCGTCCTCGAAGGCGACGTGAGCCCAAGAACAGACCTGGTTCACCAGCTGGAAATCCGTCACCAGCAGTAAATCATCGGTTTCAGTAATCCCGAAGCCGCCCACTTCCGTCTCTGCATAGTGACACAGATACACAAGCTTAGCCCACGCGGTCAGGGTGAACCGCAGTTTCGGTCTGTTTGAACCCGGTCTGTCCCGCTGCGGTCTCTGTTTTATCTTTATCGTTCGGTAATCGTTCATAACACTTCTGACACCTTTCTTGTTTGTTGCGGCATCCGCTGCAAGCGTCCTCTTGGCAGTCTCGACAGCTTCGCAAGCAGTAGCGGCAATAGTATTCTTCACAGCGTTGGCAGATCCCCATACAACTGAGGCAGAAGCTCTCCTCACAATCGAGGCAGAGACTCCGACAATCCTCACAGAAGTGAGTACTACATCCCGCGCAGATAAAATACTCATCCGAGTTCATCAGAACTCCGCACTCTGAGCAGGTTGATCCTTCCCAATCTTCCAGTTCGATATAAGCACTGGCAGAGTTGTAATTGCGGAGTACACAGTTCACGAGAGTAAAAAAATCGAGTAAGCGTCCCGTCTGTAAGGCCGCGTTGATCGATTCTGTCCCGTCTCCCTCGCAAAGCGATTCTGATTGCACGTGAGGATGAGTCACATCTTCATTGGACGCGGCAGGATGCGGATCGCCGGCGATAATGTGATATCGCCAGAGGTGTCCACACCCTGAGTCTTTCCACGAGAGTTCGATCTGGAACGTCCCCAGATAGACTCCTTCCAACTCAATGGGCTCTGTCGTCACCGACAATGCTCGGTTCTGGAGATCCAGAATGACTCCATCGAACTCTGCGTCGAGAGCCACAATGTCTTTCCAAAGGTCGATGGCACTGATCCGTTCATGACGATAACGATTTGTGGTCGTGATCTGTGATTCCAGCAGACTGAGTTCACGTTTCATTTCCTGGAGCGCAGGCACGAATTGTTGTCGACACCGATCGCCCGCCAGCAGCCAGCCGTTGTTCTCAGCGGCTCTCGTTTGACGCAATAGTTTCTCAACCTGGTGCCAGCCTGATTCTGGAAGTTGCAGATTGCCAAGAGAGGAATATGAATTGCGTAACTGTTCATGGATCTGCAAGGCCATTTTCCACGCGACTTGTTCTCTCTGATCCATAACGCACTCCTTGATCTTTCATGAGAAATGGCCAACCGGCAACACACCGGCTGGCCTGAGAGGAGAACGGATGCTATCGGAGAGCGCCTTCAATTTTGGAGGGCGTGATCGAGATGCGATCCCCCTCCTGTAACACTTGATCGGAAGTGCAGGGATGACGATTCACGCGGATGTAATAGTCGGCAGGCTTTCTCTCTGGGCAGACATGATCGAACAGTGTCGCCACAGTTGTCCCGTCGGGATGTTCCTGGTAGTCGGCGAATCCGCCACCATCATTGTTAATCACAATCACTTTCATTGGTTGTCTTTCTTGAATGGGATGTTTTCAGGGGGAAGGACTCCTCGTCGTGAAACTCTTTTTGCATTCTGAGTACGAAATTCACGACAGCCCTTGTGGTGTCCTCCACGCCACAGGCGATGCTTTCTGGTGTGTGTACAAGCCATGTTCGTGCGAGTGAGTTCCAGCATTTGTCAGTATTCAGCCGCAAGTGAGCTCGCTTGCTGAAACAGACTGGTCCATCGCACCGATTCCAGTCTGTCCCAGTCCACCATCTGTCCCGTGTGTGTATTTGCTGTGGATGGCTGTTCCAGTTGAAACCCGCGTTGTTTCACTCGGGAGACGGTTTCCCCCGTAGCGCGTGAAACGGCTCGGTTCAGGTCGTTCTGATTCATTGGCAATTCCTTTTGTGATTTGACCAGCGCATGAAAATACGCCTGCGGAGCTGGTCGGTTCCGCAGGCGTGGAGTAGTTAGGGAATTGAGGGACTCGATTTAGAACGACTCACGAAATGATGTTCCCGCGTCTGGCTCGTGGGAGTCTATTTCTCAAGGGAGAAAACGCGTTGTCGCGGCCACGGAAAAGAGCAACTTGCTCTAATCGGACTCCGACGTCCCCTCGTCGTCCGGAGCCTGGGTCAGTCGCTGATGGGGCTCACTGGCTTCCTGCGAAAGACGTGGAGCGGAATCATCAGGTCCCTGCAACAGTTGGGGTTGCGCGGAGACCAGGTCGGCGATCAGCAGTTCGGCGATCTCGCGATCGCCGCTTGGTTCGACCGGTTGGCGTAGCAGCATCAGACAGATCAGCAGCGGCAGTCCGCAGGCGATCAACAGACCGATCTGCTGGATGGTTTCCGCAATGATCGGATCGCGGTGCCGCTGCGCGGCCAGTTCTCGCCGGTCCTGTTCCAGATGGTCTCGTTGTTGGCCGACCGTCTGCCGTTCCGTTTGCAGATCGTGATGCAGGCCGATCATCTCACGCCGGGCCTCGGCGTCGGCTTCCACCAGTCGTTTTGAACCTTCCGCCACCTCTTCCTGCAGATCGGCCATCCGCTGGTTCTGTTCGGCCTGTCGATCCAACTGGCGTTCGGCCATCTCAGCCAGACGTTGGTTTTCGTTGGACTGACACCCGCTAACGATCGCGATCACAACCATCAGGGTTGTGATCCGTGTCTGTTTCGTCATGTGACCTCCTGCGGCTCAACAGCCGCGTTAACAATCGCTGCAACGCCAGACGCAGGCGGCGCTCTTTGCAGAGAGCCGCTACCGCAGTCAGCAGCGAGACGGATAAGAATGTGAATAACACTGTCGACAATGATTGCTCCTTTCTCCACGAGTTGTGGGTAAAAATTCTCTGAACAGTGGGACTGTTTCTTTCAAACAGTCATGACACGAAAACGGCCAATATTTAGGTGCTTACACCCCCACGTGACACAACGGGTCCAGCAGGCCCTGCAGACGATGGGATCGATACGGCAGCAATGCCAGACTCTTTCCCTTGAGAGCTTCCGTGAAGCCGTTATGCAGCCGCCAGGCCGAGTTTCCGTCTTCGAGGAACTGGTCATGTGACGGTTCCCGCCATTCCTGCAGCACATTGGGAAGGTAACTGACGGGCAACACGCGATCGTCGACGGCCCGGATCAACAGATCGTGGACTTCGGGATCGGTGAACGTCGTCTGTTTGTACGCGGCAATCCGTTCGTCGTGCGTGACACGCATGTCGCTGAGGCTGGCCATAGCTTGGGCCACAATGCCGGGCAGATCGCGTTGAATGAACCGCGTGTGCTTGCGAGCGAGTACGACCTCCCCGAAAAAGCTCAGGTTATCACACACAAAAACTTGCGAACCGAGGGCAATGGACGCGGTGGTCGACTTGTCGTGCGAGTTTCTTAGGCCCAACACGAGTCCGTATTCGGCGGATTCATCCGCGTGGGACAGTTCCATCAGACCAAAATAGCGGTCTCCGTCTCCCCACAGGGCGTGCGCCTGCTGGACCACTCGCAAGCCTTTGCCTTCGAGCGAACGCTCCACCTGGGTGAGCAGATTTTCGTGGGGAATGGGTTGCCACGTGCGTGTAGCGGGCGGCGTGGGGACGGCAGCGACCTGTTCGCGGTCAACCTGGTGACCACCGCAGTGTAAGCAGAGATCAAGCATAGAAGTCTCCTTGTAAAATAGAAGAAAAACGCGGTTATGACAATGGACCGCGTGGTAGCGATACCCGCGCAGGAAAGCGAAAAAACGGGGGCGAAGCGAAAACGCGACCGTGCAAGTCGGGCTTTGACAGCTATTCCGCGGGCATCACTCTTTTATGACACGTTTTGAGCGGAAATTTAGCTGATCGAACTCATCCCAGAACTCAACCTGTGCAAGTGGCGTCAGAAGAGGTTATACTTGAAGAGATTGGACGAATGTTCCATTCCTTTAACGCTGGAACATACATATATCCACAATTTTTCTGGAGAGCCCAACATGACTGTCGGACCTTGTCCGGCTTAACAACTCGTTGACGCGAATGCGTCAAGAACTGCTTTGCCGAAAACCGCCAACCTGAGTTGAAAGACTCTTGATCTACAGAAGCAGTACTTGAGCCGCGTCCCCGAAAGGGGACGTTGGCCGGTGCTGTTCTGTAGGCCCCTTGGCGGGGGTTCGGCAAGCGGTCCGGTTCAGCGTCCCTTTTTCCATGCGCGGTGGGAACCTTTCTCGCCTATTAAGGAGTTCCTCAAATGAAAGCTGATGATTCCAAAACAGAAAACGCCTCCACATCGACAATCACTCTCGACGTGGAATGCCCCAATTGCCGGAAAATGTACCGATCGGTAGCCGCGCCGCTCGGAACCAAACTGAAATGCAAATCGTGCAGCTGCGAGTTTGTGGCATCGGTCTACGAAAATCAGGATTTCGAAAAATCACACCCCCTCACGGAAAAGACAGTAAAGACGGAATCTTTCAAGCAAGTCCCTCAAGCTGAAGATCCCAAGTTGTCCAAGAGTCAATCGGCCGCATCAGATCGCTCCGAGGTGTTTGTGATCCGTCGAAAAACGGCGTGCCTGATCGGATCGGGAGTGTTGGGCGGCATTCTGCTCTCCGCAATCGCTGTTTCATTGCTGATGGCACTTCGTTCGGCTCCGAAAACTGAAACAAAACCGAAGGCACAGCAGAGTGTCTATGAAATGATCAAAGCCAAGCAGGCAAATTCAGACAAAGAAAAAGAAGAAGCGGTCTCTTTGGAAGTGGAAGGCCGTCGCAAAAGTCAATCTCAGAAAACACGGAATAACTCAGATGCCATAGCGAACGCTTTTTGGGAAAACGCTATGCGCAGGGCTGAACAACAGAAGCAAAAAAATGCGGAATGGAGTCGGTTTATGAACAACTTAAATCGATGCAAGCCTTGTAACGGCTCAGGAAGTTACAGCTACGTTGATCAGTTCGGGAATCTGAAAGCCCGCACGTGTCCCTACTGCAATGGGCTTGGCAACAACGCCTTGATTCAGAATCAGCTTCGTCGCTGATCCGTTATCCTTCCGAGAGAAGCCTTCATGTTTTCAGTCGATTTCAACAGGATAATTTTTATGTTCAATCAAAACTTTATTGTTGGCTTTATCTGCATTCTCCTGGCCTACGGAATCTTCCTGTACTCGGCCATCAAACGGCTCCAGAAAAAATTGGGGCAGGACGTAAAGCCCACACTCTGGACCTATGCCAATGAGTTGGGAGGCTATCTCGTGGTCGGCCTCCTGATTCTAATTGGCATGATTTATCGAATCATGAGCTGATGATCAAATCGCACTGTGGTTCGCAGGAAGGGCTACTTGGTTACACTTGAGTCGGATGTTTTTGAGATCCCCCCTGCATAACCCACTTCGTATCCATTCTCGCGAGACTCGGTCTCGAAACTCGTGAAATCATAGGACGTTAGCGTTTTCCGAGTCCGCTACGGTGGGCTTTGAATCGATGCCAACAGCCTGCGGAGGTGGTCGGTTCCGCAAGCGTGAAGAAGTTTGAGAATTGAGGGGCTCAATTAATCGTTCACCGGCGGTCCTTCGTCGTCCAGAGCCTCGGTCAGTCACTGATGGGGCTCACTGGCTTCCTGCGCAAGACGGGTTAAAAGCTACGTGCCATTCATATCCTTCACCTGAGCGGCTTTCGTGCAGGTTCAATCGAACGGCGAATTATTTTCTTGTTCACATTCGCTGGCACCCTCTTTCAGGATTTCGATCCCCTCTCGCACGATCAAGTAAGCAATCACCAAGGCGGTTATGGAGTCCACCCACCAGAGTCCCCAGAGGTAATGCGTACCAAGCCCAAGCAGAAGTGCGACTGAAAGCAGTACGCAGGCCAGAGTTTCTTTGGAGTCGGCCACCAGACTACGGCTGCCGATCGACTTACCCAGCCGGTATTTGAGCAGGAACAACACGGGCATGATGATTGTGGACGCAATCGCGAGTCCAATACCAATCAGACTGGGCCCTGGTGCCTTTTGCCAATAAAGTGCCGAACCGGCATCAAAAATGATATATGCGCCGAGAATGAAAAACGAGTACGCGACAAGTCGCTCTGCACGGTGTTCCACTCGTTCAAATTCTTCCTTCTCTTCATCGGGAGCGAATTTCCAAAACCTCCAGATCATGACCATGCCGGAGAGTGATTCGATGAAGCTATCAAGGCCGAAGCCGAATAGAGCACTGCTTCCAGATGTTGACGCTCCGAAGATCGCGACTGCGCCTTCGAGTATGTTGTACAAAACTGTGAAATACGAGAGCGCAAGGGCTTTACTGTGTGGTGTCATACTTCTCTTTCGGTTTTAGGTAATCGTACCATGCTCCCCTGTAATTTATAGATTTCGAGAGTTATCATCTGTTGAATCATAGTTGCTTTTTAATGGAAACGTCGATTGCGTCGATCAGTTCCTGCTTGGATTTCAGACCAATTATTCGATTAACCTCGACTCCGCTAATAAAGATCAACAACATTGGATATTGATCCACACTGTATTTCTCCTTGATGAACGGGTTTTCCTCGATGTTCAGTTCGGCCACCTTCACTTTGCCGGTCAACTCGGACGCAAGCTGTCGAATCGTCGGTCTCATCGTGATGCAGGGCTGACACCACGGTGCCCACATGTCGACCAGCACCGGCACTTCGCTTTCAAGGACTTCCGCTTGAAAGTTAGTGTCGGTCAGGTGAACTGGCTCAACACTGGGGCGAGAAACTGACGGCTCCGGTGGAGGTGATTGCCCACAGCCGGTGAGCGTGATTGTCAGAACCATCAACAGGAGCAAGAATGCTGCCTTCATTGCGCACCTGCCTTGAATCGCAGCATCCGCAAACCGTTAGCGACAACGACGAACTCGCTGATTTCATGCCCGAGAACCGCGATCGGCAAAGTGAACTGGCCCGAAACAGCTCCGACAACGAGTACGAGAATGACAATCGCGGACAGAATAAGGTTTTGCCAAACAATGGCTTGATTACGTTTCGCTTGTTTCAATGCGTAGACAAGCTTTTCCAAGTCATCAGCCATCAGCGCCACGTCGGCGGTTTCCAAGGCAACATCGGTTCCAGCGGCACCCATCGCGATACCAACGCTGGCTTCGGCCAAGGCGGGTGCGTCGTTCACTCCGTCACCCACCATCGCAACGTGCTCATGTTGCTGCATCAGTTCTCGTAGCTTGGTGACCTTGTCGTCCGGTTTCAAGCTGGCGTGGAACTCGTCGATGCCAGCTTCTTTGGAGATTTGTGCCGCCGTTCGTTCGTTATCTCCGGTCAGCATCACGACCTTCTGGATGCCGATGTCGTGCAGTTGCGCAATCGCTTGTTTGGCGTTGTCGCGAACCGTGTCACGCATCGCAATTGCTGCCCACGCGGCCTTGTCAGTTCCCACAACTGCGACCGTCTTGCCTTCGTCCTGCAAGCGGTTGATGACACCGGATAGCGACGCCAGATCGACCTTCAACTCCTTCTCAAACAGCTTTGGTTTGCCGATGTAAATCAACTGGCCATCGACCGAGGCGGATGCACCGGCTCCGGTGATGGATTTGAAATCGGTTGCTTTGCGCGGCTGAATGTCTTCGCTCTCGACAAAGCGGACGATCGCCTTGGCGAGCGGATGTTGACTGAGTTGTTCGATGGCGGCGGTGATCGCTAGAACCTCATCGCGTATCGGCAGGTCGCCGTGGTCAGCGAGTTCGCAATCGGTGACCGTCGGTTCGCCCAGCGTAATCGTGCCGGTCTTGTCCATGGCAACAACATTGATTTCAGCCAGCCGTTCGATATACACGCCACCCTTGATCAACACACCATGGCGAGCAGCCGTTCCCAGTGCGGCGACAAGAGTCACAGGAATTGAGATCACCAAGGCACAGGGAGCTGCGGCTACAATAAAGATCGTTGCGCGAATCGCCCATTGAAACCATGTCGTATCAACAAGCAACGGCGGCAACACCCCAATCGCGATTCCGACGAGCAGCACTGCGGGGCTATACCAGTTGCCGAATCGCTCGATGAATCGCTGGCTTTCGCCTTTGCGTTCTTGAGCCTCTTCGACCATCACAATGATGCGCGAGATTGTGTTCTCTGCGAACGCCTTGGTTGCCCGGACTTCAAGCGATCCTTCGGCGTTGATGCTGCCCGCGTAGACGGTATCACCAACGCCTTTCTCGACCGGCACACTTTCACCAGTCACAGGGGCTTCGTCCAAGCTCGACGCACCGGAGACGATCTCACCGTCTGTCGGAACGGATTGCCCCGGATGCACGAGAAACCGATCACCCGGTTGCAACTCCTCGGCGGGCACTTCACGTTGTTTCCCATCTTCGATCAACAACGCCGTCTTTGGCGTCAGATCCGTCAACGCCCGGACGGCGGATCGAGTCTTGGCCTCGGTGTAACCCTCAAGGGCTTCGCTGATCGAGTACAGAAATACGAGCATCGCCGCCTCGGCAGGCTGCCCCAGAACGTATGCCGCGATCGCCGCAACGGTCATCAGCAATTCGATACCGATTTGACGCTCGAAGATTAACTCTTCAAGAGCCTCGCGACCGAAGTAGTAACCGCCAATCAGAATACTAAGCGTGTAGAGCCAAAGCGGCAGCCAACCATCAACAGCGTAACTGAGCATCCATCCGACCAACAGTAGAACACCCGAGACGATGGCCGCTAAGACCTTCGGGTTTTTCCAGAAAGGCGGCAGGCTGGCTTGTTCACCTTGTTTGTGAACCGGAAAGCCGAGTTCGGAAAACCTTGCTTTAACATCGTCCTGTGAGAGTTCATTTTCATCGACCGCAAACCGTACCGTCCCGGATGATGCCAAGATTTGAAATAGTTCAATATCGTCCTGCGACTCCAGCGACCGCCTCAATCGCGCCGCGTCGTTCTCGCAGTCCATATTGGCAACTCGTAAACGGTATTCTTTCATCTATTGTCCTCTGTTGTTGTCATAGCCTCCGTTGGTAACGGTGATGTGTTTTCAAAAAACCGCTGGAATCAGTTGATCCCAGCGGCTACAACGTTACAGCAGGCTAGATATCATTTCTTTGGTTTAGACGTAAACGTCCCGTTCGGACCGACCAGCTTCACTGGCGTCTTTCCAGCCTTTTCAATGGCTTCCCAAAGTTGTTTGGGAGATGGAGTTGCATCGCGTTTAGGCGAGATTGTCGCGGATTTGGTCTTCAGGTCCGTCTTCACCTCACTAACACCGTTAACGGCTGTCAGCTTTTCACGAACCCGCTTGGCACAGCCTTCACAGCTAAGCACTTTCAGCGTAATCGTCGTCTTTGTGGTGGATTTGGCGTTGGTTGCAGCCCAGCCTGCATTGAGCGAGCTGGCAGCGAAAACGAGCGTCAGAGCAATACACATTGCAGTACGGTACATTGTGAGATTCCTTTCTCTCGGGGAACAAGTTGGTAAACTGGTGATTGGTCATTCGCGCGTCACATGGCATCACCTCCACTGGTTTGAGACTGTAAGCAATTGGGAAAATGGAAGCGTGACTGGGGGCGAGCGACTTTGCGAGTTGGCAAAATGCGCTACCTTTATCCCCCAGCTACTAAGCTTCCTTGTATGTCACTCCGGTGACTCGACGTCTGTTGGATCGTCTAAGTCGGAATCGAGGCTCTTGAACGATTGAATGTCAATCGTTCCGTGGACGGCACACAACGAGCCTGAGCCATCGCATTCAGTTGACAGGCAGGTAGTTCGTTGCGGAGAAGAACATTCACACATACAGCCGGGCTGCGTCTGCAGCACGACGGCAAGTAGCATGTTGACGGAACGCCGCAACGATTTTCTCCCAACGTCAAACGATCCGAGTTGATTACCCATCTCTATTCCGTTGGCTCCGGTGGTTTGCGACCAGTTTTTGCTTCGTATTGTGCAATGAACTTCTGCGCCCTTTTGGGGCCGCAAATAAAACACTGTGATTCAGGCCGATCGTGCTCGTCACACCAATCGCCTTTTTCCTTGAATTCTGCCACCAACGACTTATCGCACAGGGCACACTCACCTTCGGGCACACCGTGTTCAACGCACCACCAACCACCGTGGCTGTGGTCGACCTCTGTCGCGGCGACTGGTTGTGATTCGACAGGCTCTGAAGCGGTTTCGCTGTTACTGCATCCGGCCAGTCCAATGGCTACCGTTGCCAATAAACCCAGCGACAATACACGTACGCTCATGATCCAATTCATTTCGTTCTCCTCCGGCTCAGTGCCGAGTTTCTAAGTTGTGACCGTCGTTGGTTCGGACCGTTGTCGTGACTCTTGATTTGTTGAAGAGTCAAACTCCAGTCCGGCCTCCGGGTCGGTCGGTTCTTCCGGTTCAAGACGATGACCATCATCGTCTCCTCCATCTTCGTCGTGGCTTTCTGTGGGCAGATTGAAGACCACATAAAGCACTCGTAGTACAAGCAGACTCATAATCATGGCGCTGCACACGCCGCCAATCACAACCGTCGCCAGTGGTCGCTGCACTTCCGCTCCCATGCCCGTGCTGAAGGCCATCGGTACAAAGCCAAGACTCGCGACGAGGGTCGTCATCAGGATCGGACGCAATCTCGTCATTGCGGCTTCCTCGACGGCTTCATCCAGCGAACGACCGCGTCTGCGTAGTTGTCGAATAGTTGAAACCAACAGCATATCGTCGAGCACGGCGACGCCGGACAATGCGATGAAGCCAACGGCAGCCGAAATCGAAAACGGCATGTCACGAATCCACAGGGCCAGCACTCCACCAATCCATGCGAACGGGACACCCGTGAACACTCGCAACGAGTCGATCCAATTGCGGTAAGTCGTGTACAGCAATGCCAAGATAAGCAGCAGTGCAATCGGCACGACGATCATCAATCGCGTCTGTGCTCGCTCAAGGTTTTCGAATTGACCTCCCCATTCGATGCGATAGCGGCCCGGAGGCAACTGAACTTTTTCATCGACAACACGCTGAGCCTCGGCGACGAAACTGCCAAGGTCGCGGCCACGCACATTCGCTTCAATCGTGATGCGACGCTGATACCAGTCGCGTTTGATCGTGTTGAAACCTTCGACCCGTTCAATTGAAGCCAATCGCGAAAGCGGAATACGTTGGCCCGATGGGGTTGCTACTAATATGTTACCAATAGCTTCAGGGTCAGCCCGCGCTTCCTCCGGCAATCGAATGACAAGCGGGAACCGCAGTTGTCCTTCATAGACCTCGCCGACGTGGTTACTTCCCAACGAACGAACGATATTCATGACGGTGCTTGCGGGAATTCCGTAGCGGGCAATCTGGTCTTGTTTGACTTGAATTTGCAGGACCGGTTGGCCGGAAATCTGTTCAATCTTCACGTCCTCGGCACCGGCAATTGAATTCAATGCACGTTCGATCTCAACGGCCTTTTCATTCATCAAGTCAAGATCGTCGCCATACAGGATTGCTGCAACATCGGAACGAACCCCCGAGATCATTTCGTTCATGCGCATTTCAATCGGCTGCGACAACGCCAAACGCGGTCCCGGCAAATCGCGAAGTTCGCGTTGCATCAATGTCGTCAGTTCTTCTTGAGTTTCCGCTCGCGTCCACTGTTCACGTGGGTGGAGCGTGATAAACAAGTCGGTCAATTCAGTGCCCATCGGATCGGTGGCGACTTCAGCGGTGCCGATTCGACTCCAGACCTGATTGACTTCGTCAGGAAACTTTTCCAGCAGCACCTGCTCCATCCGCGTGTTGTAGCGCATGGATTCTTCCAGTGGCGTACCCGCCAATCGCACGACGTTCAGCGTGATGGCACCTTCGGAAAGCCGAGGGACAAACTCGCTGCCGAGGTTGGGAGCGACAAGACTGAAAACGCTGACCAACAGCAGCACGGCCGAACCGATGACAAACGTCTTGTGGTGCATCGTGAATCGCAGCACCGGGGCGTAGAGCCATTTCAGGACGCGGATCAACCAAGGTTCGGTTTCTTTGATGTTCTTGGGAAGAAAGATACTGGCCAGTACTGGCATCAGTGTTAGCGAAAGGACCATCGACCCGGCAAGGGCCATGATGACGGTGAGTGCCATCGGCCGAAACAGCTTCCCCTCAATGCCTTCCAGCGTAAGGATCGGCAGGTACACGATCATAATGATCAGTTCGCCGAACATCGTTGGCTTGCGAACTTCAATCGCCGCTTTACGAATGATTTCAAGGCGGCTCTTGCCGTCTCGGTTGTGAGCCAAGTGCCGCACACAGTTTTCAATCATTACGACTGAACTATCGACAATCAGTCCGAAGTCAATCGCACCAAGACTGAGCAAACGGTCGGCGATACCGATTTTCAACATTCCGGCAAAAGCGAACAACATCGAGAGCGGAATCGCCAGAGCCACAATCAAGCCAGCTCTCAGATTGCCAAGGAAAATAAACAGAATGGCAATCACCAGCAGGCCACCCTCGAACAAGTTTTTCTGCACGGTATGGATGACATGGTCGATCAGCTCGGTCCGGTCGTAGACCGTTTGAATCGTCACACCGGCTGGCAGGGTTTCCTTGATCTGCTCCAACTTTTCTTTCAGCGCCCACGTGACCTCGTCGCTGTTCTCCCCCATCAGCATGAACCCGAGACCCAGCACCGCTTCACCTCGACCGTTGGCCGTGACCGCCCCGCGACGAATCTCGTGACCGATTTGCACCTCGGCCACGTCACGCACACGGACGGGCACGCCGTCTTTCGCCGTCACGATGACTTCTTCGATCTGCTCGATATTCACCGTCCGCCCAACACCGTGGACAAGAAGCATTTCGCTGCCATCAGTGACCGTGCCACCGCCGACGTTTTCGTTGTTCTCTTGAATCGCTTCGCTGACCTGCTCAAACGTCAGTCCGTACTTGAGCAATAGGTCTGGGTTGATCCGTATCTGATACTGTTTTTCGTATCCGCCCCAACTGTTGACTTCGGCAACGCCGCGAACCGAGCGAAGTTGTGGCTTGATGACCCAGTCATGAATGGTGCGAAGTTCGGTCAGTTGATTGACTCGTTTTTCATGAGAAGCTTCAGAGAGATCAACGCCGTCATAGACCACGACGTAATGGAACACCTCGCCGAGTCCCGTGGAGACCGGGCCCATTTGCGGCCTTTTAATACCGTCCGGTAATTCGACCGTTGACAGACGCTCGTTAATCAATTGCCGAGCGAAATAGATGTCGATGCCGTCGTCGAAGATGACTACGACCTGCGACAATCCGAACTTGGAAATCGAACGCAGTTCATGCAATCCCGGCAAGCCACTAATGGCTTGCTCGACGGGGAAGGTGATTTGGCGTTCAATCTCTTCGGAGGCCAGTGACGGCGCAACCGTGTTGATTTGAATTTGTACCGGAGTCGTATCGGGAAATGCGTCAATATCGAGTTGTTGGAGTGAGAAACCGCCGACAACCGCAAACAACAACGCCGCCAGAATCACTAGCGCGCGGTGCTTGAGCGAAAAATCAATCAACCAATTCAGCATCCGTGCTCTCCTTTATTCAGCGACGCAGTCGCAGCCTGCACCAAGGTTGTTCTTTAATAACTGCGCCTTCAATACATCGCTGCCAGTCGTCGCGATCACCTCACCGGGCAGCACGCCTGAGATGACTTCCGTAACATTACCATTGACCGCCCCCAAACGTACTGAGCGGACATGGAAGACTTTGTAGCTGTCGGGACTGTCGAAGTAGTTCTTGTCGCGGACGAAGACGACTTGGCAGCAACCTTCCCAGTGCGAGGAGCCGGTCGGAATGACAATCGCATTCGGCTCTTCACGCAGGATGACCTCACCCATGCCGAACGTTTCGTTCCGAAGCCGTCCATCAGTGTTAGCCAACACTGCCCGCACTTCCACCATCCGTGTGTCCTTGTCAGCCGACGTGTTGACCCAATCCAGTTGCCCCTCGACGATGTTCCGGCTACCGTCAGGCATAAAGCGAATTCGTTGGCCCACTGCAAGCTGATCCATCTTCTCCAGTGGCACGCTCAGTTGCAGCCACATCTGCCGCGTATCCGCGACTTGAAACAGGATGCGCGAGGGGTCTACGACTTCACCGGACGTTACCGATCTTTCAATAACGACTCCGTTCATTGGAGACACGATTGGCAGCAGATTCGCCGATGCGTTCAATGTACTCACTTGTTCTCGAATGGACGGTGGAATTCCAAGCAAACGTAATTCGTCAAGCACTCGCTGCTCGGGCATCCCCCGCAGTTGATCGACTCGAAGCGGCAATCCCAAATTCCGCAAAGATTGTTCTGCGCTCAACACGTCTGCCTGTGCCTTAGCGAATGCAGCTTCCGCCTCAAGGAGCCGCGCTCCTGGGATGGCATTGCCAGCTTTTCTGAAACGAGAGACGTTTTGCCGCTGGAGCTTCTCTTCGGCAAGCGAACGCAGGAGTCGCGTTTTCGAGTCGCCAACTCCTGCGGCATCGATGATAGCCAGCACCTCACCTTCGGCGACTTCGTCACCCACATTCTTGAAGACTCTCCAAACACTTCCCGGTACGCGAGAGGCTAAACTCGTTTGTCGCGTCGGGTCGTAAACGATTTCGCCATTGCCGAGAATCGACTCTACAATCGGCTGTCGCTCCACCAATTCAACATCTACATCCGCTTGCTGGACAGCCTCCACCGACGCAAATTGAATCCGTGTTTTGTAGATGTCACAGCCACTATTGTTTTCTTTGCGAGGTGTGATCACAAGCGCTCGTGCTGCTCGTTGCAGGTCTGCGAGCAAGTCACTTTCGGACGGCGGTTGCTTGAGCTGGGCAACGTCAGGATGATCGAGCACGCAGTTGTGAACGCCGTGATCCGAACACCAACCGTAGTCCGATCCCTTCGGCATCAACGTCGGATCGCACTCGACGCAGATCGACTCCGGCACGGCATGCTCTTCGCACCAATCATCAACAACAGTCTCGGAGGATCCGGTGAGTTCTGCGAATTTTGGAATTCGCCAATCCGTGTGATGCCCGTAGTAAAATACTAAGCCGAACAACGCAAAGACAATGACGGAAGGTAACGCTCCGAGAATCCCTCCAACCAATCGGCGAGATTTGCTTGCACTCGTTTTTTGAGTTTGGGACCGGTTATCTGGAGTATTTACAGGAGACGGGGGTGGTTCGACCGATGTCGACATAGGAAATATCCTTCCATATCGCAGTTGACAGGAATGGTGCTCAATTCGATCTCGCGCAGTGGAGAATTAAGCAATTGAATAATGCAAGTGGCAGTAAAAAAGAGGCGTACTAACCAAGTCATTTTCGCACAATCGAGAGACATCCACTCAGAGGCTCATCAATCATATGAATGAGAACTCTCCAAGTGTGTCTGTTGTACGTTAGAGAAGATACGACTGATAAAGAATGCGGAATGGCTCGTCCGAGCTTATGGCTTCATCACGTATTGACTTGCTGCGATCAATACTTTCTTCGTTTAGCCCCAGCATATTTTCAAGCTCTGGAACAAATCCCGAAGAGACGATAGATGAGAGCGAGTGTTCGATACTGAAGAAGTCGGATTCGACAACGGCATCACGACAAAGGCAATTAGCACATTCGCAATCATCATCAGGAACGATAGGCTCGGACTCCTGCTGATTAGGGCCGCACGAATAAGAACTACACGAACATTGATGGTTCTGGACTGATGAATTGTGAGACGGAGCATTCGCAGCTTGAATCGCTCCCATGCAATTCAGTGGGCAGGCCAAAGTGGCCAAGATCAGCATTGTCCGAACGAGAAGTATCATGAATTTATCTTATCTGAAATGAGACTTTCTGCAAGTGGGAATTTTACATCAGTTTCGTTCGATATCCAAAATCCGGCTCTTAATTACTTATTCTCGTGACGAATGGCATGCATCAAGTAGCCTTTGAGTCTGAAGGCGCGATAGAGTGGATTTGCGGACATGTCTGCCCTCGTCATCCTGGATCGTTGAACAATCCAGAATGAGAAGGACATGTCCGTTTTTTGTCAATCTTCAGGATGAATACGCATTGATCGGATGAAACTTATTTAGTAGGTTACGCTGTCATGAAAACAAGCTCCGTGAACAGACAAGGAACCGCAAATTTGGCAATTCGTAGACAGCTTCTCCTGAATGAAGAAAGTCGCGTCGCGGTCAATGTCCACAACTTGTTCTCCAATCTCATCGATTACCAAAGCTCGCATCAGACAAGGGTTATCTGCTGATGCGATCATGTCAGCGAGAGGTTCAATCAAGCCGGTTAATTCCTTTCGTATGAAATCTCTCGGTGAATCGGTTTGAGTCATAGAGTCTTCTCCTCATCGTTGAACTCATATTCGAGTACGAAGTCGACGCGCTTGCATCGCGTTCGGTGATGAAATGCTAGTCCGCATGAGTGCGTACTAGACAGAGCGATCGCGTTGTGGAGGCTTCGTGATAGAGTTCTGTCGGCGTAGAATTAACTCAGTGCGAAGCGCAAAACGCGAGAGAAGCGGGAATCTAGAGCAGAAACGTCTGGTACAGAACACGGACCGGTGGCGCGGGGGCCCGATGCAGGAACTCCGAGAGCCAATGAGCCTTGGCGGTTTGGGACGTCTTTGCCAGGAAATCTACGGAGAAGTCGTCAGACGGCAATCCAACTGCAATATCTGCTGCTTGAACGAGACGGAATTGATGTAACTCAACGACAACTCCGTGACAGAGACAGCTGGAGCACTGGCAGTCATTATAGGGGGCCGATGGTGCTGATCGATGTGGATCGGCTGGCAATGAATGCGAACAGCACGAGAATTGAAGTCGTTCGACTGACGACTTTTCGGACGAAACTGCAGCCGTTTGGAGAGCCCCCATGCAGTTCAAGGGGCAGGCCAAGGTGGCCAAGATCAACATTGTCCGAATGAAATGCGACATACTTCAACTATATATGAATATTAGAGTTCTACAAGTGGGAATTATTGCCGACCGGCATCGTCATGCAATCGCTAGTCGTGATGATTCCTGTATTTCCAATCGGAATTCGCTCCGGGACAACTTAAACTCGATTCGAATTCCGTGTGGGCTGAGGCTCCTGAAGTCCTGATGAGTCATACGTTTTCGTTTTTTTTACATCCACCGTATTATAGTGTCTCGCCCTCAACCACAAAGTTGGAACCTCCTGCTCATCGACTGTTCGGGTTGTTACGATTTTAACAGTGGCGAGGCCTCTCTTTTGATTTCATCGACACGATCTGATGAATTCGGTCAGTGATTAGAATCGCATCAGCCGATCCAATCGATATGACGGACAGAGACTCTGTCCCACGAAAGCTATTGATTTCCCGAGTTCTCGGCCATGAGCAAACGTAAGTCTCTCATTCTGGTTTTAGCGATCGCCACACTGATTCAAGTGTGTGTGCCGTGCTGTGTTCTATCTGGCCATTGTTCGTTCAGTAAACGTTCTTCCGCAATTAACCTCCCACTCTCGGCTTCGCTCCGTTGTTCGTGTTGTAGCAACGCTCGAAACGAGTCCGATGATACGCCTGAGTTACCAGACTCGCCCCTCGCTCCGTCAAACTGTCCTCTGTGCGAGCAGCCGGTGAATTTGATCATCAGCACCACGCCACTGGAGTATGAGGTAACACAAATACCAGGAGTTTGGCGAACCAGTGACCAAGACAAAATGGAGCATTTCTTCAGAAGGGGTGAGAGCAGATTCGGTCGTTTCAGTCCCGAAAGAGACTGGAGTACGAGTTCATCCAGTTCGCTCATGCGCATGCAGATCTAAACCAAGGCAGTACTGATTGCTGCTGCCTTTCGTTCATTCGAGCTTCTTAGGAGATCTGCCATGCCACTCTTTCGTTTCTTACAATGTTTAAGTTTTCCGTTGATTCTCGCTTTGTTTGCTGGATGTGGAACGGTGGGGACGTATTACCCCCACCATTCCAACAAACCAGTCACATCTCGACCCGTCAAAAACACTGACAACGATCAGTCGATTGCAGAGCAGAAACAGATTCCCACTGCTCCTCCCCGGCCTGAATCCGATTCGGTGATATCTACACCAGCGTCGAAGGGCCAGAATTCAACTCCGCTTGTCGAATTGTCGTCGGAAATACTTCCTGTGGCTTTCGAAAGTACGTCCAACCAGGATCGGGCACAGACCACGTCTATAATGCCCCCCGCAGTCCCGATGCCCGAACCTAAAGCACGTATGGAGGCTGCGGAAAGTTCAAGAGTGACGCTGGAAGAACTGGAATCTCTGGCAATGCAGCACAATCCTTCGATTCGACAAGCTACTGCTGCCTCGCACAAAGCGTCTGGATTGAAAACACAGGTCGGTCTGAAACCCAACCCCCGCCTTGGGTATTTCGGCGAAGAGATGGGAAGTGACAGTAGTGCCGGATTACAAGGGGCTTTTGTCAGCCAAACATTTGTGACAGGGGGAAAACTCGACGCAAACAGACGTGTTCTCGAACAGGATTATCAGTCGGTTCTGTGGGAAGTCGAGGCTCAACGATTTCGTGTACGAACCGACGTGCGGATTGGGTTTTATGAGACTCTCGCAGCCCAACGCCGACTCGAAATTGCGCGCGGTTTTATCGATGTGGCCAAAAAGGGACAAGACATTGCCCAAAAAAGGTTTGATGCAAAAGAGGGAGCTCGCCCAGATGTTCTACAAGCGGAGATCCAGCTGAGTGAGATTGAAATTATTCAACAACAAGCAGAAGTGGAATATCAGGCGGCTTGGAATGATCTGGTGACACTGATTGGTTTGCCCGAGATGGCTCCACAAAAGTTACAAGGCCGACTCCCCGAGCAATTGGATCAAAAGGACGTCGAGACACTATACCAACAGTTACTCACGAACAGCCCGGAACTCCAGGCGGCGTATGCGAGGCTCAACACGGCTCGTGCAGAGATGAAACGTCAAGACATTCAGGCCATTCCAAACGTGACGGGACAATTCGGAGTCGGACAAGACAACGGAAACGGTGAAAACTTCGCAAACGTCCAGCTGAGTATCCCGCTGCCAATTCACAATCGGAATCAAGGAAACATCCAAGCGGCCTATGCTGATTACTGCCGAGCTTCCCAGGATGTTGCTAGGCTCAAATTGGCCATCCGTTCGCGACTCGTTCAGACGTTACGCGACTATAATCAGGCACGGATCTCGGTGAATCAGTTATCGAACGTACTCCTACCGAAGGCGAAAGAAAGCTTGGATCTATCCGAACAGGCGTATCTGGCCGGTCAATTCGATTTCCTAAGAGTGCTTGTCGCACGTCGAACTTATTTTGAAACGAATCTGACCTTCGTTCAAGCCCGGGCCGATCTGGCATCTGCTAATGCCAAGATCGATGGCCTGTTACTCTCCGGTGGTCTCAATGCCCCGGCAGACTACAACAGAGACGCTTCCCTTCGCGGCCAAGCCCTCAATGGGCAGTGACCATTGTATTATCCGTATCATCCGCGAAAAATCGGGGAACGCTCACCGTTTCAGGCCGGTATCGGTATTTTAAGAAAAATCCAAATGGTCTTGACCAAGCAATCCTGATTTCCTTATAAGCTTAAAGTAACGACATTTAACTGTCTTCTGATGAGATCAATCTGATGTCACAACTCGTCTCCATACTGACCTGCCTTGCGATGCTATGGCATATCGTGGGGGGATGCTGTGGGCATCACAATCACTCTAACTGCGAGAGACCTTCTATCAGCTCTCAGGCCTCCTCATCAGATGAGTGTTCCCATCATCACGAGGGGCACGATCGCTCTGAATATGCCGGTGAGGAGTCGCCAGACCCTGATCCCTGCAATCATGCGCAGCATTGTGGACACGTAGATTGTGTCTATGTAAAAACTGTAACCCCGGACCTTTCATTCCTGATTCACGGACCGAGTCTGTTCGTTACAATAATTAAGGACGATCTCAGTTTTGATTCCGGGGGGCAGCTTCTCGCTCTGGATCGAGAAGTTCACTGTGAATGGAAAGACACTTCCTCCCAACATCATTGCGCGCTCTATCAATCGTGGCTGCTTTAACCACGTTTCTCTTGCGGTTTGGGTCGCGTCCGCTTGCTTGCGACTCCCTTGAACGATTCTCAATGTTTGTATGAACCGTTGAGAAAGTTCGTCATTCACCCGTGATTCGCACCCTGCTTAGGGCTGCGCGAGGAGTTTAGTCATGTTTCCCAAAATCAAACAATTCCTACTTCAATGGGCCTTTCCGGCCTTGGTCTGTATTGTCATAGCGGCCGCACTGTTCACTCGGAACCTCTGGTGGGTACCACTTTCGAATTGGATCTCCGGAACAGTTCAGTCGAGTCAGTCAGTTGCTGATGAGAATCATCAGTCAGGTGATGACTCTAATACCGATGATCATCCACACGATACGGCAACATCGTTGGAACTCTCTGACCAAGCGAGAATGAATATTGGACTGACGACGGAATTCCTGAAGCCGATCCAACTCCAGGACTATCAGAGGTCAATTTCCGTACCAGCAGTCATTGTAGAACGCCCGGGGCGTTCGCGAATCGAAGTTTCCACTCCTCTGACGGGAATCGTGACCCATGTCCATTCCGTGGAAGGGGAAGCCGTGCTCCCTGGAACATTGCTGTTCGAGATTCGTCTCACGCACGAAGATCTCGTGAAGACTCAAACCGAGTTCGTCCAGACACTAGGAGAACTTGACGTCGAAAAACGCGAATTGAATCGGCTTGAAGGTATCGCGAATTCGGGAGCGGTCGCCGGAAAAGTCGTACTCGAACGTGAGTATGCAATCGATAAGCTGACCGCCTTGTTGAACGCTCAACGAGAGTCGTTAAAGCTTCATGGACTTAGCGAGGAGCAGATCGATCAGGTGTCAAAAAGTCGGAGCTTGTTAAAGTCGCTTCAAATTTTTGCACCTTCGACAGACAGCCACAGAGAAGATGATTTCAAATTTACGGGTAGCGACAAGGTGCGTCGGGCAGCATATATGGAAGAGCCATCCTCTCCGCTTGTACTCCAGGAATTACACGTGAAGAAAGGGCAATCAATTAAAGCAGGAGATTCGCTCTGCGAATTGGTGGATTTAGAACAACTTTTTGTTGAAGGGAAGGCGTTCGAACGTGATGCAAATGCGGTCACAGAGGCTGCTCGACGTGGCTGGACGGTGACGGCTCTGTTCGAAACCACTGAAGGTTACGTAAAATCGGAAAATCTTTCGTTCGCCTATCTTGCGAATCGTGTTGACCAGGACTCCAGAACGCTCTCATTCTTTGTCAATCTTCCCAACACGATTGTCCGGGACGAAGGGAACTCGCAGGGGCAGCGTTTCCTCTCGTGGAAATACCGCCCGGGGCAGCGACTACAGCTTCTGGTTCCCATTGAAGAATGGAAAGAACAGTTCGTACTTCCAGTTGATGCAATCACGCAGGAAGGAGCCGAACATTACGTCTTTCAACAGAATGGCGATCGCTTCGACAGAGTTCCCGTTCACCTGAAGCACAAGGACCAAAGATCGGTCGTCATTGAGAACGATGGTTCGTTGTTCCCGGGTGACATCGTCGCGCGACGAGGAGCCCACCAAATGCAAATGGCCCTCAAGAATAAATCCGGAGGCGGAGTCGATCCGCACGCCGGCCACTCACACTAGGAGGGTATCATGTTAAATGCAATCATCCGATTTGCGCTCCGACAGCGTTTGCTCATCATCGCCGTTGCGCTGTTCTTCACGGGCTATGGATCCTGGAAGGCATCACAGATGCCAATCGATGTGTTCCCTAACCTCAATCGCCCACGCGTCGTAGTGATGACCGAAGCACCGGGTCTCGCGCCGGAAGAAGTTGAGACTCTGATTACTTTCCCGATCGAAACCGCGCTGAACGGCGCGAATGGCGTGATGGATGTTCGCAGTTCGTCCGGGGTCGGTATCTCCGTGATCTATGTGGAATTTGAATGGGGGACGGACATCTACGATGACCGTCAGATCGTCGCAGAACGCTTGCAGCTAGTTGCTGAACAGCTTCCCGACGGAATCGAGCCAACACTCGCGCCGATCTCGTCGATTATGGGTCAAATATTAATGTTGGGGATGTGGAGCGAGGATCCTGACGAAAGCTCTCTGGAACTGCGAACCAAGGCGGACTGGATCGTTCGCCAGCGGTTGTTGACCATCCCGGGGGTTTCGCAAATCTTCACGATGGGGGGTGGACGCAAGCAATTTCAAGTACTGGTCGATCCCGACGCGATGCTCCGATATGGAGTCTCGTTGCATCAGGTGAAAGAAGCTGTCAGCAACAGCAATCAGAACAACACGGGGGGTTATCTCGACCAACAGGGACCGAACGAACTTTTAGTCAGAGCCCTGGGACGTGTGCAAACAGTGGAGGACCTTGAAAAAATCGTGGTCACCATCCGAGAAGGACGACCTGTTGCACTGGCCGAGATTGCCGACATTCAGGCAGGCCCTCAGGTCAAGCGGGGAGATAGCACGGCGTTCATTCGCGAGGAAGACGGTTCGTTCAACGGCGGAGAGTCTGTGGTCCTGACTATCAACAAACAACCGAATGCCGACACGGTTGTCGTCACTGATGAAGTGATGAAAGCCGTCGAAGAACTCCAGGCGACTCTCGGAGAAGATATCCGCATCATGCCGTTGTATTCGCAAAAATCATTCATCGATCGGGCTGTCGAGAATGTCATTGAAGCGCTTCGCGACGGTGGTTTGCTAGTCGTCGTCATACTGTTCCTGTTTCTGATGAATTTTCGCGTGACAATGATCACGTTGACCGCAATTCCGCTCTCGATAGTCATGACGGCCATCGTATTTCACTTCTTCGGGCTTTCGATCAACACGATGACTTTGGGGGGGCTGGCGGTCGCGATTGGCGAACTGGTGGACGACGCAATCGTCGACATTGAAAACATCTTTCGGCGTCTCAAAGAAAATCGAGCCGCGGGATCACCCAAGCATCCACTACTGGTCGTATTTCAAGCCAGTGTGGAAGTCCGGAACTCCATTGTCTTTGGAACAATGATTGTAATTCTGGTGTTCATACCACTGTTTGGATTGTCGGGAATGGAGGGGCGTTTATTCGCACCGTTGGGAGTGGCTTATATCGTCTCGATCCTCTCGTCGTTGGTCGTTTCTCTGACGGTCACGCCCGTTCTTTCCTATTGGTTACTGGCGAACTCTCGTCCGAATACTGCTGGTGAACATCATGTGGAAAAAGACGGGTTCTTCCTCCGTGGTCTGAAATGGGTCGGCGATAAAGTGATTCGCTTCAGTCTCGCGTTTCCCCGTTTCAACTTGAGTGTGACCATCCTCGGAGTTGCCTTGGCAGGATTGTTTGTGGTGAATCTGGACCGCGATTTTCTGCCACCTTTCAACGAAGGGGCTGTGCAGTTGAATGTCGTCCTACCCCCGGGGACGTCACTCGCGACATCCAACGAAATCAACAAAAAGGTTGAACAGCGATTGATGGAGATTGACGACATCGACGGGTTCGTTAGAAGAACCGGCCGAGCGGAGCTTGACGAGCACGCCGAAGGTGTGAACATGAGCGAGTTCATTCTCGAACTCGACCCTGAATCTCCCCGCTCACGCGAGGAACAGCTCGACGAGATTCGCATGGCGACGGAGGATATTCCCGGAATCGTGACGGCAGTCGAACAGCCAATTGCCCACCTGATTTCTCACATGCTGTCTGGTGTCAAAGCTCAGATTGGAATCAAAATCTATGGCGACGATCTCGATATCCTGAGAGAGAAAGCAGAACTGTTCAAAGCCGAAATGGAGATTGTTCCGGGTGTAACGGACCTGTTGGTCGAACCGCAGGTCATCATTCCCCAATTGCGAATCGAAATCGATCGCGATCAGCTTCTATTGAACGGGTTGACGGTTGCCGATGTCAACGAATTCGTGGAAACGGCTATGAATGGAGAAGTCGTCTCACAAATCCTCGACGGTCAACGCACCTTTGATTTGCTCGTCAGGTTAAAGGAGGACTATCGAGAAGATATCGATCGACTGAAGCGACTTGTAATCGATCTCCCGGAGGGAGGCCAAATTCCTTTGGAGTCCGTTGCGAAAGTCTATGTCTCGGGCGGGCCCAATACGATCAATCGGGAGAATGTCAGACGGCGGATTGTGGTCCAGTGCAATGTTTCCGATCGTGGAGTCGTTGATGTTGTTCAAGACATTCAATCGAATGTGAAGCCCGTTATCGAATCTCTCCCCTCTGGATACTTCGTGGAATACAGCGGTCAGTTCGAGAGCCAGCAATCTGCTTCGCGGATGCTGACCATTCTGTTTCTCGTGTCAATGACTGGTGTATTTCTCGTTTTGTATACGATGTTTCGCTCCGTCAACCTCTCATTACAGGTTATGGCGGCGTTACCGATGGCCTTTATTGGTTCAGTGACTGCGCTCGTGCTTACCGGCCAAACTCTCACGATTGCTGCAATGGTCGGATTTATTTCGCTGACTGGTATTGCCTCACGAAACGGAATTCTATTGCTGAATCACTACCTACATCTAGTCCGGTATGAGGGAGAAGACTGGACGAAATCGATGATCGTTCGTGCGGGGCTCGAGCGTCTCGCTCCTGTTTTGATGACCGCTCTCACGACTGGAATTGGTCTCGTACCTTTGGCCCTCGCCGCTGGCGAACCGGGGAAAGAGATTCTGTATCCGGTCGCAACAGTGATCCTGGGTGGGCTGATTAGTTCAACGATGCTCGATTTCTTTGTACACCCGGCATTGTTCTTGTTGTTTGGAATCAAAGAGGCCGAACGGGTTGTTAGCGAATCTCAAACTGAAGTTCCACTTGTGGATGAACACGAAGCTCATCCTGAACCTGCTCCGCCAATGCCGGTTGAGCACGCGACTTAATATTTCGGAGACGAGGTCAGGATGGCCTCAGTCCTCTTATAAATTATGAAGGAGACTACGATGATCAGTTTCAAGAATCCATTTTTACTGTCGGCAATTGTTGTGTCTGTTATGAGCTCGTACTTACAAGCACAGTCGCCAGACCAAAAAGCGACGATTGCTTTCCGCCTCGTCAAAGCCAAGACGATGCACTTTGATGATTCCAAAACAGCCGAGCAACACTTGGCAACAGTCAAAAAACTCGGCTGTAAGGCCTCGTCCGAGTCACACGGCGACCATATTGACGTGACGTATGAGTGCGCGAACTGGAATTCACTCACTGTTGCCAATCATGAGTTAGCACATCAATGGCAAGGTTGGATGAAAGGAGCCGGATTCCAGACAATTCACGGGCATCCCGCCAATGCTGCCCACGATCACAGCCACGAAGACGGGGCGAACCACGAAATTATTTCCTACCAACTCAGTCAATGGATCACTCAGGAGCACGAATCGAAACCGGCAGCGAGTGGTGCAGCGGCTGTATTTCGAGGACTGGGCTGTGAAGTGAAAGAAGACGGGGAAGCTGTTTCGTTTCGCTGTCCGGTGGCGATGAGTGTCGAGTTTGCGTCCCATGATACAGCACACGCCTGGCAGGAATGGCTTAATAGGACAGGATTCAAAACGAGTCACGACCATTAAGCCGAGACCTGATTCAATTTCCGAGATAAATATTCTACCTATTGAGATAACCCTAACCAGGAGTATAACCATGAAGAAAGTTCAAGCATCGACGATTGCTATCCTGACTGCATTTCTCATGCTGACCGGTGTGGGATGTAACGGCGATTCCCAAACGTCGGATACGTCAGGTGTTGAAACCTCACCACCACCTGCAACGGTTGAGGGTGCACACGCCCATCCAACTCACGGTCCACACGATGGGGACTTAATCGAACTCGGCAATGAAGAATATCACGCTGAGCTCGTTCATTCTGAAAGTGAAGAAATTGTGATTTACATTCTCGGTAGTGACGCCAAGACGGCGGTACCCATCGAAGCAACTGACGTCGTCGTGAACGTTGTGCATGATGGTAATCCAGAGCAGTTCAAGCTCACCGCCTCCCCAAATGAGGGGGATCCTGAGGGGCAGTCAAGTCGGTTTACGTCCTCAGAGGCAGAGCTCTCTGAGCTTGTGCATGAAGACGGGGCCGCAGCAAAGCTAGTTGTCTTAATCGACGGCAAGCAGTACACAGGCAAGATTGCACACGATCACGATCATGACCATGGACACGCTCATGACTGAGTCGGACCACGTTCAGTCATTGAAACCAAACTTCGGCAAAAAACAACTTGACGTTGTTGATTGTACAAGGCTGTCCGGCGTTGCGCTGGGCAGCCTTTACTTTCTCTCCGGTGCGGTCGCATTGGCCTATGAAGTCTCGTGGAATCGCCAATTTGGATTGTTATTCGGGCATTCAGAGCAAGCCGCTGCTGTGGTTCTGGGGGCTTATTTTACAGGATTAGGAATCGGCTACTTTGTGGGAGGTCGTCTTTCGCTAAGCACCGTTCCATTGCGTTCCTACGCCATTGTCGAGCTCATCGCCGCAGCATGGGCCTTTCTGATTCCCCGGATCCTGGAAGTCCTGGAGCATTCGCCAGCTGTTCAGTTACTCTCGTCCTCCTCTGTCATATATCAGACAGCCTCTCGCGCGATAATGGCATTCGTGATTCTCCTGCCGGCCACCTTGGCTCTCGGAGCCTCATTCCCCTTGATCTCTGCAAGTTATCGACTCATCCCCGGAAAACAGTATGTCTGGAGCAGCCTTTGTTATGGGTTAAATACTCTGGGAGCCTGTCTTGGAATCGTGCTGACCACTTTCTTTCTGCTGATTTCGGCAGGAGTGCGCGGAAGTAGCGATCTCGCTGCGATGCTCGGAGTTGTGATTGGAATCTCTGCCTGGGGCATGAGTCGAAGTCTCCGCAGACATGATTCCGCTGATCGTTCACCGACTTCAAAGTCATTTCCCTCGAATCGAAATCGGGGTTGGGAACTGAATTCTATCGCAGCGCTATCAGGATTCGGGGTTATTGCGTTGGAAGTCTTGTATACCAGACTTTTTGCGCTTGTGTTTCATAATAGTTCCTACACCTTCGGACTCATCATTACTGTTTTCCTTTTGAGCTTGTCGCTTGCCGCTCTGCTCGTTCCCCTTCTACTCCGCTACCTTACCGTCGATGCATTATTGATACTCAGCGCGAGTCTCGGAACATTGTTGCTACCGATCTCTGTTGTCGTTTTCGTTGAACGAACCGGCTTCAACTATTTTCCGGTGACGGATAACTTCCAAACATACCTGCTTAGCAGCTTCTGGCTGACCGCCAGCGTTATTTCTCCACCTGTGGTCGTACTCGGAATGCTCTTACCGGCATTATGGAAGTTGATCCCTTCCGATCAGCTTCACGGGCAAGCGTTAGGGACGATCACCATGGCCAACTCCTTGTCGGCCGGTTTTGGGGCAATCGCTGCCGGATTTCTGCTGCTTCCTTTCCTGGGACTCTGGCATTCGTTTGCGGTACTCTCGATTATTTTCCTGGGACTAGCGGTTGCAAAACTCATACAAAACAAACAACGCATCTCCGGTGCCACACTAATACTGATATCCACTCCGGCGATCGCACTGCTCTGGTCCGGGGATCAGTATTGGGAACAATCTAATTCTTCGAACGAGACATTACTCAGACGCTGGGAGTCGACCTACGGATGGATCGACGTTGTTCAGCATGAGAACACCGGTGCACGCAAGGTTCGACAAAACCTTCATTATCGACATGGTTCCACAGGAAGTAATTCGGTTCGAGAGCGGCGTCAAGCACTCCTCCCCCTCACCTTGCATGCTTCTCCAAGGAAGGTCCTGCACCTCGGCCTGGGGACCGGAATCACTGCTGCTGGGACTCTTGATTATCCGGGAATCGCTTCCGTCACCATCGTGGAACTGATTCCCGAAGTGGTCGAGGCTGCTTCTTATCTGGGGGAGGGGAATCAGAAACTGTTTGAGGACTCTCGAGTTCAAATTCGAATCGACGATGCTCGGCACGATCTTCTCTCTCATCAGGATGAGTATGATGTCATCATTTCCGACCTGTTCGTGCCGTGGGAAAGCCAAACTGGGTACCTCTACACTCAGGAGCATTTTCAGTCAGCCAAAACTCGCTTGAGAGTCAACGGACTTTACTGTCAGTGGTTACCGCTGTACCAAATGGGGCTCCAGGAGTTTCAAATGATTACCGATACATTCGCCTCGGTTTTTCCTCAGACAACTCTTTGGTGGGGACATCTGAGTCCGAATAAACCGATGATTGCACTCATCGGTTCGGAAGAATCTTTGGAACTTCCAAAACCAGCTTTGGAAGAACGTCTTGAGAGGCTCAATGCCAAGCTTGAGCCAAATGACTCATGGCTTTCAAACCCTGAGAGGCTCCGCCTGCTCTCTATTGGCTCCTGGAAACTTCATTCCCAACCGATATTCAACACGGATGAGCACCCCAGAATCGAATTTCTGACACCACTCTCGCACTTGGACAGACGATTGATAACAGGCCCACGACTCAAAGAATGTTATGAGAAGTTCTTCGAACAGTTGTCCCCGATCACCCCATCGATGACCGATGAGCGCCAACATCAGATTCATGAAGAGCAAAAAATCATGCTCACTCTTGATTAGTATCCTTGGCATCGATTTTGGGCTATCCCGAAACTAGAGTTCAATATCATTGGCTCTTAACTCAAACACTGAACAAGGCTCTCAGGACTGAACTCGAAGGAGAGTGTGATGACTGATAAGGCGAGAATGGTGCGTAGCCATCTTGTTGATTCATGCGTGATACACTCTCAATGGCTATCCAACTATGAATTCATCTGATGAAGACATTACAACTGGTGGTTCGAACCACTGTGATCATTCGCACGGTGCCAGTCGCAGCAAGGAACTGGTAGCGGTCAGCGATTCGCGACTGCTGTGGTCGGTGATCCTGAATCAAATGCTCACAGTCGGTCAAGTTGTTGCCGGTATCTTCTCTGGCAGCGTGGCATTGCTGTCTGATGCGGCACACAATTTCAATGATGCCAATGCACTGCTGATCGCTTTCATTGCTCGTCGTGTCTCCAGGAAGGATGCGAATGAGCGTTACACGTTCGGCTACCGTCGAGCGGAAATGATTGGTGCCTTAATCAATCTGACATTACTGGCTGTCATCGGATTGTACTTGGTCTACCAAGGCATTCTGCGATTCATTGAACCGCAAGAAATTATTGGTTGGCTTATGGCTGCCACGGCGGTGTTGGCGTTGGTCATCGACGTTGCCACGGCATTACTGTTATGGGCGATGAGTCGCGGATCATTGAACGTTCGTGCCGCCTTTATCCACAACATTGTCGATGCACTTGGAAGTGTTGCGGTACTGATCGGTGCCGCAGCCATCATCTGGAAGCAGTGGTACTGGGTCGATCCGTTGATCACTTTGCTCATCGCAAGTTACGTTTTATGGCAGGTATTCAAAATGCTTCCACAAGCCACTCGTGTCTTGATGGAAGGTACACCCAGTGATTTCGATCTGAATCTATTGGTTGAGAAAATTGGGAAGATTGACGGAGTCAACGGGATGCATCACGTCCACATCTGGGAACTCGATGAGCAGCACCGAGCGCTGGAAGCTCATGTCGTCCTGCAAAAAGGAAATCCCAATGAGCTGGAATCTATCAAAAGACAGATCAAGCGATGCCTGACTGATGAGTTTCACATTCAGCATTCCACGCTGGAGTTTGAATATGCGGGAGTCGGCGAAGACTGTGAAGACCAGCACGTCATCGCCGACCATTAGGAATCGAGTGTAGATTTCAACATGCTATTAATCTTATTCATCCTGACAACCGTACTGCTCACGGGCATCCTCGTGATTCTCGTGTATTCGATCATGCGACCGGCAAAACGCATCTGGCCACCTCCAGCCCAACAGACTTGGCAGTACTATTTTGTCTGGTTTCTGACGATTCTTTCATACGGCGGACTTATTGCGGTTGGCCTGCTTGACTGGAACAGCCTTGGCTGGCCCGACATAGTGCGGTGGTCCGTCGGCCTGCTTTTGATTTTTGGTGGAAATGCCCTTGCGTGGGTCGGAGTTCGACAACTGAGCCTCAAGACAACATCAGGTAGCAAGGGGCCGTTGATGACAGACGGACTTTATCGTTACAGCCGAAATCCCCAGTACGTTGGCGACATCGCTATCATCGGTGGCTGGCTGATTCTCTCCGCGTCGGTCTGGACGATCCCACTGTGTCTCGGCGGAATGCTAGCGTTTGCACTGACACCTTTCGCTGAAGAATCGTGGCTTGAAGAATTACACGGAGACGCCTATCGAGAGTATTGCCGTCGTGTCGGTCGGTTTTACGGACGCAGTAGGTAAGCTCTCTTCTGCACTTTGCCCACGTAATAGCACACACGCGGCGCGTTAACTGATCTCTCCGGCGAGCACTCGCCGACGAAGATCGGCCTATTTCTGCATATCGGGAAACATTCTGACCTTCTGCTGGTTCCGAAATCAGAAATCTCCGAAAAAGAGCGTCTGAACAAAATCCAACAGGTGATCCTCCGGGCGATACGTTTTCTGGCCAGTGTTTACACGAGACTCGTTCTTCTAAACGAAAAATTTTAGATCATTCAAAAAACATATTACGAACACCCTCAACCTGACGCCACCTCACAACCGAAGAGAGTTATATTCTGTGCTGCACTCGTCAACAGAGGCAAGCTTTCGGAGATTTGTTTTAACGGAGAAGCAACATGATCGGTTCGCCATCGTCGATTCTGCGACTTGCTGTTTTTGCCTCGCTGATGCTCGTCTTGAGTGATTCAAGGAACCACGCAGGTGAGCGAGAGGACTGCAATGAATTATATCGTCCGACGTGCTGCACATCTCTGCTAGACCGTTCACGCCACTCATGCGGTACGCTATTTCAGTGGTCTTCAACTTCTTGCTGTCAGGGTGGTCCCGACTTGGACGCACCACTGGTCACTGACCGCCCAGACTTCACAGAAGCCAGCTCAACGGTCGGGCGGGGAGTTGCCCAACTCGAAATTGGCTATACGTTCACACATGATGATGGTACAACGGACGTACGTTCCCATTCTTTTCCTGAACCATTGTTGCGTTATGGGGTTCTTGAAGACTGGTTCGAACTCAGACTCGGCTGGAACTACGCGGATGAGACCACGAACGGACTTGATGTCAGCGGTTCGGAGGACTTGTATCTTGGATTGAAGATCGGTCTGACGCCACAAGAGGGGATTCTTCCTGAGATGGCATTGATTCCTCAAATGACTGTTCCCACCGGAGCTTCAGCCTTCTCCGCAAACGATGTTCTGCCCGGTGCCAATCTGATCTACGGATGGGAGATCAATGACTTTCTGTCGACAGCCGGAAGCACTCAGTTCAATCGCGCGATTGACAATGGTTCCGGCCGTTCATATACGGAATGGGCACAGTCTTGGACGGTTGCCTATTCGCTGGCAGATGATTGGGGGGCATATACTGAATGGTTTGCAGTCTTTCCGGACTCGGCTGACACACAACAGACCGAGCACTATTTCAACGGCGGATTCACATATCTCATCAGCAATGACATTCAATGGGACGTTCGAGCCGGAACCGGTCTCAACGATGCAGCCGATGACTTTTTCGTCGGCACTGGTGTGTCGATACGTTTTCGGTAGTTGGCCCATTTAGAGCTGTTTTAGATATTCCGTAGACGAATTTTTCGGCGAGTGCTATCGTCCTCCCAAGTTCACTCAAGGAGGAGCAAGATTGGAGCACCTACCACGCTTCCTTCAGACCCCGCCTCGCGACGACGCCCTTGCGCTTTGCTAACCCTTCACCTCCATCAAGTTGGATAAGGGACTTCCACCCTCAAGTTGAGAAACATGCCTGGCAAACTAGAAAACAGCCCCGCCATTGCCATGACAGGGCTGTTGGGGTCGAGGTCACTGCGGC
>JABURQ010000151.1 GCA_014762625.1 Planctomycetaceae bacterium | reverse complement strand
TCCCGTAAGGTCTGCATCGCATTTCTGTTGCTCGTCGCGCTGCGTTCGGTTCCCGCTCGACTCATTCTGATCCTCTTCTGCCTGCCGATTGTTGTTCCGGCGGCCGAACCGGTCGATTTCCAGACGCAGATTGCCCCGCTCCTGACCGAGAAATGTCTCGCCTGTCACAATCCCGCGCAGAAAAAGGGGGGGCTCGATCTCACGACCCGCGCAGGTCTCATCACAGGCGGCGAGAGCGGCCTCACCGTCACTTCCGGCGATCCCGGTTTAAGCCTGATCGTTGATTATGTCTCGGGCGACAAACCGCGCATGCCGAAGACTGGCGAAAAACTCACGCCGGAAGAAGTCTCCTTATTGACGGCCTGGATCGAGCAGGAACTTCCCTGGCCCGCGAAGGTCGAACTCAACCCGGAAGCCGCGACTTGGTGGTCCTTAAGAGACCTGAACGCGCCTCCCATCCCTCACATTGAGAACTCCGCAAAGACTCACGTCCGAAATCCAATCGACGCCTTCATCCTCGCCCGGCTGCGCGAGAAAGGACTTCATCCCTCCCCTGCCGCCGACCGTCGGACGTTGATCCGTCGCCTCAAGTACGACCTGATCGGCCTGCCTCCCACTCCCGAAGAAGTCGAACGGTTCGTCCACGACCCCGACCCGCAAGCGTATCAGAAACTGATCGAACGCTATCTCGATTCTCCCCAGTACGGCGAACGCTGGGCGCGACACTGGCTGGATGTGGTCCATTACGGCGACACGCACGGTTATGACAAAGACAAACTGCGACCGAACGCCTGGCCTTATCGCGATTATGTGATTCGCGCTTTCAATACCGACAAGCCGTACGGCCGATTCGTGAAAGAGCAAATTGCCGGTGATGTGATGCCGAATGCGGGCGGCGAAGGGATCGTCGCGACGGGATTCCTGGCTTCCGGGCCGTGGGACTTCATCAGTCACGTCGAGGTTCCCGAATCGAAACTGGACGGCCAGATTGCCCGCAATCTCGACCGGGACGACATGGTCCGTACGGTGATGGAAACGTTCAACAGCGTCACGATCGGCTGTGCCCGCTGTCACGATCACAAATTCGATCCCTTCCTGATGGAAGACTACTACAGTTTGCAGGCCGTCTTTTCTGCCATCGACCGTGCCGACCGCTGGTATTACGACGATCCCCAACTGATCCAACAACGCCGGCAACTTCTCGCCCGCCAGGACACTCTGCAAACCGCGCAGCAACAACTCGCCGACATCATCCAGAAAAACAAAGGCCAGGAGTTGGCGGCGGTTGAGAAGCAACTCAAATCACTCAGCGATCAGGCTTCGGCAGGAGCCACGCAACCGGAATACGGTTATCACAGTCAGATTGTGAATCGGTCGGACGTCACCAAATGGGTGCAGGTCGATCTCGGAGAGCCGACCGTCATCGATCGGGTGATCCTGGCAGCGTGTTTCGATAACTACGCCAACATCGGAGCCGGCTTCGGCTTTCCCGTCCGTTTCAAACTGGAAGGGAGCCTCTCGGGAGACTTCGCCACCGACGCCATCTCGATCGCCGACCGCACAAACGCCGACGTTCCCAATCCGGGAACGACCCCGATGGTGTTTCCCGCGAATCAGCCCACCGTCCGCTACGTTCGTCTGACGGCTACGAAACTGACCGAACGTAAAAACGATTACATCCTGGCCATCGCCGAACTGGAAGTTCACGACACGTCGGGAAGCAACGTCGCCCTCGGTCAGCCGGTCACCGCGCTCGATTCCATCGAGGCTCCCGTCCGCTGGCGTAAAACCAATCTCGTCGACGGCCTCTACGTCGGAAAAAAACAATCGAAAACTGCCGAAGAACAACATCAAAATTTAACCGCCCGCAAACAGCAGCTCATCCGCGCGGCGCTCTCCGAGGATCAATGGGCTCGCCGGACCGCCGTTCTCTCCGAACTAGAACAGGTCAACGAACGGCTCGCCGAAATGCCGAAACCTCAACTCGTCTACGCGGCGGCCACACATTTCAAACCCCAGGGGAATTTCAAACCGACGGATGGAACTCCCCGCGAAATTCGTCTCCTGAACCGCGGCAACATCAAGACGCCGGGCGAGGTCATGTCTCCCGGTGCGATCGCGGCGTTCGATCACGCAAAATCCCTGTTTGACGCGGGAGACGAGCTGTCGGAAGGCGAGCGACGCCTCCGTCTGGCGGAATGGATCGCCCACCGGGACCATCCGCTCACCTGGCGTTCGATTGTGAATCGCGTGTGGGGCTATCATTTCGGTCGCGGGATTGTCGATTCCCCCAACGACTTCGGACGCATGGGACAGTCTCCCTCCCACCCCGAGCTCCTCGACTGGCTGGCGACGCGTTTCCGGGACAACGGGCAATCGATCAAAGACCTCCACCGCCTGATCTGTAACAGCGCGACGTACCGGCAATCCTCCGCCGATATTTCAGCCAATCGGGAAATTGACGCCGATAACGTCTACTACTGGAAATTTTCCCGGCAGCGACTCGAAGCGGAAGCGATCCGCGATGCCGTTCTGGCGGTGAGCGGCAAGCTCAACTCGGAAATGTACGGTCCCGGATTTCAGGACTTCGTGATCGAGAAGCCGCAGCACTCGCCTCACTACCAATATCATCTCCACGACCCGCTCGACCCTGCCTCGCATCGTCGCTCGGTTTATCGATTCGCGGTCCGTTCGCAACAGCAACCGTTCATGACAACGCTCGATTGTGCCGACCCGTCGATGCAGGTTCCCAAACGAAACCAGACCATCACACCGCTGCAGGCGCTCTCGCTACTCAACAACAAATTCATGGTGGCGATGTCGGAGCAATTCGCTCAGCGTTTGGAAGCCGACGTCGAGAGCCTCGACGCCCAGGTTCGTCGCGGCTTCGCTCTCGCCCTCTCCCGCCCACCGACCGACGACGAACTGACCGCTTTGGTTTCTTATGCGGAACAGAACGGCCTGACGAATACCTGCCGCCTGATCCTCAATCTGAACGAATTCGTCTTCGTCGATTGAGGTAGGAGGTTTTTGTGACGTCTCGCCTCCCACGCGGATGAAATACTGAAGGTGAGATAAGGACCTGCGAGGAGGGGGAACTCCTGCGGCAGCTTTTCCCATTCGTGTCAGTCGCCTGATTCGAGGATTGGAAAAACTGTGTTGAGTGTGGAGTTTTAAGTTTCCTGATTCAGAGGCAGGAACACTGATCGACGCTGATCATCGCTCATCTGCTTTATCAATTCTGATTAGCCTTGATTAGCAAAAATGAGTGTTCTTACTTACTTTCGACTTCTCCCTTGCTCGTGGCTGCGGGAATCTATCAGCGAAATCCGCCTCATCCGCGGTCTCTCAATTTGGGATTTTTGAGTTTTGATTTTGGAACAGTGCCT
>JABURQ010000016.1 GCA_014762625.1 Planctomycetaceae bacterium | reverse complement strand
CACGGAGGGAGAGAGAAAGCTCCGACAAGTCGGAGCACTCCAAAAATTGACCTTGTTGATTCGTGCGTACCAGAATTAGCGTTGATCGATTTTGGATTTTGGATTCTCGATTTTGGGATTCCGGCGTCTTTGAGCGAACTGTGTGCAAAATATGATTTCAACGGAACCGTGGGCTAGCGCCCAGCGGCTGATTGGGTTGGATATGTCTTCGACGAAATCAGCCGGAACGCGCTAGCGTCCGGTTATCGTCGCTTCTCAAAATCGCGATCTTTGGCAAGTTGAATTTTTGTGAGTCGTCAGTGGTTCGTGGTCAGTTGTTGAAAACAAATTTCAACTGACTACTGACAACGGACCACCCACAACATCTCGTGGTTCCACCCGCCAGTTTGTAAACAACGGAGCTGTTCATGTCATACCTGATACGTCTCTGGCCTCAAGACGAAAACCCGATATGAGGCTGGTATAGCAGCACGATTCTCGTATTTTCGTATTTCGTATTTAGGTCTTGGCAAAGTGCTCAATACGAGAAAACGCGGGAGTTATCAATGAAACAGCGTGTCACACCAGATGTGGGGGCAGTGTTAAGTTTGAAGTGTTGAGTTTTGAGTGGAATGATTCGTGTGATTCGAGTCATTCGTGGTCAAAAATTGGCCCGGCAAACTCCCCCGTCTCCCGATCACCCCATCCCCCAATCTTCTGATGTGGTCTCACAATTGACTGTAAACGCAGCACAACGGGCCAATCACAGACACCTGCGGATAACACATTTCGTCCGTAGGGGAGTCAAAACCGGGCAAAACTCTCGGGTTTCGCTCCAAGATGACAACTTGACAAGATGACAACTCACGAAATTGTCATCTTGGAAAACCCTCGGGGTTCAGCCATCAGACAATGCAATCTTTGCTGAACACTCCAAACCGACAACAGAGACGCGGCACATCCCGGAGCGCGGGCGTTTTAATCGTTCGACGAGATCGGGATCTCGTTGAGCGTGTAATACGCTTTCGTGTGAACCAGTTTTCCGCCCGCCGCCGAGGTCAACGGAGTCAGGTCGAAGTCGTGGATATGTCCCTGGACCAGACCGTCGATCCGCAACTCGACCGACAGTCCATTTTTGGCGACCTGCGCACTGACGACCCGCGGCGTGGTGTGATCGACTTCCGGACTGCCGTAACCCTGTTGATAGATATGGGTGTAAGTCGTGAGTGCGTAAGTGTTGACGTCCGCCGCGACCTCACGGTCCACCGGTTTGGTAAAGGAGATGCGGAAGCCTTCCGGGCGGGCGTTGATTTCCTTGATCTCGAACGGCGTCACTCCGGTCCAGTCGAGTCGCTGGAGGGCGTAGGGACGAGGTCCGCGAACGGGCCAACCTCGATTCGTGCCTCCCACGATCAGATCGCCGGCGGGTGTGAACTGGCAGGCCAGCAAACCGGTCGCAAGCCCTTCGCGAAACGGATAACAAGCCCCTTGCCAGACGCCGTTGATCTTCTCGGTGGTCGCCCGCATCATGAGGCTCAGACTGAAATCACCGATGAAGATTTGATTCTCGAACGGCCCGAATTTCCCTCCCGTTCGATCGACCATGAACCCGGAGATGGAGCGTCCCATTTTGATATACGGAAAGACGACCGCATACGGCACCAGTTCTTTGACCCGTTGACGCTCGGTCATCAACCGCGAGCGCGTGTTCGGTTCGACTTCGGGGCGTTCCAGATTGGGAGCCAGCGGATACCAGTTGAAACTGACCGGGTGTCCCATGAAGCCTCCCGGTTCCAGGACTTTCAACGAACAGGAGCCGTTCCACGGCCCCTGGCTTTCCGCGTAGAACATGACGCCGTGTTCGTTCGGGCCGATGCCGCAGGGGCTGCGAATGCCACTGCAAACCGGAATCGTTTCTCCCTCGGGAGTGACTTTCAAGCACCAGCCGCGGAACGGGACTTTGGAACGATACGACTCCGACAGGCAGAGCGCGACCCAGATGTTGCCCTCTTTGTCGAGCTTCGATCCGAAGGCGAATTCGTGATAATTGCGGAATCCCCAGGCGTCGCTCAGCGTTTCGAACAGATCGGCTCGTCCGTCGTTGTCGGTATCGGTGATCCGGGTCACTTCAGGCTGCTGCGTGATATAGAAGGAGCCATCCTTGTAGGACATGCCGAAGATTTCATCGAGTCCGCTGGCGTAACGATGGTATTCGGTCTGCGGGTTCTCATCGAAAGCCCCCGACACCAACCAGATATCACCCCGACGAGTGCCGATCGCAAGTCGATTGTCAGGCAGGACTTCAAAACTTCCGGCTTCGAGAGCCATGTCGTCTGGAATCGGGATTTCGACGATCCGGTAATACTTGGCCTCTTCCTCGGCGGTTCCCCAGTATTCCCCCAACGGTTGCTGTGCCGTGGCAAGATTCACAAGTCCCAGGACGACAAGGAGGGCGACGCAACCAGGTTTTCTCATCGATGTCAGAGAATGAAGCATACTGAAATCTCTTTAGCCAGTTTCGAGAGGAGGTTATTTTTCGGGCCACAGGTATTCGACCGTGAGAGACGTCTCCCCGGCAGGTAAGTCGAACAGCAGGAGCAGTTCCCGACCGGCCTCCGTCGTGAGGATCTCCAGCTTTCCATCGGCAATGACCTGAAGCTGTCCATCGATCGAGAAGCGAGTCTTGTCGAGTGGCTCGATCTGCTTCCCGCTGGCGAGACGAAGTCGCAAACCGGCGACCGGTTCCTCGGTCACAAACTGGAGAGTTCTCAGGAGACTCCGGGACTCGGACGAGGAAGCGTCGCTGTCGAGGAAATAGTCTTCCACGGAAATAGGACCATACTCGTACATGAATGTGGGACGCCGTTTCTCGTCCAACCGATAGCCGCGGAAGTGATGTGCGGGCGGTCGTCCGTCATCCACGATCCAGGGCGACTTCGCATCGTCCAGATCCGGCCCTTTTGCAAACTGCATGACATTCCGTTCCAGAGGACGAACCACACCATGCCCCTGACTTCGCCAGACGCCTCCCGGATCGGCAAACCGGCCTCTCCACAGAGTTGCCAGCCGCATCTGCTCGGCGTCAAACACGATGTTGACTTGTGCCGGATAACCGACGCCGATGCCCCGTTTTCCGACCTCGGGATATTTCCGTCGCAGCATGACGGCTTCCTCGGTGGCCAGCAGTTCGATCGGCTCGACAATCAATCCGCGCGGCGTTCGTGCCTGGCGGCCGTCCAGCAGATATTGCCACAAGGCCTCGATCTGCAGGTCGGGATCGCCGTTCAGAATGTCCTTGCGGATCGCTTGTCCGCCGGGCCAGAAGGAGGGCATGACCGTATTGGCACTCAGTTGTTGAGGATTTTTCATGTACTGATAAAACCAGCGCTTCTGTAAACGTTCAGCCATTTCGGTCAGATCGACCGCCGGCATCGTGGCGGCTTGTTTTAACTGGAAGGTATGACAGGCGATGCAATTGAGTCCGCCGGTGCCCACCATTTCGGCTCCGGTCTTTTTGATTTCCTTTTCATCCTCGAACTCGGCGAACGTGACGTCCGGGAGCTCATCGAGATCCTGAAATAGATCGATCACATGTTCAACATTCGAAGGACCGTACTGAGGCATGCGCGTGAGCAGATAGGGTCGAATCGCTCGCCCGCTCACAAGCACCTGACGCATCCATTTTGGTTTCAACTTGGCTCCGACGTTTGTCAGCGTGGGGGGAATTCGCCCCTGCGGTCCGAGATTGGGATTCGTTGTGTGGAAGTAGTTGTTCCGGTCTTCCGTCACGCCGCCCAATTCTCCACGTTGATGACAATTCAGGCAGCGCATCGCTGTTAAAGAAATATTGAGACGATCTTCGGGAGAGAGTGAGTCCCGGTCGCGAGCCAGCGCGGCTTGAATGTTTTCCCGATCCGTCTTGGACAAATTGAAGACAGGCCAATTGCCGGATTGACCCGAGAGGCATCCACGTTCCGGTCGAACTTTCGAGAGAGGTTTGGAACTCCAGTTGTGAGATTGACCGGGAACCGTATGGCACTGCACGCACTGCTGTTCGTGGAAGGCCTGACGCCCCTTCGCCGCCAGGGTCGGGATCAAGAGGAAAGCGTCGGCATTCGTAGACTCCTTCCGGAATTGGGTCAGGTAGTGGGCCAGATCCTGGGCTTCAAAATGAGTCAGTTTGAGGTTGGGCATCCGACCGGAAGGACGAATCTGGTGCGGCTCTTTCAGGAACTCCGTGAGTCCGTCGAGGTTGTATTTATCTCCCAACGGTCCCAGAGGAACCGATGATTCGATCAGCAACTCAACTCCTTCGTCATCGCGTGGAGAATGACATGCCACGCAACCGACCGTGTGGAACAGCTCCCGTCCTTCCGCAGCTTTCTCAGGATCAATCTGTTGACGAGAGAAACCGGTTTTGGTTTGAGAGGCGAAATAATGAGTGATTACTGTGGCGATTTTCCCGCGTTCTTCTCCAGACATCGAAGACAACACCGCCGGCATCGTCGTGCCGGGTTTGACGTGCGACGGGTCGGCAATAAAGCGTTCGATATAATTGGGATCGATTCGCTGTGCGACATTCGTCAGGTCGGGAGCCTTTTTGACAGTGAGAGGCACGTCGGCAACATCATCCTGGTGACAGGCGGCACAATTCAAATCCTTGATCAGAACCAGACCCTTCAAGTCGGGCGAGATTTCCTGACCGCCCGCGATCTGATTCGCGGGACGCGATCCAGTGGAGGAGATTTCCATCACATAACGCACGAGATCGAGAAAGTCCTGTCGGTTTTGCAACTGGTTCGCCAGCTTTTCCGGCATGCTGGAGACCTTGCTGGCAGCGACCTGTTCGAGTTCCTGTTTGGAGAACGTGTGCAAACGGCGTTCGGGCGTGGAGTCCCGAAGAGTGAGTGTTTCAGGAGTTTGTCGAATGATGCGTCCCGTAAACTGTTTCCCATCCTTTTTAATGACGATCGTGGTTTCATGCCCTTTTCGGATTCGCTTCGAGGGGAAGAGCATTGCTTCAACGAATTGTTCGTCGGTCAGTTTCTCATCGCCGCGCGTCAAGTCCGGTCCCAACAATGAGTCATTGCCGACAGCGTGACAATTCGCACAACCGAGTTTCTGTTGAGGGAATAAGATCGCGCCACGTACGGCGTTCCCTTGAGTGCGGACGTCTTGCGCCAGTTTCGCGAGCGACTCCGCTTTAAGTTGTTCAGTGAGGGAGGGTTCCTGAGCCGACGCACCAGGAAGACCGAACCCGATGAGCAGCAACAGAGATACGATTGCTCTCATTGATATGCCTCGGGTTTCTGGGGGACGACGTTCAGTTTTTCGTAATTGAATCCGCTGCTGAGAGGTCGATATTCACCAATGTACTCGACACTGCTGGCCGGATCGATCTTCCCTTCTAGGCCAAGACACCAATAGGCGGCGTTGACTGTCATCCGCCTCAGCCCCTCGGATTGATAATCTTTCGCACTTCCCATGGTGACGTGAAACACGCGCGCCGTTTTTCCAGTGCTGCCGGTCCAGTTCTTCGTCCAGGCAATCGGCAGCGGAATTTTCTTCAGGTTCGGTTCGTCGTCCTGTTCGCGACCGAGCAGCGGTTGTCCGTAAACTAGAGCTTCGCATTCTGCGGGCAACGATCCGTCTTTAGGATAAGTGCGATAAACATCCGATGGCCCCCATATTTCATTCACGCCGGCGAGTATCGGATGATCTTTCTGATCCTCGACGATGATGCCGCGCGTGGAATCACGATGCCAGTTACCGTGATGAGAACGGAACGAACCACCCAGAATATCTTCGCCGAAGCGAACTTTTCTGCCATCAATCTCATAAGGAAAATTCTGTAGGAAGCCGTGATTCGCGGTGCGGATCCCAATGATCGGTTTCCCGGAATCGAGATACTCAATGATGTGGGCGATTTGGTCGTCGGGGAGTGTAATCAACCGGCTGAACAGAATCATGAGATCGGCCTGGGCCAGATGTTCCAACCCCGGAATGTTATGTTCGACGGTTTTGTCCTGCCAGCGGATTTTTTGAGTCGGATCGACTTCTCCCTTTTCGTTTTGAGCAAACAGGACCGTGCAGTCGAAGCCGTGGCGTTTGGAAAGAATTTTCGCCAGCATCGGTAATGCCTGCTCGCTACGATATTCCTGATCGGCGGCAATCAAAACAATCTGTTTTCCAGCTCCCGGACCGTAACCGCCGCGATAGATCAGCCACTTTTCATCCCACGGAACGGGATGCGCGGCGATGCCATGCTTGTCGCGAAGTCGCTGCCAGAAATCCCTCCAGTAATCATCATAGTAATCGTTAGCGGCTTTCTGGATATGAGGAAGATCGACCACTTCCGGTGACTTTGTGGGATCGAAATCTGCGAGATGCCCTTCACCGGCTCGCAGTCGTGGGGACACAAAACGCCAATCGGATTCCCCTAGCACATCGCTGCATAATTGCGCTAAAGGTTTATCGTAAGCCTGCAATTGTTCTCGTGTATGGATGTGATTGTGATCGTGATCCATCGTGCGGTTTGTGTTGTACCAGCATTGGAACCCCTCTGCCCAATACTCCGCACGATTTCGAGTCGCGTAGCACTTCTTCTCTCCTCCGAACATGATCAGAACCTGATCGGCTTCGGTCACTCTCACACCGGAATGCGTCGGTTGGCCGTTCACCAGAATGTCGCCGCTGTCGAGACATTTTTTGAGGAGTTCCGGCGATTCCGCGGGGAACCACTGAATCAAAGCGTCCAGTAATTTCACCGGTGCATTTCCTTTGACGCGGCGGAAGCGTTGAGCGGCACGCCCATCGTTCCAGAGGCCGTCGGCGATAGCTTTGTCATAACAATCGGTCAAGCGATCCTGAAGTCCCGAATCGAAGCCGACGATGTGTACCACGTGACCGAATTCGTGAATGAGAATACTCTCATTCTGCATGCCTCCCTTGTATTCGAGAACGTCTTCCTCGGCGAAAACGACCACCGGACGTCCATTCTTGCGACTCAGAAAACCTCGATTGCGCCAGTTGTAAAAATCGAGTTCCTCCCCAGTTTTCTCCGAACCGAACTGAGGCAACTGAGACGTCAGTTCTTCGTGACCGATGAGCAGACACAACACCTTCTGCTCGCGAATCCGCTGGGCAATCTCAGGACTGATCCGCTGCATGATCATGCCGAACTGATAGGCGGCTTCGAGATGAGCCAGATCCGAAACCTGTTCGGAAGTCGCGATCAGGATTCCTTCCGATAGGGTCGCCTTCTTGTAAAAGCCGGGATCGAGATCATATTCGGCCGCCTGTGCTTCACTGAGCGGCTGGACGCTGGGCTCCGAAACCGGGCGTTTGTCCTGGTCCTCACTTCCCTCTGCCGTTTGAAGGAATAAGCAAAACGGCAGACAAAGAAGAAATATTATCCGATATGCAGTGAGCTTAGATGGCTTCATGATGGTTGAGAGTAGTTTTGGAAAGCAAGACGGGGAGAAGTATGTTTTCGCATTCAATATTACTTCTTCGCCGATGAGAATCCAACAGGAATCTCACGAATGTTGACATCTCTTGGAAACGACTGAGAGAGCGAGGTTACTGAAGAGATTAGGCCGGGGCTCAATGGCAGCAAATCATCAGAAGACGAAAAAAGCCCGCAGATCTCTGCATTAAGAGTGTCTGCGAGCTGTGAATCTCAAGAGCGGAGAGAGCGGGAAACTACTTGGGGCTCGTCTCAAAGCATTAGACTATAGCGGTTTATGGACTTAACCCCATTCGCTGCTTTACTTTGAGCTTTGGACAGTTGCGGACATACCTGGTCACGGTTTCTCATCTTTGGACCCATTGATTGGCTCACTGTGCCAATCAATTTTGAGGTTGATGGTCTCCTTCAGGAGGCCTTTTCAATGTATTTCAACAGACCTGTAGTTCCCAGGAATGGGCACACACTTGTGGTTGGCGTTGTTGCAAGAATCAGCGGTTGTCAGAGTCAGAAAGAGATGAGTCTGGAGGACCAAGTTGATCACGGCAAACAAATCGTGACCGACATGTACGATGGCCCGGTTGATTATCGAGTAGTCGCCACCAAAGGGAAGGGAGAACGCCTGGATCGGCCTGAGCTACAAGACATCGAGGCCATGTTGCGTGAAGCCGATCTTGATCTTCTCCTTCAAGAGGATGTGGGGCGGCTCGTTCGCGGGAGCGAGGCGGTTCGCCTGTGGGGGATTGCTGTCGACCACGGCACACGATGTATCGCACCCAACGATTGCGTAGACACCGACGACGATTCCTGGGAAGAAGACCTCATGGCGGCTTGCCGTGATCATGTGAAGCATCAGACTCATACGTCAAAGCGGTTAAAGCAAAAGCTCATGGTTCGCTTCCGAAGAAGTGGAGGCTCGACCGCGCGTGAGCCCGCTGGATACTTGAAACCCGAAGGTGCCAAAACGTATGACGAGTGGCTTAAAGACGAATCAGCCGAATCGGCGAAACAGCCGAAGGGAGAATGGACAATCGTAGAGGCCGGACGGCGATTGAAGAAGTCATTGAACTGTTCCGAGATTGCGGAATGGCTTAATGAAGTTGGATTCCGCCCTGGCAAATACTGTCGAAATAAGGAATGGGACGGTCGAATGGTTCGTCGCTTCTTCGGAAATCCGATCCTGAAGGGTTTCCCGCAACGGGGAGCGATGAGAACGGAGAAACACCACGAAACCGGTCGTCGTAGGTCTGTCAAGAATCCCGACGGCCCTTCATACTACGAATGCCCCCACCTCGCCTATTTCGACCCAGCGGAGTTTGATGAGCTCAATCGTCTGCTCTACGAAGCTAATCAGCAGTATCGACGAAAGACCGTCGACGGTAAGGATCCCAGGGCTCGCGTTCCGCGAAAACGAACTCGATTTCCCGGTCAACACTCACAGTGCCACTACTGTGGGCATCATTGCGTCTGGGGGGGGAACGGGATGACCGACAATTTGATGTGCTCCAACTCCCGAAACTGGCATTGTTGGAATTCGGTTGGATTCAATGGGGAGATGTTTTCCCGAAAACTGTTGGAAACACTTCGCGACGCTCTTGGTCAACTCGACGGAATTGAAGATCAGTACCGGGACATGGTATTAGCGGCACTTAACCGAGACGATAGCAACGTCACTGACCGCCAGAAAAAACTTCGCCAACGCGAGGCTGATCACCAACGTGCTTGGAGCAACATTACATCTGCGATCAAGGAGTTTGGAGCCCTCGGTCACTTCAAAGCTGAAATCGAACTTCTAAAAAATGAGGAAACAGAAATCCTGATCGAAAAGACTCGGCTTGAAGGCTTCTCGAGGAATTCACTGGTACTGCCGGATTCCATTGATCAACTGAGACAAATGATCGACGAGGAATTCGACAATCTCACTATTGATAGTTCGGAATTCTGCGACCTTATGCGGTTGCTGGTGCCTGACGTGCACATCCACTTGGTGAGGCTGTGCGACGGTGGGCACCTGCTGCCGCGTGCTCGCGTCCGCCTTGACCTGCTGGGGAGCATCGAAGATGCCGCCCAGACGCCCAACCTCAAAGCGGCACTCTCTCAGGTGAAATTCATTGACGCCTTCGAGCCGCCGCAGCGGGAACGGATCCGCTTACAATCCGTTCAATTGAGCAATGCGGGGCACGGGCCAAAGAAGATTGCCCGGCTGTTACCGGAGAAGCCAAAATATCAGGCCGTTTGCAAAGCGCTCGAACTTCAGCAGCTGATGGACGAAGCTGGACTCAAAACGCCGTATGTGTTCGTAGATTCGCCGCCTGAAGACTACAAGAAGCTGCGTCGACACAAGAACTCGAAATACCGCTTTCAACCTCTCGAAGAGTACGAACCTCCCAAGATCTGATTCTCCCCCCAAATTTCAGCCATCATGTTCAACCCCGGCAATACTTGCCGGGGTTTTTTATTGGTCAATCAAAATGGACGAACTCAATGAATCATCACAACAAGCGAACGAAACGTGAACACACGGAGGCGAAGCATCCCGTGAAAGCTGGATCTCCACTCCATCGACTTCTGGAACTGATTGCTAACAGAATCGCCAAGCGATTTCGAGAGTCTGCTTCTTAGGACGATCCCGGTTTTGGAGGGCTTGCCGTCATCTCGATTTGAAAACAAAGGCATGGGAAAATCCTTCGTCACCAGAGAGCCGTGAATTTCTTATCAATGACACTCAAGTCTCTCGGTTTACTCCCAGCAACTTCATGCAGAGTTATTCTACAGGTTCGGTCGACCGCCCCGGACGGGGCGGTCGGCTCGTCTTTCTTCTAGCTATCAGACTCTCCAGATTGCCTCATACGAGAATGCACGATGCCGCGCTTCTCTCGAATTGGCATTCCGCACCCGCTTCTGAAGCTCCCCGAATAGGACTGGAACCTACGACCTATCGGTTAACAGCCGAAACAATGCCATCAAGGTTTATCATCGCTTCTCTGAAGAGAACCGTAGATAAACCTTGATTGACAATATTCAGCTTAAGTTGTTTCCTAAAAGCTACTTCCGACACGCATTGTAATTGCGCAAATTTGCTCAATCCGTTATCCAAACGCATTTCAGACGAGATTCCTTGCTAAATTGACTCAAATCCTGATCAACCAGTACGGTCAATTTTTTCCATGGGTCAGTCTCAGGTCGCAGCTCTTTATGAGATGAATTTCGAGCAATCAAAAACCTGATTGGTGTATTTCACCGGATGCAGTTAGCGAGATCTGCTTCGGCGCATCGGTGGCCTTCACCGGGTGGAGTTAGCTAGCCAAACAGTTCACCTCGTTTTCCAGATATGTCACTGAGATAAGCATAAGAAAAGAACGATCAATTGGGAGAAAGTTAGCTATCGTTGTGTTTCGAAAAACGTGGGTAAAACGCCTGTTGTCTCACTCAATACAACTGCTGAATCTCTCAAAACCGTCACAACCCGACGTCCGGTATCGCGGAATCTGCGGAGAATTCAGGTCAACCACCAGATGCCCGCGATCACGCGTCGAAGACATATCTACAGAGAGTCACTGCAGGAAAATCGCTGGGTAACTTCAATCAGGGACGATTGGACGGGGCGATTTCAACAGGCGAAATCCAGGGAAGGATTTTATGCGGCCTGAAAAGACGATTCTAATCACGCTTGCGCTCATCACATTAGGCTCAGGATGCGCAACGACTTCGCGGTCGGAACGACAGATCACCGACTCATCCGCAGCGAAACCCTCAACGCCACCGGATTCGGTCACTGAGCTCTCCAAGGAATACGCTGAGCAACGGGAAGAGGCACCAGCCAGCCAACTCGACGAAAACCCCATCCAACTCGTCGGCATCAGCTACGACGATCCTCCGCCTGCACCGGCTGAAAACGAAGAGTCCATCACGCCGCTTTCCACGCTGGAACAGATCGCCCTCGATCACAACCCCAAGCTCGTACGACTCTATCACGAATATCAAGCCGCGGTGTCTCGATCCCATCACGTCGACAAATTGCCCGATCCAAAAATCGGAGCCAATGTTTTCGGCAATCCGATCGAAACCGCGTCCGGTTCTCAACAAGCCAATTTGGGAATTTCCCAGACGATTCCCTGGTTGGAGCGATTGAGTGCCGAACAACAACAAGCCTGCTTTGAAGCCTTCGCCATCCGATCAGAATACCGGGCGGAACGTCTGCGCGTTCTGTCGGGGGTTCGCGTCGGCTGGTATCGTCTCTACGTTCTCGACCGTCAGATCGAAAGCACAATCACGAATCAGGAGTTGCTACAATCCTTGATCGACGTCGCCAACGCACGAATCTCGACCGGACAAGCCTCCCAGGGAGATGTCCTGCTGGGAACTCTGGAACTCTCCCAACTTGAAGAGCGTTTGTTGACCTATCGAAAACAAAAACAGTCAGTTGCCGCCGAGATCAATCGCTTACTGGCCCGACCTGCTGAGACTCCCATCGAAGTCCCGGATCGTATCGAGGTCAAAACCACTCCGCTTTCGTCTCAGGAGATCCATCAAGTGGCGCTGTCGCATCAACCGGAGATCGAAGCTGCGAGAGTGAGAACTCAAGCCACACGCTGGGGGATAGAAGTCGCTCGTTTGAAACGCCGACCCGATGTGATGTTCTCCGCCAACTATCTGATCACTGATGATAACCGTCCCCCTTCCGGGATCGTCAATGTCGGCGAGGATCCCTGGTCGGTCGGTGTGCAAGTGAGCGTTCCATTGTGGAGAGAAAAATACGATTCCATCCGCAATGAAGCGGGCTGGAAACATCAAGCGGCTCAACGATCCGTGCAGGAAATCAGCGACCGCTACGATGCCTTGATTCTCGATCTCGTGACCGAAGCTCAACGCGCCGCCGAGACCGCGCAACTCTACGAATCGACGATCTTGCCGCAGGCTCGCCAGACTCTCGCTGCCGACCAGACTTCGTATTCGAACGGGGCCGTCGAGTTCGATCGGGTGATTCGCGATTATCGCAGCGTGCTGATGCTGGAACTGGAATACCAGAAAGCGATCGGCGACCTGGCGACCGCCAATGCGCGTTTGGAAGCCGCGGCCGGTCGTCTCCTGAAAACTGAGTAGTAGTTCACACAAAAAGATTCGCTTTGACTTTCCAATTGGAATGTGTCTCATGGCTGTCCATCACACAACTGTCCTTCAGAAATACGCTTATTTTATCGCATTGATAATGGTCGTCATGACCGGACAACTTGGCATCTCACCTAGCGTGGGGGATGAGAAGAAAGTCCCACCGTCCCCTGGTACGGTATCAGCATCAGATCAGACTCAATCGAAAGAGCCGGGACGTGGATTTACTGATCCCCCCAATGTCCCCAGTCCAATCGGCCCAACTTGGGGGGCGTCATCGTCAGATGAATCTGCATCACAAAGCTATTCTCTTGAAGACTTGATTAGCCTTGCGTGCAAACACAATCCCACTCTGTTGCAGGCGCGTTTGCACATCAATTCACAACTCGGGAGAGCTATGCAAGCGGGGCTTTATCCCAATCCCTCTCTCTCCTATATCGGGGAGCAAATCGGAATCGACGTGCCGGGCAATACCGATAGCCCCGGCGAATGGCAAGGAGCCGAAATCGAACAACGAATCGTGACCGCTAACAAGCTCAAACTGAGTCGCAATAAGTATCTACAGCGGGCGAAAATCGCAGAGTTTCTGTCAGTGGCTCAACAGTATCGAGTCTGTAATGATGTCCGAGTTCATTTTTTCAAAGCCCTTGCTGCGGCAGATATCATTAAGCTTCGCGAGGAACTCCTGAAAAACGCCAGGGATGACGCTGTTACCACTCGTGAGATGTACAACCTTGGTCAAGCAACTTTCGCTGAGGTCCACCAGAGTAACGCGCGTTTGCAGCAACACCGTTTGGCATTATTGAACGCTCAGAACAACCAGAGACAGCATCTTTTGGAATTAATGTCGTTGGTCGGAGTCCGACTCTCCAATCCCAAACTGGAAGGCTCACTGGAAGAAATTCGAGAGCCGATTGAATTCGAGGAAGCCGCCGCACTTTTGCTCGCTCAAAGTCCGGAATTGCTGGCTGCCAAAGCGAAGTTACGTGAGGACAGCATCACCGTCCAACGCGAAAGAGTGGAATGGGTTCCCGACCTCGTGCTCTCTGCGGGCAGCGGCTACAACTACGAGGCACGGGAAACGACGGCTGCCGCAAGAGTCTCCATTGAAGTACCCCTGTTCGATCGAAATCAGGGAACAATCACACAGGCCGAAGCGGATTACGCCAGACAGCGTAATGAAATTCGTCGAACAGAACTGCATCTTCAAAAGATGCTGGCCCAAACCTATAGTCGTTATCTGACAGCGTTGCAAGCCGTTCAGAATTATCGCGACGTCATCCTCCCGGAAAAACGGGAAGCCTATCGATTTCATCTCAAAAGCTATCAGCAAAACCGCAGGAACTGGTCTGAAGTTTTAAAAGCCTACGACGACTATACCAATTCGCGAGTTAATTACGTCCACTCGCAAGCGGAGGTCCGTATCAACGAAGTTCTGATCGACGGTTTTCTACTTCACGGTGGTCTTTCCACTCCGGGCGGGCCGGTTCCGGGCGGACATATCGATAGTATCCCCAAGCCTCGATAACGCGTTCGATTTCACAATATCCCATTCTCAAAAACGTGACTCAGCTCATTGGAGCAATTTCGATCATGGCAGATCACTCACATCAATCTGGACGGCGCGAATTTCTCAAACAAGGAACACTGGCTGCTGTTGCTTTGTCAGCAGGTAAAGCCGTTGCAGAGGAACCTATTGAGAATAACAACGGCCAAAAACTCCTTCACCCTCTCCCCACCAGTATTCAACATCCTTACAAACATGTGGGAATCGAATACGACGGATTCTCTCGCTATGTTCCGTCGCGTGGGAATGATCCAGACGGGAATTATTACCTCGGGAAATTGGTCCCCGGTTTTCGCAAAGCGGAAGACGGTCCAGCTCCATTTGAAGCTCCCGACCTGAAGAAACTTCCCTGGGAGATGAAAAATGGAGCTAAAGAGTTTCATCTAGTCGCCCAGCAGGTCGAGAGAGAATTTCTTCCTGGCTACAAAATGGTCGTCTGGGGATTCAATGGGTCGATGCCGGGTCCAACGATCGAAGTGAATCAGGGGGATCGCGTCCGCATCGTCGTTCACAATGATCTTCCCGAAGCAACCAGTGTCCACTGGCATGGATTTGAATTACCTGTCCAGCAAGATGGAGCTGCGACTTTGACTCAAAACATGATCCCGCCTGGACAAGAATTCGTCTATGAATTCGACGTGCATGAAGAGGGGACTTTCTATTATCACACACACGTTGCCATGCAGGAGACGATGGGGATGGTGGGATGGTTTATCGTGCATCCCCGAAAAGTCTTCGATCCACCTGTCGATCGAGACATCGGTCTGATATTTCAGAATTTTGCGATCCTTCCGAATCAGGTCGTCAACGACTCCTGGTCGATGGATTGGAACTGGCATACGATCAACGGACGAAGCGGTCCCTACACAACTCCGCTTGTCGTTAGGCATGGAGAACGGGTCCGAGTTCGGCTGTTGGACTTTGCACCGGTGCAGCATCATCCGATTCATCTGCACGGCCATACTTTTTGGGTGACGGGGCATGAGGGAGCTCGCATCCCCAAGTCTGCCTGGATTCCTCGAAACACAGAACTAATCGCGGTCGCCCAATCCAGCAGTTTCGAATTCATTGCCAATAATCCGGGAGACTGGATGTTTCACTGTCACATGACACACCACATGATGAACCATATGGTCCAACATGTTGGTCCCCGCATGCGTGACCAGCAGAGCGTCGATGAATATCTTCAAAATATTGACGTGCGGCCCGAAATTTCAATCCCCAATACAGACTCCAGCTTGCAGACGCCCGGTTATCCCCAAGGAATGAAAGGGATGTCGATGTCTGAGGATTTCATGAAACAGATCTGGAGTCGACGAGAAGTTCAGGGGATGCGTGCAAATTGGCCTGAATCTGTGAAAGGATTGATGACTACGCTCCGTGTTTTGCCGAAAGACCTCTATCACAAAGTTATGGAGACCGAGGAGCCGATCGAAAAAGGGGGCATCTTTGCTGAAATCGTCAACCGTTTTGGAACTCCAGGTAGTTATAAAAAAGCCACTATGGAGATGAAACGTGGTAAGAATGAATGAACTGCTGTGATTTTCTTTTGACAGATTTGGCGCTTTCCAAAAGAGGAAATCTCAAATAATCACTCACTAGGCTTATCGCGATCCAAAGCCAAATCTGGTTCAGTTAAATAACTGGGTCTCCAACTCAGGAACCATTTTTCTCCCGAGAAAATCAATATCAAGCCGATTGCAGCCACTATCAGCAAGACAGGGTCGGCAATCCCCTTGACGTAGATTAATGCCCCCAGGACGGTCACATCCAGGATGATGGCCGTGATAAGCACCATCCCATTTGCGCCGATCTCTTTACGAAGAGTGCGATAGACTCCCCAATGCATGGCGATATCCATAATGATGTAAAAGATCGCTCCCAGCGATGCGATGCGGCTTAAATCAAAAAGTGCAGCCAAGGCGATTGCCATCACGATGGTGTACACCAAAGTATGTTTCTGGACATCACCGGGCATTCCGAGATGCCTGTGAGGCACGAGTCCCATTTCGCTTAACATGGCCAGCATGCGAGAGACAGCAAACGCACTGGCAATGACTCCCGAGATCGTTGCTACGATGGCAATCCCGACGGTAAACCAGACCGCATATTCTCCGAGAGCGGGTCGGGCAGCTTCCGCGAGAGAATAATCGCGCGCCTGGATGATTTCTTCGAGACTCAGATTTCCCGCGACAGCAAACGCGACCAGCAAATAGATCACCACACAAATGGAAATCGAAACAATGATCGCTCGACCGACATTCTTCGTGGGGTTTTTGAGTTCATCACCGCTGTTGGTAATGGTCGTGAAACCTTTGTAAGCCAAAATCCCCAGCGCTGTCGCCGCGAGAAATCCACCACCCGCGGACTTTGGCTGGACGGAGAAACTCTGGAAAGAGCCTCCCGACAACCACAATCCGACTCCCGCAAATAACGCGATGCCGCCAATTTTGATAAATGCGGTTACCAGCGACATTCCCCCAATGAACTCATTGCCGAGGACATTCACAATAAAAACGAAAACCAGAAGTCCCACTGCGAGAACCGGAATCAGCCAGGTGTCATCAGGCACGTCAAATAGTTGCAATGTGTAGTTGCTGAATGTCCGGGCGACGAGACTTTCGTTGATGACCATGGAAAAATACATCAATAGAGAGCAGCCCGCTGTCATCGTTCCCTCACCGTAGGCCATCTTCAGGTACATGGCGATTCCGCCAGCCGAGGGATGGGCGTTGGACATCTTGACGTAAGTATAAGCGCTGAAAGCCGTCACGAGAGCCGCAGAGAGAAAAGCCAACGGGAATAAACCTCCTGCCTGTTCGGCCATTTGTCCCGTCAGAGCGAAAATTCCGGCTCCGATCATGACGCCGGTGCCCATCGCCACCACTCCCGGAAGAGAGAGGCTGTCTTTGCGATATTGGCTCGAATGGTCGTCTTGAGAATGATCCATGAAGCGAGTCATCCCTTTGTGTTGCAGAGATATGAGTTTGCTTTCAGTCCATCATAACACAAAGCAACTGAACATGACTATTTTATTGAATGGTCACGAACTGATGCCCGCTTCGAGGGATCTATTTCCACTCCGAAGCGGGCCAGTTCGCGGGGCGAGAACCGAGCCCCTATTTCTGCTTCAAAGATTTGGCGTACAACTGATCGAGCTTACCGAGGTACTTTTCTTTCTCAGCAGCGATCTTTTTAGTGCACGGGGGACAGCAAACATAAATAATTTTCCCATCCGTAATCGTCCATTTGGGATTGTCGGGTAGTTTCTGCTCCATTACCGGACAAATGCCCTGAGCCTTCGCATAGTTCGCATGGATGGTTCCCCAGTGTTTGCGATTGAGTTGCCCTTTCAGACATGCCTCACAACAGAGAAAGACTTCTTCCTTCTGCTTGCCGACCGTCACTTTGACGGGAGTTCCATGCTCGCCTAATGGTTGCCCCGAGACGGGACAAATCTGCTGTGCGGCGGCTCTCAATTGATCGCGCTGTGAGAGCTGTTTGGATTCCTGGCCTTCGGCGTGGAAGGTTGCGGCGATCAGCCCCAGGCAGGGTAACAGCGTTAATGTGAAGAAAGTTTTCATCATTCTTCTCCTAATTCTATTCATCAAAAAAAACCAGCAGATTCAATCCGTTGTCTCTGCTGAAGAAGAAGTTCACGTCGAACTCCTGTTTCGTTCATCCGTTTTTCGTCATCAGGCGGCCACGGAAGTTTGCGACTCATCCCGATGATCGTCGAAAGCGAAGACTTCGTCAGACGCTCCGACCTGCAATTTGAATTCCATATAGGCACAATAAAGTGTGGGAACGATGAAAGTGGTAAACGGCTCGATCATCATCCCTCCAAAGACCGGTAAAGCCATCGCCCGAGCGACGTCGGCCCCCCGACCGGTGGAAATTAACACCGGAATCAAGGCAATTAGAGTCGTCATCGTCGTCATTACACACGGTCGGATGCGTTTGAGCCCCGCTTCGTAGATCGCATTGCGGATGTCTTCGACCGAATGAATCGTTTTCCGCCGAAGAGAATCCCGCATGTAGGTCGCCATCACGATTCCGTCGTCCGCGGCCAGGCCGAATAATGCAATAAAGCCAACCCACATCGCCGTATTCATCTCGACGCCCATCACGGCTACCAGAATCATCCCTCCTGCCGCAGCCACGGGAATTCCCGAAAACACGACCAGCGAGATCGGCAGGTTGCGAAAATGAAGGTAGTGCAGCAGCAGATTGATGAGGATGACCACCGGTACAATCCACATCAGTCGACGATTGGCTTCAATCTGATTTTCAAACGAGCCGACCGGCTGAAGTTCGAAATTCCCGGCCGGAAAAACCAACTCTCCATTCTCTCGCGCTCCCCGCAACGAGTTCATGACGGATTCAACCGTTTCCAGATCTCCCGCGCTGCCTGCCGGGGAGAAGGAGACATGTGCCACCAGGCGCGCGTCTTCACTGTTAATCGCTCCCGGCCCCCATGTTGTGACCACATCGGCCAGCTCTCCCAGTTTCACGACTTCGTTGGTATGTGTGACGACCGGCACATCTTGCAAGTCATCCAGATGCTTTCTCACGCTACGTTCGTAACGCACTTGAATCGGATAACGCTCCCGGCCTTCGACCGTCTCGGTCACATCAACCCCACCCAGGCCTGCTGCCACAATCTGATTCACCATTCTGGTATTCATGCCGTAACGAGCGGCGTCCTTACGGTCGATTTCAAATTCGACGTATGGTTTTCCCATTACGATGTCGGGATTGACTGTTCCTGGATTGACCAGATGGTGAGACTTGAGTTGTTCGGCGACGGCTTTGGCGGCGTCGGAGAGTCCTTGCAGATCGTCACCGTAAATTCTCACGGCCATCGAGGCTTTGATTCCGCTTTGCAGCATGACGACACGACCTTCAATCGGCTGTAACGCGGAAGCGGGCGTGATGCCGGGGAGTGTGGCCACCTCATTGATCTCGTCCCAAATCTTTCTTTCGGTCATCCCCTCTCGCCATTCCGATTTCGGTTTGAGCATGACATAGGTTTCCACCATCGAGGCTGGTGCCGGATCAAGAGCGGAATCCACACGTCCAATTTTCCCTAACACATCGGAGACTTCGGGGATTTGCTTGATCATGGCGTCCTGCGTTTGCAGGGTTTCCATCGCCTGATTGAAACTGGAAGCGGGATAGAGACTCGGCATGTAGAACCAGCTTCCCTCATCGAGGGCGATCCAGTCGTCCGTGGGGAGACCGGTGAAGAGATGCTTGGCGGATACGTAGCCCGGGAAATCGTTGAGTTCAGCTCCCATGACATGGGCGGCTTTCTCCAGGGGACGCAGCACCATCGGTAACCCAATCCAGGCTCCAAGACCGATGAGAAATATGATCGCCGGAAAGGAGAGGCTGAAGACTTTGTGTTTAAGGGCGAATTTCAATCGTCCCCCATACAGCCAGAGCACCAATCGACTGACTGGATTACGTTGTAAGGGGCGAATCCGTTCCGACGAAAGCCAGTAACCTGCGAACGCTCCCAACAGCAGACCCAAAGTCGAATTCAGAACCGGCGGACACCCCGTCAACGCCCGAAGTTCTTCGATCCAGACAAATTGACACAGCGCTCCTGCCAGCAGAGCGAGCCCCCCCGCTGAAATCAGACGGAAGCGAGTAGACGACTTGGAACTTTTCAATAAGACACGACACAGCATCGGCACCACGATGACCGCGACGATCAGGCTGGAAGCCAGGGCAAATGTTTTCGTCCACGCCAGCGGAGCAAACAGACGATGATCGCGTCCCGTCAAAAAGAAGACCGGCAGGAAGCTCACGATCGTGGTGGTCACTGCCGTCATGACTGCCGGAACCACTTCACTTGCCGAATCTCGAATGACTTTCAGTCGTCCTTCAGTTCCTCCGGGCGAACCTTCATCTTCCCATTCCGCAAGCTGATCGTAGATACTTTCCAGGATGATGATCCCCATATCAACCATCGTTCCAATCGCGATGGCGATGCCAGCCAGCGACATGATGTTGGCATCGACATGGAACAAATGCATGGCGATAAACGACATCAAGACCGCCATCGGCAACGTAATGGCGATAATCAGACTCGCTCGAAAATGCAGCAGAAAGAGGATCACTACAGCAATGGTGATAATGGTCTCTTCGGACAGGGCTGTCGTCAGTGTCGAGATCGTTTCGTCGATCAATTGCGTGCGGTCGTAGACTCCCACAATCTGGATTCCATCGAGTTCCGACTCCAGTGATGCAATTTTGGCTTTGACTCGCTGGATGACGGCACTCGGGTTTTCTCCGTAACGCATTGCGACCACACCGCCGACCGCTTCCTGGCCGTTAAAGTCGAGCGCGCCTCGTCGGAAGGCGGGACCGACCTGAACGGTGGCGAGTTCTCCGATCGTGATGGGGACGCCCTCCTGTGTCTCGACTACGGTATCTTCGATTTGTTCGATTGTTTCAGCTTCGGTCCTTTCGACGCCGATGAAACCCTTCCCCCGCACGATGTATTCCATGCCCCCTTTTTCGACGGTTTTGGCACCAACATCGATATTGGAGGCTTCGACGGCATCGATCACCCGATTGAGCGGAATGCTGTGATAGCGCAGTTCATCGGGATCGACTTCTATTTGATACTGCCGCAGGTAGCCACCGATCGAAGCGACTTCCGCGACACCGTCCACGGATTGCAACGCGTATTTGATGAAGAACTCCTGGCGGGAACGCAACTCGGCCAGATCCATCCCGACGGGCGGCTCCAAGACGTAATAATAGATTTGCCCCAATGCAGTGGCGTCCGGGGCAAGCGTCGGCGTGACATCCTTTGGCAGCGAATTGGAGACTGTCGTCAGTTGTTCCGCCACTCGGGAACGTGCCCAGTAGAAATCGACGTCATCGTCGAACGTCACTTGGACGAAACTGAATCCAAACATGCTCTTGCCGCGAACGCTCTTCGATCCGGGAACGGCTTGTAGCGCGATCGAGAGCGGATAGGTGACCTGGTCTTCGATGTCTTTCGGAGAACGGCCTTCCCATTTCGTCAACACGATGACTTGGTTCTCACCGACGTTGGGGATGGCATCGACGGGGACTTTTTGTGCGGCGTACCAGCCGTAGCCAATCAGTCCGACCGACAGGATGGCAATCAATAATCGTTCCCGCAGGCAGAAGTCTATTAACCATTTCATCGCAGAATCCTCCCTGACTCTGATTGCACATCCGTCGTTCGGGGTTTCTCGGGAGTGATCAATTGCATGTCCCCGAGAGGAGGCAGGCTGTCGTCATCTTCCGTGAGGCTCATCTCTCCCAGAGGGGGGAGCGTGTCACCTTCTTCGAGAGCTTGGGGTTGTTTTCCCTCGGCCTCGGGTTGGTATTCCTGAATTTTCTTCAGATGAGCCTCGGAGTTCTCCATCAGGCTCTCACGGCAACCCTCGCAGCACAGAAACACCGGCTTTCCATCCACCATCACTTTGGGAGGAACCCCCATCGACCCCAGTTTGAAATCTGTCACCGGACAGATCACCTGATCCAGGGCCAGCTTTTGATCGACCGCCGAAAGCTGATCGATTTCGGCCAGCATCTCGGGAGTAAAACCGGGATAAGGCTCGCGGGGAGCGGCGGCTCGAGTCGGATCAATCAGTGAGGGATTGCCGACCAGTTGCATTTGTGAGTCGAGTAAAAAGTTCCCTTTGGTGGCGACGAGTTCGCCGACCGACAAACCCTTCGTGACAATAACATCATCTTCGCAGACGGAACCGGTTTCGATACGGCGGATCTCGAAACGTCCCGGTTCGGTTTCGACATAGACCACACAATGGTCCGCCGCCATCAATACCGCATTCCGGGGGATCACGATCGAGTCGGAGTCACTCTGAGGAACTCGGATCGTGGCTTTGGCATAATCGCCGATTCTCAGCTTCCCCTTTTGGTTGTTCATGGCGACCCGCACGCTGACGGTGCGGGATTGCGGATCCACCTCGGGAGAGATAAAAGTGATTTCTCCCGGAAAAACCTGATTGGGAAGCGACTTGAGCTTCGCCGCCACCGCCTGCCCGTTTTCTAACAACGCGGCCTCCGCAGGGAACAGTTCCAACATCAACCAGACTGTCGTTAAGTCGGCTAACTTAAAAATTGGCTCACCTTCTTTGACGTATTCCCCTTCGACCGCCAGTTTTTCAATCACAGTGCCGCTCATCGGCGCCACAATTTCCATCCGGCTGCGCGCGGCCCTGTTTTCGATTAGCGATTTGATTTGATCCTCAGTCATCCCGAGTTCAATCAATCTTTGCCGGGCGTTATCGCGCAGACGACGATTGGATTCCGCGACCGAAGCCAAGGCCTGGCCGGAAAGTTGAGTTACCGATTTGGAGGCTTGGAGATATTCCACCTGGGCGGAATATAAGTCGGGAGAGTAAAAGGTCGCCAACGGTTCTCCCTGGGTCACGACCGCTCCGGTAAAATCGATGTGCAAGTGATCGAAGCGACCATCCGTGTACGCCGAGATCGTCTTGAGTCGGCTTTCGTCGTAGTGAATTTCGCCGACCGCATGAATGATCTGGTCTGCCGCATGGGCTCTCGCTTCCACGGTCTGAATATTGGCTACACGACGCGAGGCAGGATCGATCACAATGGAACGTTCATCTCCTCCATTCGACTCCGAACTCGCCGGTACCAACTCCATGGCACAAACCGGACACCGCCCCGGTTCTTTTTGAGGGGGCGTACACATCATGGGGCAGATGTAATCGGGACTGGCTGCTGCTTTGGTTGTCGTTCCGGTCGGATCCGACTGTGTATTCTCAATCCAGCCCACTCTCTGCGCCACACCGATCGCACCGAGGACGATCATCACGGTCGAGGCAAAAAGCAACGGCCGGGCAAAGTAATTCAGAACAGACATGATCCCCCCGCGTCCCTTCTGCGGGGTTACTGATGGAGCGTCTATTGGCTGCCCCGCGGGATTCTGATTTTGAGGAGTATCGTCCGGAGCCTCATTCTGAGGCGGATTTTGATGGGAAGATGGCACCATGGGCCGGATCCTCCTTAATGGGTGACCGGAAAACGGGAGCCACGAGCATCGTGCTGTCGATCGTCTCAGCCGAGAAAAGCCCGACTTCGAACGAATTGTCGATTCATGCATTCAACCGTATTCGGTTGAGCTAGCTCGTGATAGAGTTCTGTTCCTCACTGCTGCGCAGCAGCGATCGGAAGAAGGGGCTGAATTAAATCAGCCAGGAACAGAAAAGCAGTTCTTGAGGCAATTCAAAGAAGAACGTGTGACGTTCGAGTGCCTCTGGTCGTGCGGGAATCCCGGCCTTCACAGCCTCGTCTATGATTTGCTCGCCCGTGAATTCGGTCGACCGGTGGACCAATTCGTCTGGATCCGCAGAGGAAGAGAGCGGAGCTTTCTGCTGCGTCGTCTGCTGGCAACCACACCCGCAAATCGACTGGCAGCCGTCGTTGGTCGACGAAGTTTTCGAGTGTTCCGCCTGAGCAGAATGGCAACAGGATGCCGAAGCCAACTTCTGTTTGTTAGAGCAGCAACAGGATCCAGAAGGGACTTTCTCCGAGCAACAACATGGCGACCCAAAGTAGCTGCTATTGGCGTGAAGCGGAGTGGTGGCAACAACTTGTGAAGTCACAAGTAGTACAGTCAATAGAGTTTTGACAGTTCGATACCACATAGATCACGCGACAGCTTTGGTGTTGAAACGCGGCGTCTATAGTTGATATCGGAAGAATTGTCGATCCCTCTTCAGGGAAATCGCGAATGAATACTGACAGCAGGATTTCAGAATTACTCTAAAGCGCGGCGGTGTCACCCGTCGGTGGTACTTATGGAAAAACGCTTCACGAGATCGGTCTCTCCCGTCTGTGGCAGAATGGGATATCCCTCAACCGACCCAGGTGGCCTTCGCCTGAGAGGTTTTAGCGCAATTAAAAAAATGGGTGGCTGAGAGGGAACAGCCACCCAGCGTTCGCCTAAGCTTCAGGGTTGCGACTGAATCTTATCGATTTACAATCCCGTCGAGCTTATCTGAACGCCGTCGTCGATTACAACAGGGCTCAATTTCAACTGCAATGGGCACTGGGTTGGCAGGTGGTTCCGCCATCCGACAACGGTGATTCTCAATCCCAGAAACGAGTCACTGACTACTCCAGATATCAGTAAGCGGTCAGCGACTGGTATGAAAAACTCTTTGTCATCCTGCAAACCGCAGGTTCTATGTGTCTGTGCAGAATTTCGAAAGGTGTCGTTCGTTTCGCCTACTTCGGCACCTATTGGGGAGACCGACCGACGGATGAACTGAAGGGCAAAGTCGCTTCCCAGTCGACGTTCGGTGAATTGGCAGATCGTCCAATTTCAGAATCCTCCACATCGCCCTTGACTCCGTAGTACGGTACGGGCTGTAAGATGAAGACTGTGAAGCAAGTTACTCATTCGTTTGGAGGTTCGTGATGAAGAAGAACGTGTTCGTGAAGAAAGCATTTTGGAGTGTCGGCGTGCTGCTGATGCTTGGCGTCGGCGTGGCTGCGTATGGGGTCAACCAAAGCGGTGAACGAGCCGACTGTCCGGGTAAGGTTACCTGTCCGCTGACCTGGGAAGCAGTCTGCAAGGATCAGTGCCCGCTCGTGGACGTCAACCGGGAGGACTGTCCCGGCAAAGTCGATTGCCCCCTGACCGGAGAACTGGTCTGTCGGGACGAGTGCCCGCTCGATGCCGAGGGCAAGACCGCCGAAACCGACGAGGAGCTTCCGCCTTGCTGCCGTGGCAGGAAGTAACGCACATCTCGCACATCATACGAAACGGCCTGCCGCTCATGTGGTAGGTCGTTTACATTGGCGGAACGACCCATTCCAGAATTCTCCGCATCGCCCTTGACTCCGTAGTGTGGTACGGCCTTTAGAATGAGAGGAGACAACGGAAAACTCACCATGAAAACATTCACCATCGGACAAGTTGCTCGGGAAGCAGGAGTCGGCGTCGAAACCGTTCGATTCTATGAACGACAAGGGTTGATCGAGGAACCCTCACGGAGAGCGTCTGGTTATCGTCAATTCGACGAAGGCGTCGTGGACCGTCTGCGGTTCATCCGAGAGGCCAAGGAACTTGGATTCACGCTCAACGAGATTAAAGAGTTGCTATCCCTGAAGGTTGACTCATCTTCCTCGTGTGCCGACGTAAAAGGGCGAGCCGAAGCGAAGATCGCCGACATCGAGGAAAAAATCCGAACGCTTCAGCGGATGAAAAGAGCACTGGTGAAGCTGACGAAAGCGTGCAAAGGCGATGGCCCGACCAGCGAATGTCCGATTCTGGAGTCATTGGACGGAAAGAAGAAATCGTGATGTCCAAGGTAGAACTCATTTACGACGCCGATTGCCCGAATGTCGAGGCGACAAGAGACCAACTTCGACAAGCATTCAACCAAATCGGTGATCCTGCGGAGTGGAACGAGTGGGAGCGAAGCGAGCCGGCCAGCCCGCCTCATGTTCGGCAATACGGATCACCGACCATTCTTGTCGATGGCAGAGATGTGGCTGGTGCCTGCCCCTCCGACGAAGCAAATTGCTGCCGAATCTATCGAGAGGAAGCAGCACGAGCCCAAGGTTTTCCTTCCAGCGAGACTATTGTGTCGGCCTTGCGTACGACCGCGGCATCGCCGACTCCCCGATCAACAGGCAAATGGAGAACATGGCTGGCCGTCATCCCTGCTGTGGGGGTCTCACTGTTACCGAATCTGGCGTGTCCGGCGTGTTGGCCTGCGTATGCCGGGCTGCTTGGTGCAGTCGGTCTCGGTTTTTTGGTCGATACGGCCTATCTCTTTCCGCTGACAGCGGCATTTCTGGTTATCGCCGTCGGAGCGTTGGGATTTCGGGCCAGCCGACGACGAGGTTACGCTCCTTTCGCCCTCGGCCTGTTGGCGGCGATGGTCGTCCTGATCGGCAAATTCTGGTTTGGCTCCAATCCGGCGATGTATGGCGGGATTGCGCTGTTGGTCAGTGCATCGCTTTGGAATTCGTGGCCAGAAAAAACCGACTCGAATAAAAATGGTCAAACGTGTTGTTCGACACACCAACTTCATCAAGTTCAACCCTTTTCAGAGGAGGCCAGCAATGGCTGATAAACGTCAAATCGAAATCTTCAGCGCCGGATGTCCGGCCTGTGATGAAACCGTCAAACTGGTCGAGAGCATCGCCTGCCCGTCCTGCGAGGTAACGGTGCTCGACATGAATGATCCGAACATAGCGAACCAGGCCAAGGGCCTCGGTGTGCAATCGGTGCCCGCCGTCGTCATTGA